>DAIUFU010000045.1:0-15879 GCA_036844405.1 Burkholderiaceae bacterium | reverse complement strand
CCTTGACCTGCTCGTTGAGGTAGTACTCGCGCTGGCTCTTCTCCATCTGGCGCTTGACGCGGCCACGAATGCGCTTTTCGACCTGGAGGATGTCGAGTTCGGTCTCGATCTGCGCCAGCAGTTTCTCCAAGCGCTCGCCGACGTCATTGGTCTCGAGAATGTTCTGCTTCTGCTCGATGCGGATCGGCAGATGCGTGGCGATCGTGTCCGCCAGGCGCCCGGCATCCTCGATGCCGCTGAGCGAGGCAAGGATTTCCGGCGGCACTTTCTTGTTCAGCTTCACGTACTGGTCGAACTGCGCCAGGATGGCGCGGCGCAGCGCCTCGGCTTCGGCACTTTCGCCGACCGGCGGTTCGATGGCCTCGACCACGCAGCTGAAGTGGCTCTCGCCGTCTTCGATGTGAACGATGCGCGCCCGATGCGCACCCTCGATCAGCACCTTGACGGTGCCGTCGGGCAGCTTGAGCATCTGCAGGATGTTCGAGATGCAGCCGATTTCATGGATGTCTTCGGCCGCCGGCTCGTCCTTGGATGCATTTTTCTGCGCGGCCAGCATGATGCTCTTGCCGCTTTCCATGGCGGCTTCCAGCGCCTTGATCGACTTCGGGCGGCCGACGAAGAGCGGTATCACCATCTGTGGGAACACCACCACGTCGCGCAAGGGCAGCAACGGTAGCGATTGCTGGTCAGGTGACCGGATTTCTGACATTCGGTTCTCCAGTGAAACTTCACGGCCGATGTCGTGGCCGTTGAGCGGAATTCAAGCCGTGGCGTGTCGCGCAACCCTGCCCGATGGGCACGCGGACCCCGGAACCGGCCCTCGACCGGCCTGGGACATCATGGCAGGCGGCGAGCGGGCCGGGGCCGGCCAACGGCAGTCATCGGACCGAGCATAAGCCAAAGTGGCCCGCAGCCCGGCAAACAGGACGACGAACGGGTCGGGCATGTGTACCGGCTGCCATGTCGGGCGTTCCGGACGCACACGCGACGCCTGCATGCGGCCGGACGACGGTACGGCCATCCTGCCGGTGCAGCCTCACCCGTTCAGTTGGAGCCGGAAACGCGCGGCGTATCGGCGTAGATGACGAGCGGTTTGCCATCGCCGTCGATGACGTTTTCATCGACGACGACTTTCTGCACGTTCTGCAGACCAGGCAGCTCGAACATGACGTCGAGCAGGATCTGCTCGAGGATGGAACGCAGCCCGCGGGCACCGGTCTTGCGCTCCAGCGCCCGGCGTGCGATCGCCTGCAGCGCTGCGGGACGGAATTCCAGATCGACGCCTTCCATCGAAAACAGCTGCTGGTATTGCTTGACCAGCGCGTTGTTCGGCTCGATCAGGATCTGGACCAGCGCCTCGTCGTTGAGCTCATCGAGCGTGGCGATCACCGGCAGCCGTCCGACCAGTTCGGGAATCAGGCCGAACTTGACCAGATCCTCGGGCTCGATGTCGCGCAGGACCTCTCCGACGGCCCGCTCGGCGGCACTGCGCACTTCGGCACCAAAGCCGATTCCGGTACGTGCCGAGCGATCGCGGATCACCTTTTCAAGGCCGTCGAAGGCGCCACCGCAGATGAACAGGATATTGGTCGTGTCGATCTGCACGAAATCCTGGTTCGGATGCTTGCGCCCGCCCTGTGGCGGAATCGACGCGATCGTGCCTTCAATCAGCTTGAGCAGTGCCTGCTGAACGCCCTCCCCGGAAACATCGCGGGTAATGGACGGGTTGTCCGACTTGCGCGAAATCTTGTCGATCTCGTCGATGTAGACGATTCCGCTCTGCGCCTTCTCGA
Source organism: Burkholderiaceae bacterium (assembly GCA_036844405.1). Lineage (GTDB taxonomy): Bacteria > Pseudomonadota > Gammaproteobacteria > Burkholderiales > Burkholderiaceae_E > Zeimonas. Next base: position 14,086 of record DAIUFU010000045.1, on the reverse strand, counting down.
CTTCGTAATTGCAGGCCTGCAGCAGCTTCTGGATGATGTTCTCGACGTCCTCGCCGACATATCCCGCCTCGGTCAGCGTGGTCGCATCGGCGATCACGAACGGCACGTTGAGCAGGCGCGCCAGCGTCTGCGCGAGCAGCGTCTTGCCGGAGCCGGTCGGGCCCACCAGCAGGATGTTGCTCTTGGCCAGTTCGACTCCGTCCTTGCCGCCACGATGCTGCAGACGCTTGTAGTGGTTGTAGACGGCGACCGAAAGAATCTTCTTTGCGCGCGCCTGGCCGATCACGTACTGGTCGAGAATCGCGCAGATCCCCGCCGGCGTCGGCAGTCCGGGCTTGTCCTTGCCATCGCCCTCGCCGGCCTGTGCTTCATCGCGAACGATGTCATTGCACAGCTCGATGCATTCGTCGCAGATGAATACCGAGGGTCCGGCGATCAGTTTGCGTACTTCATGCTGACTCTTGCCGCAAAACGAGCAGTACAGCAGTTTTTCGCTCGAGCCTTTCTTGTCAGTCATCCTCGCTCCCGGCCCGTCCGAGCAGATCCGCAGGCCTTATGCACGCCACATACACGCCATATGCACGCTGTCACCGGCCTTCATGCGACCGGTGTCCCCGGCGGGGCCAGCCCGGTTGCGCGCGGCGGGCGCGCAACCGGCGAAAGGCTCCGCGGGATTTTCCAGGGCGGACTTCACATGTAGCCACTTCGCGCTCGATACCGGGCAAGGTACGCGCAGGGGAAGTCCGCAGTCGATGCAGTTGCCGATTCAGGCTTCCTCGCCCCGCTTCGTCATCACCTTGTCGATGAGTCCGTAGCTTACCGCATCTTCCGAGGACATGAAGTTGTCACGATCGGTGTCGGCTGCGATGCGTTCGATCGGCTGGCCGGTCTTTTCCGCGAGGATGCGGTTCAGCCGTTCGCGCGTGTACAGGATTTCCTTCGCGTGGATCTCGATGTCCGAAGCCTGGCCCTGTGCACCACCTGACGGCTGGTGAATCATGATGCGCGCGTTGGGCAGCGCAAGCCGCTTGCCCTTCGCCCCGGCCGCCAGCAGGAACGCGCCCATGCTGGCCGCGATGCCCATGCACAGCGTGCTGATGTCGGGCTTGATGAACTGCATCGTGTCGTAGATCGCCAGCCCGGCGGATACCGATCCGCCCGGCGAATTGATGTAGAACGAAATGTCCTTGTCGGGATTTTCCGACTCGAGGAACAGCAGTTGCGCGACGATCAGATTGGCCGTCTGATCCATCACCGGCCCGACCAGAAAGATCACGTGCTCGCGCAGCAGGCGCGAGTAGATGTCGTACGCCCGTTCGCCGCGTCCGCTTTGCTCGATCACGATCGGCACCATGCCGAGACCGCGCGGCTCCTGCGCCTGGGACAGATGGGCCTGGACGAGATCCTCGACGAGGCTGTTGAAAGTCATTTCTTTTCTCCACCCGGCACGCGGCCGGCAGCGCCATCCGTGCTCAGCGCGTGCTCATCAGTTCGTCGAAATCGATCGTGCGTGCGCCGGCACCGGCTTTTTCCAGCGCCCATTCGACCACGTTCTGCTCGATCACGACCGCCTCGACATCAGCCAGCCGATTGCGGTCGCTGAAATAATGGCGGACCACTTCGCCCGGGTTCTCGTAGGCCTGTGCGAACTCGTCGATCTGCTGACGGATCTGTTCCGGCTTCGCCTGCAGTTCCTGCGTGCGAACGATCTCGGCCACCAGCAGGCCAAGGCGGACGCGACGTTCGGCCTGTTCCCGGAACGTGTCCGGCGGGATCGGCGGCAATTGCTGGGGATCGACGCCGCGCGCCTTCAGATCGTCCAGCGCGCGCGCCGACAGGGCCTGGTTCTCGGCATCGACCAGTGCCTTCGGCAGTTCGAACTCGGCCAGACCGAGCAGCGCCTCCATCACCTCTGCCTTTGTCCGGCTGCGCAGGCGCTGTCCGACCTCGCGCTCGATATTGGCCCGGATGTCGTTGCGCAAGCGCTCGACGTTACCGTCCTCGACACCCAGTTCGCGGGCAAACGCCTCGTCGACCACCGGCAGTTCGGCCTCTTCGATCCGGTGCAGCGTGACCTCGAACTGCGCGGTCTTGCCGGCCAGATCGGCCGAGCCGTAATCCTCCGGAAAGGCGACCGGGAAATGGCGTGTCTCACCAGCGCCGGCTCCACGCAGACCGCTCTCGAAATCGGCCAGCATGCGGCCTTCGCCCAGGACGAAGGAAAAACCCTCGGCGCTGCCGCCCTCGAAGGCGACGTCGTCGATCCGGCCGGTGAAATCGATGGTCAGACGATCGCCATCCTGTGCCGGACGCGTGACTTCGTTCCACTTCGCTCGCTGCCGGCGCAGCACATCGAGGGTCTTGTCGATTTCGGCGTCCCCGATCGGCGACTCGAGACGTTCGATCGACAGGGTGGACGGATCGCCCAGCACGATCTCGGGATAGACCTCGAAGGTCGCCGTGAATCCCATCTGTTCGGCATCGTCGTTGTCGCGCGGCTCGATCTGCGGCGGGCCGGCCACCCGCAGCGCATGCTCGGCAACGGCCTCGCCAAACACGCGCGAGACGGCGTCGGACAGCACTTCCGCGTGCGTCCGGGGGCCGTACGACTGTTCGACCATCTTCATCGGGACCTTGCCCGGGCGAAAGCCGGGCATCTTCAGATTGCGCGCAACCCTGCGCAGGCGCTCGGCAACCTCCCGGTTGATGTCGGCTACCGGTACGGCCAACTCCAGTTTGCGCTCGAGCGCGCCAGTCGATTCCAGTTGCGTTGCCATGGTCTGTTTCGTCATCGTCCAGTGAATCACCGTGGGGTCGGCTCACCCGGCAACCGGGCAGCCCCCCCGGACGGTGGTGCGGCCGAAAGGAGTCGAACCTTCACGCTTCGCAGCGCCAGGACCTAAACCTGGTGCGTCTACCAGTTCCGCCACGGCCGCGGTCAGGGAGAAACAGAGCATTTTAAACGAAGCGGAGAACCGGTCCCCGGCGGGTGTGCCGGGCGGCCCGTGCGGCAACACCCGTACCGGCGGCTCGTGCGCCGGCTCCACCGGACTGCGCACGCCACTACAATGCGCGCCAATGACGACATCCCTCGCCCGGCAACCGGATCCGCTCGGGCATTACGAAAACTTTCCGGTTGCCTCGATCCTGCTGCCGGCGCGCCTGCGACCGGCGATTCATGCCTTGTATCGCTTCGCACGTCATGCCGACGATCTCGCCGATGAAGGCGAGGCCAGTGCGGACGAACGGATCGCGGCGCTCGATGCGCTCGAACGTGAGCTGCTCGGGCAGTGCAGCCCCTCCCCGCTCGTCGCCCGATTGCAGCACCACTGCGATCGACACGGGCTGCCGCGCGCACCGCTGCAGGCATTGCTGTCGGCCTTCCGCCAGGACGCGGCCGCCGGCGAGCATGGCGTGCGCCATGACAGCCGCGCCAGCCTGCTCGACTACTGCACCCGTTCGGCGAATCCGGTCGGCGAAGTCATCCTGCGTCTGTTCGATGTCTGGAACGAGCGCACGAAATCATCTTCCGACGCGATCTGCAGTGCCCTGCAACTGCTCAATTTCGTTCAGGATCTGGGCATCGACTGGCACCGCAACCGCCTGTACCTGCCGCTCGACGAACTGCATGCGGCGGGGCTGTCGGAATCGGACGTCGCCCGTGCGGTCGAACGTGGCCGGGCAACGCCGGCGCTGAGCGCACTGCTGGCGGATCAGACCGCTGCCGCCGTGCACCTGCTGCGCAGCGGCAGTGCGCTCGTGCGCCATGTGCCGTGGCGCCTCGCCCTCGAACTGCGCGCCATCATGGGCGGCGGTCTGCGCATTGCCGAACAGTTGCGCATCAGTGGCTACGATCCGCTGGCGCGACGACCGGTACTCGGCTGGCGCGACTCGGCGGCGCTGCTTCGTCTGGCGGCCGGCTCGACGCGCGTGCCGGACGAGCGGGCCAGCGGCGGCCGGGACGGCAGCGATCGGGATGGCGGCGAAGCACGATGAGCCCCGAACAGTATTGCCGCGAACGCGCGGCGCGCAGCGGATCGAACTTCTACCTGAGCTTCGCGTTCCTGCCCGCCGATCAGCGCCGGGCGATTACTGCCCTGTACGCCTTCTGCCGCGAAGTCGACGACGTCGTCGACGAGTCATCCGAGCCGGAACTGGCGCGGGCACGCCTGGACTGGTGGCGCAGCGAGGTCGAACGCCTGTACGCCGGCCAGCCCCAGCACCCGGTGACGCGCGCACTCGCCCCCTGGCTCGACACGTATTCGATCGGCCGGCGGCGGCTGGTCGAAATCATCGACGGCATGCAGATGGACCTCGAACAGGACCGCTACGCCGATTTCGAGGGCCTGCGCCTGTACTGCCACCGCGTCGCCGGCGTCGTCGGCCTGCTCAGCGCCGGCATCTTTGGTGCCCGGCAGGAATCGACGCTGCGCTATGCCGCCGAACTTGGCCTGGCACTGCAACTGGTGAACATCGTGCGCGACGTCGGCGAGGACGCGCGCCGCAACCGCATCTATCTGCCGATCGAAGACCTGTTGCACTTCGGCGTGGGCGCACACGAAATCCTGGCCATTCGGCCCAGCGATCGCTTCGTCGAACTGATGCGCTTCCAGGCCGAGCGCGCGCGCACGACCTGCGCCCGTGCGCTGGCCTTTCTCGAGCCGCAGGAGGCGCGCCGGCAAAAGCCCGGCCTCATGATGGCAGCCGTCTATTTCACCCTGCTCGACGAGATCGAACGCGACGGTTTCCGCGTGCTGACGCACCGTACCTCGCTGCCACCGGCACGCAAGCTGTGGATCGCCCTTCGGACCTGGATGTCCGGTGCCACCCATCTGCCGGGTGGTCGCCGGAACCGATGACGACGCGCGAAGTGGCGCGCAACCAGAGCGCTTCACCGGCGCGCCGGGCCGGCGCGGTGGATCTGGCCGTCATCGGCGCGGGCTGGGCCGGTCTGGCCGCTGCCGTGCACGCCACCCGGGCCGGCGCCCGTGTGGCGCTGTTCGAGCGGGCAGCCTTTGCCGGCGGGCGGGCGCGCGAAATCCGGCTCGAACTCGACGCCGGCCCGGTGCGCATCGACAGCGGCCAGCATGCCCTGCTGGGCGCCTACCGCGAATGTCTGGAACTGGCGCGGATCACCGGCGGCGGCCGGACGCCGTTCGAGCGGGTGCCGATGCGGCTTGCCGACACCGCCGGCCTGCGGCTCGAAGTGCGCGCGCGCCACGCTCCCTGGCATCTGCTGGGTGCACTGCTGCGCGCAAGAGGCCTGACGTCGGGCGAGCGCCTGGCGGCGCTGGGAATGATGGCGGCACTGCGCCTGCGCGGCTGGCACGTCGAGGCCGACGAGACGGTCGCGGCGCTGCTCGCGCGTCTGCACCAGCCACCGGCACTCGTGCGGCGGCTCTGGCAGCCATTGTGCGTGGGGGTCATGAACACCGCACCGGCGCTGGCCTGTGCGGCCGCATTCGCCGCCGTGTTGCGCGACACGCTGGGCGGCCCGCGGGCGGCCACCGATTTTCTCGTTCCTGCAGGCACCCTGCACGAAGCACTGACGCAACCCGCCGTCGACTGGTTGCAGACGCACGGAGCCGAAGTTCGTCTTCAGGCCGGCGTACGTGATCTGCGCCGCACCACCGGGCAGTGGGAGATCGATGCCGGCCCCGGCACCAACACCAGCACGGTGCGGGCGCCACACGTCGTCATTGCAACGACGGCGGCCGATGCGGCGCGTCTTCTCGTTTCGCATCTCGCGCCGGACGACCCGCGTCTGCAGCGCTTCGCACGCCTGCGGCACGAACCGATTGCCAGCATCCTGCTGGCCTGGCGACACCCGGTCGCACCGGCACTGCCGCGCTGGATCCTGCTGCACGACGACGGGGAACAGGCCTGGGGCCAGTGGCTGTTCGCGCGCGGCAGCCAGGGCGGCTGGCGACTCGCGACGGTCGTCATCAGCGTCGCCTCGGCGCTGCCGACGATGTCCCGCGGCGAAATGGCCGACGCCGTCGCCCATCAGGTCAGCCGCCAGCTCGGCGTGCCCCTGGCGGATGTCCGGCATGCCGTGATCGAAAAGCGCGCGACCCTCCGCTGCACGCCGGATCGGCCGCGCTTTCACCAAGCCATGTTCGGTGATCACCTGCCCGGGATCTGGCTGGCCGGCGATTACGTCGACGACGAGTATCCGGCCACGCTGGAAACGGCGGTGCGCAGTGGGCGTCGGGCGGTGGCGGCCGCACTGGCCGGCCGCCGCCGCGATCACTCGTTCCAGACGACTTCCAGCGCGTGATCGACCCGATCGAGCGCGACCGCCGTCACGCCCTCGATCGGACGTCGCGGCAGGTTCGCCCGCGGCAGCAGCACGCGCGAAAATCCGAGTTTGGCCGCTTCACGCAGGCGTTCCTGGCCGCGCGGCGCCGGCCGGACTTCACCGGCCAGACCGATTTCACCGAAGACGGCAATCCCCTTCGGCAGGGCGCGGTTCCTGAGCGACGACACGATCGCCAGCAGAACGGCCAGATCGGCGGCCGGCTCGGACACGCGCACACCGCCGACCGCATTCACGAAGACGTCCTGGTCATAGCAGGCAATGCCGGCGTGCCGGTGCAGCACCGCCAGCAACATGGCCAGCCGGTTCTGTTCGAGACCGACCGACAGCCGGCGCGGATTGGGCACGTGCGCCGTGTCGACCAGTGCCTGGATTTCGACCAGCAGCGGACGCGTGCCCTCCTGCGTGACGTGCACGCATGAGCCGGGCACGCCGGCGGCATGAGTCGACAGGAACAGCGCCGACGGATTGGAGACGCCGCGCAACCCGCGGTCGGTCATCGCGAATACACCCAGTTCGTTGACCGCGCCGAAGCGGTTCTTGAACGCGCGCACCAGCCGGAACGACGAATGGGCGTCACCCTCGAAATAGAGAACGGCGTCGACCATGTGTTCCAGCACGCGCGGCCCGGCCAGCGCACCTTCCTTGGTGACGTGACCGATCATGACGACGGCAATGCCCAGCTGCTTCGACAGACGGGTGAGCTGCGCCGCGCATTCGCGCACCTGGGCGACCGATCCGGGGGCGGACTGCAGTTGCGACGAATACAGCGTCTGGATCGAATCGATGACGACCAGCGCCGGACGGCGCGTTTCGATCTCGGCCGTGATCCGTTCGAGTTCGATCTCGGCCATCAGCGGCAATGGCACCGCGCCCGCACCCATGCGGTGCGCACGCATGGCGACCTGCGCCGCCGACTCCTCGCCGCTGACGTACAGCACTTCGCGCTGATTGCACAAGGCGACGAGCGCCTGCAGCAGCAGTGTCGACTTGCCGATGCCGGGATCGCCGCCGATCAGGACGACCGAACCGGCGACGATACCGCCGCCGAGCACCCGGTCGAATTCATCGATACCGGTCGGGATGCGCTCGATCGCGACCACCGCGACCTCGTCGAGCGTGACCACTGGCTGCGCGGGCGCCAGCGGGGAAAACCGGTTCGCTGCCGCCGGACCCGGTTCGACCGATTCGACCAGACTGTTCCAGGTGCCGCAGTGCGGGCACTGCCCCAGCCATTTGGCATTGCTGCCGCCGCATTCGCGACAGACATAGTGTGTACGTGCGCGCGCCATTCCCGTCCTGTTGTCCGTCAGCGTCCTGTCAGGGCTCCGTTGCCCGTTCCACCGCTCATCTCATTCCCCGGCACGCACCCGCCGGTCGACCCGCGGCGCGACGGCACACATCAGCTGATAGCCGATCGTGCCGCTGGCAGCGGCCACTTCGTCCACCGGGATGACATCGCCCCACAACTGGACCGGTGCACCGACGTCGGCGCCGGGCACCGGCTCCAGATCCACGGTGAGCAGATCCATCGAGACACGCCCAACGATGCGCGTGCGCACCCCGCCGACCGCCACCGGAGTCCCGGGCGGCGCGTGTCGCGGGTAGCCGTCGGCGTAGCCGCAGGCGACAACGCCGATGCGCATCGGCTGCGCGGCACGAAACGTCGACCCGTAACCGATCGCCTCGCCGGCGGGCACCGATTGCACGCCGACCAGTCTCGACTCGAAATGCATCGCCGCACGCAATCCGAGCGACTGCGCATCGCGGTGGGCAAACGGCGTGCCACCATAGAGCATGATCCCGGGACGCACCGCCGCCGCCCGTGTTGCCGGATCGGACAACAGGGCCGCGGAATTGGCCAGCGAGCGGGCCAGCGACCGCGCGCCCGGACAGCCGGCGGCCGCATGGCGGAAGCGCTGCAGCGCCTCGTCGGTTCCGTGATCGCGATCGGCATCGGCGAAATGCGTCATCAGGGTGATCGAGCGCACGGCCGGCAAGGCACGTGCGCGCTCGAGCGCGGCGCCGAAGGCCGCCGCCGGAAAACCGAGCCGGTTCATACCGCTGTTCATTTTCAGGTAGATGTCGACGCGGCTGTGCCCCGGCAGGCAGGCGATCCAGTCGAGCTGATGCATGCCGTGCACGACCAGGGTCAGCTGCTGCGCTGCCGCCTGCGCCGTGTCGGCCGGGTCGAACGCACCGTCGAGCATCAGCAGCGGGCGTGTCCAGCCCGATGCACGCAGACGCCCGGCGGCGTCGAACTCGACCAGTGCCAGACCGTCGGCCTGATCGAAGCCGGCTCGTGCATTCGCCAGCCCGTGGCCATAGCCGTCCGCCTTCACGACCGCCCACACGAAGGCCCCCGGCGCACAGGCACGCACGACCGACAGATTGTGGCGCATGGCGGCCAGCGAAATGGTGGCGACGACGGGACGTGGCATCGGATCGGTGGATCGGGACAGGAACTATAGCGGCGTGCCGGCGCTCATGCCGACGATCGGCAAGGCCCGTGCCCGGTGATCATGTTATAAACCGGACCGCATCGGAGCGGACAGTATCCGGGCGGAGGGGGTCGAAATCGTGGCAGTTTTCTGATCGTCCGTGTCCGGTGACGCTGCCAGTGCCGGTTTGCGCCGGCTCCTGTGCAGTCTTTGCAGCCTTCTTTCTGCGGTCTTCCGCTTCGCTGCCAAATGGCGCGATCCGGCTGGATTCTCTTGCGGGCGATGAAGCGCGGGTTCTACACCATTATGGCGGCGCAGTTCTTCTCGTCGCTCGCCGATAACGCACTGCTGATCGCCGCGATCGCACTGCTGATCGAGATGCATGCGCCCGAGTGGATGAAGCCGCTGCTCAAGCTGTTCTTCACCCTTGCCTACGTCATGCTCGCGCCCTTCGTCGGCGCACTGGCCGACTCGATGCCGAAGGGGCGCGTGATGTTCGTCACGAACCTGGTGAAGATCGGCGGTTGCCTGCTGATGTTCGGCACCATCCACCCGTTGCTGGCCTACGCAATCGTCGGTTTCGGCGCGGCGGCCTACTCGCCGGCGAAATACGGCATCCTGACCGAATTGCTGCCACCGGAAAAACTGGTCGCTGCCAACGGCTGGATCGAAGGAACCACCGTTGCGTCGATCATCCTCGGCACCGTCCTGGGCGGCGCGCTCATCAGCCCTTCCTTCGTCTCGATGCTGGCCGCGATCGACCTCCCCTGGCTGACGTCGACGGTCGATGCACCAGCCGAAGCGGCCATCCTGTCGATCACGCTGATCTATGCCATCGCGGCGGTGATCAATCTGCGTATTCCCGACACCGGTGCCCGCTATCCGCACCAGCCGCGCAATCCATGGCGCCTGCTGCTCGATTTCATCCGTTGCAACCGGATTCTCTGGAAGGACCGCCTCGGACAGATTTCGCTGTCGGTGACGACGCTGTTCTGGGGCGCCGGTGCGACGCTGCAGTTCATCGTGCTCGACTGGGCGCGCGAAGCGCTCGACATGCCGCTGAGCCGGGCCGCCATCCTGCAGGGCGTGGTCGCGGTCGGCATTGCCGCCGGCGCCGTCCTGGCCGCGCGTTTCGTGCGCCTGCGCGATTCGCTGCGGGTGCTGCCGGCCGGCGTCGCAATGGGTCTCGTCGTGCCGTGCATGACGCTGGTCCACGCCGAATCGGCGGCATTCCCGCTGCTGATCCTGATCGGGGCGCTGGCCGGATTCTTCGTCGTGCCGCTCAACGCGCTGCTGCAGCACCGCGGACACGTTCTGATGAGCGCCGGGCATTCGATCGCCGTGCAGAATTTCAACGAGAATCTGAACATCCTGCTGATGCTCGGGCTCTACTCGTTGCTGCTGCGCCTCGAACTGGGGGTCAACACGACGATCGTCCTGTTCAGCGTGTTCGTCGTCGGCATGATGGTGCTCATCATCCGCAGGCACCGCCGCAATCAGCGGACATTCGATGCGGCCGCGCTGATCGGGCAGAGCAAGCACTGAACGGCCTCCGGAGCCCGCATCCCGGACGGCCGAACCGGTTTCACGCTTCGCCCGGTATCGACCCTCTGCCGGTCGCCACTTCAGCGGCGATTGCACGTGCGCGGCACAGGTCTTCCCACGCCTGGGCCTTGCGCTGCGGCATCGCCAGCAGCGCTGCCGGGTGCCAGGTGACCACGAGCGGTATCGTCGTGTCCGGTGAGCGCCAGGCATGCGGCTGCGTGCGCAGCGAGGCGAGCGACGCATCGGCCTGCAACAGGAACCGCGCGGCCTCCGCACCCAGCGCAACAATCAGTTGCGGCGCCAGAGCCCCGATGTGGCCGGACAATCCGGCGCCGGTCGGCAGGTGATGCACCTGACCCGGGCGCAGACCGGTGGCCGCCAGCATCTGCCCAAGCAGGCGCATCGCCCCGGCACCGGCCGGCGCTTCGTCCGGCCCGCCGCCCTCTTCGCTGCCCGGCGTCGTTGCTCCGACGAAGAGCCAGCGCCCGTCGGCATCGGGCAGCAGGAAAAAATCGGCCGGCCGATCTTCCGGCACATTTCCGGGCTCTGCCTTTCGCGGTTCCGCGTTTTGCGGTTCCACGTTTTGCCATTCCCCATTTCCCGATTCCGCATTTTCCGGTTCTGCCGTCTTCGGTCCAGCGGCTTCAGACGCGGCAGCGTCGATGAATTCCGGCAACTCCGCAGTCGGGCGCGCGGGCCCGAGCGACCGCCGGAGGCGCCAGACAGGTCCGATGTCGAGTGCCAGCCAGGCACGCTGCTGCGAGGGGTTCATTCCGATCCGAAATATCTGCGCAGCACGATCGCGTCCTCACGCCCGTTTCGCGCCGGATAGTAATCGCGGCGCCGACCGATCTGCACGAAACCGACCGAGTCGTACAGCGCCGCCGCACGTGCATTCGACGGGCGGACTTCCAGCATCATCGCGCCCGCACCGCGGGCCTGCGCATTGCGCAGCAACCAGTGCAGCATGGCCCGACCCTTGCCCCGCCCCTGCCAGGAAGCGCATACGGCCAGATTGAGCAGATGCACTTCGTCGGGCAGCCACATGACCACCGCATACCCGATCATTTCACCTCCGTCAGTTTCACCCCCCTCAGTTTCACCCTTCTCAGCGACTTCGTCCGGCTCGAAGACCCAGGCATCGTAGCCAGCCTTCAGCGCGTCGAGAAAATTTCCCGAAGTCCACGGCGCTTCGTGAACCGCCGTCTCGATCAGGACGACCGCGTCCAGGTCGTCGGGGCACATCGGACGCACCCGCATCAGGCACGTGCCGCCCGCTGTTCTTCGAGATCAAGCGCCACCTTGTCACGAAGATAGAAAGGTGCCGCTGCGCCCGCCGGCATGGCGCGACCCGCGCGCCAGTCGACGCGGGCCAGTTCCGCCACGGCATCGGCACGAATCACCCCATCATCGCTGCCCGTCATTGTCTCGACCCGGAGATGCCGGGCGCTGGCTGCGGAATCGCCCGCCAGCGGCCGCCATGCGTCGCCGGCCTGCATGATCGGTGCCCCGGGATCGACGGACCGGCTCTGCGTGCTCCACGCCTCGACGAGATCGTCAAACTGCGCGTGCGGAACGATCACCGGTTCGTGCACGACCTCGAGTCTGGCGGCATCCGTTTCATGCCGGCCCGCTTCCGCTGTCGACAGCCGGTAGACGGCCATATACCGCTCGCGCATGCGTGCATCACTGGCCACGAGCACAGTTGCCCGGGCGGGTCCGACGCGGACCCGCTGCCAGGCGAGTGCACGCAGCGAACCGACCGGCAGCAACGGAATGTCCAGTGCAAATCCCAGGCCCTGTGCAACCGCACAGGCAATGCGCAGGCCGGTGAACGAACCCGGTCCGGCATCGAAGGCGATCGCATCGAGCGCCGCCGGATCGATCCCGGCAGCACGACAGACTTCGTCGACCATGGCCAGGATATTCACGGACTGCTGCGCCTGGCCCGGTTCGGAGATGCAATGGCTTTCCATACCGTCAGCCCCCGGCCGGTACATGGCAACCGAACACCAGGCACCCGAAGTCGCAAGCGCAAGAATGTGCGGATCCCTGGCGATCGTCTCCGCCACTGGTGTGCCGCGCGGGCGATATGCATCAGGTCCGGCGGGACCGGGTTTCCATGGGGGATTCACGAACGACCTGGCGAAAAGAAAAAAAGCGAAAAAAACAGACGGGAAGGCGAGAAAGGACGATCGGCCGCAGCACGGCTGCAAGGATCCGAACGGGAAAGCCTGATTCTAGTCCAGAGCAATGCACCCGAATCGGTGCCTTCACGCACTGGCAGAGACGCCAGGTGGAATGGTGGCACGGGCATTGCGCACGAGAGCAATGCCGCCCTGCCAGGTGCAGGCTCGGGACGCCCCGATCCGGGCACGGATGCGAAAAAGTCAGAGGAGTCAGAAGAAAAAGAGAGAAGAATCAAAAGAGTCATGGCCAATCAATTATTACTATCTAATTGACAGTTTCAATTGTATTTTGCTACATTGAAATCTGGTACGGCGTGATGCCGATCGCGCGCGACAGACCGCCCCGAATCGCCACACGTCGCCAGTTCCACCGGAAACAGGAGACTCTTCATGGCTGTACTGAACGGAACCCGGACGCACCAGAACCTGAAGGACGCATTTGCCGGCGAGAGCCAGGCCAATCGTCGCTATCTGTATTTCGCCAACAAGGCCGACGTTGAAGGCCAGCCGGAAGTGGCCGCGCTCTTTCGTTCGACGGCCGAAGGAGAGACCGGACATGCGCACGGCCATCTCGACTATCTGAGTGAAGTCGGTGATCCGGCAACCGACCTGCCGATCGGATCGTCGGAAAAGAACCTGAAGTCCGCCGTGGCCGGTGAGACCTACGAGTACACGGATATGTATCCGGGCATGGCCCGAACGGCGCGCGACGAAGGATTCGACGAAATTGCCGACTGGTTCGAGACGCTGGCCAAGGCAGAGCGTTCGCATGCGAACAAGTTCGCCAAGGCACTCGAATCGCTTTCCTGAGCCGATACAGGGTGCTTCCGGCCGACCGGCTCCGGAAGCGCCCGCCCGCCTTCCGGGACAGGGGCAGAGCCGGGGTGTTTCGCACCCCGTTTTCTGACGCTTCCCTGATTTTCCCGTGATTTCCCCGTGATTTCCCCCCCTCAGTGAGGACGTCCGATGACGGTACGCGAAGGCTCCCTCGAGGCACCCACCCGGCACGCGCTGGACTGGAAAAACCCCGAGTTCCACGACGAGACGAAGACGCTCGACGAGATGGAGCGCGTCTTCGACATCTGCCACGGATGCCGGCGCTGCCTGAGCCTGTGCAACGCCTTTCCGACGCTGTTCGACCTGATCGACGAGTCGTCGAGCGGCGAGATCGACGGCGTCGATCGCGCCGATTACGGCAAGGTCGTCGATCAGTGTTATCTGTGCGACCTGTGCTACATGACGAAATGTCCGTATGTGCCGCCGCACCCGTGGAACATCGATTTCCCGCACGTGATGCTGCGTGCCAAGGCCATCGGCTTTCGCAAGGGCACGCCGACAAGATTTCGTGACGTCAATCTGTCGGCGACCGATCGTAACGGCCGGCTGGTGGCCATCCCGGTCGTCGCGCAGACGGTCAACGCCGCCAACCGCGTGCCGGCGCTGCGCAAACTGGTCGAGAAAAGTCCGCTCGGCGTGCATCGCGATGCCTGGTTGCCGGATTTCGCGCCACGCAAGTTCCGTTCGACGGCGGCAGATTCGCCGTCGACGACCGTACGCGACGGCGAGCGCACGCCCGGCAAGGTCGTCGTCTA
>DAIUFU010000044.1:13866-16366 GCA_036844405.1 Burkholderiaceae bacterium | reverse complement strand
CAACCTGGATGCGCTGCGCGACTGGCGGCGCGACCTGCACGCCCATCCGGAGATCGGGTTTGCGGAAACGCGCACGGCACAACTCGTCGCCGAGCGGCTGCAGGCCGCCGGCATCGAGGTGCATCGCGGCGTCGGTCGCACCGGCGTCGTCGGCGTGCTGCGCAACGGCACGTCGACGCGCACCATCGGCCTGCGCGCCGACATGGACGCGCTGCCGATGCAGGAGGAAAACGACTTCGCGCATCGGTCGCGCCACGACGGTCGCATGCATGCCTGCGGACACGACGGGCACACCGCCATGCTTCTTGGCGCGGCCGTGCACCTGGCACGCACGCGCCGCTTCGACGGCACCGTGCATTTCTTCTTCCAGCCGGCCGAGGAAGGCCTGGGCGGCGCGCAGGCGATGATCGATGACGGCCTGTTCGAGCGCTTTCCGTGCGACTCGATTTTCGGCATGCACAACCGTCCGGGTCTGCCAGTCGGACACTTCGCCGTGCGCGCCGGCCCGATGATGGCCGCCGGCGCGTTCTTCGACATCGAGATCGACGGCGTCGGCACGCATGCGGCGCGCCCCGATACCGGGGTCGACCCGATACTGGTCGCCGCGCACATCACGGTGGCGGCGCAGGCGATCGTCGCACGCAGCGTCATGCCGGTCGACACGGCCGTGCTGTCGATCACGCGCATCCACGCCGGCGAGGCCTACAACGTCATCCCGGCGCGCGCGCACCTGGCAGGCACGGCGCGTGCCTTCTCGAAGCAGACGATGCAGCAGATCGGCGAGCGTCTGCGCGAAATCATCGCCGGCGTCGCGCAGGCAATGGGCGCGCGCGCAACGCTGGATTTCCGGGTGCCGTTCGCACCGACGATCAATGACGCCGACGAGGCCGCCTTTGCCGCTTCGGTCTGCGCCGAACTGGTCGGTGCCGAACGGGTCGAGCGCGATCCGCCGCTGATCATGGCCACGGAGGACTTCTCGGCGATGCTCGAGCGCGTGCCCGGCTGCTACCTGAACATCGGCAACGGCGATGTCACGGGCAGCTGCGAGGTCCATAACCCGCGCTACGACTTCAACGACGAGGCGCTGCCGTACGGCGCCGCCTTCTTCGTGCGTGCCGTCGAACGCAAGCTCGACGCACCCGGCGAAGGGGGCGCAACGGCTTGAGCGCATGGGCAGCCGGGCCCCGGCGCCGGACGCCCGTTGCGCCGGCGGATGGGAAAATGACGGCACGATGAGCACGGAATCCTCTCGCCCGTCCCCCGCTGCGGAGCCGTCGGGCGCGGCACGCCATCGCGGCGGCGCGCGCAGCATCGTGCTCGGGCTGCTCGTGCTCGCACTGGTCGCCGGGCTCGGTGCCTGGTGGTGGCAGGTCCGCGAGGCAGGCGATCCGTCGGCTGCCGCTTCGCCGGGCGCACGCGTCGGCCCCACCCCGTGGGGCGGCGCTCCGACGCGCATGCCGGTCACGGTGGCGACGGTCGGGCGTGCCGATGTGCCGGTCACGCTCGATGCACTCGGTACGGTCGAATCGCTGCATACCGTCACCGTGCGCTCGCAGGTCGACGGGCCGCTCGTGCGCGTCGCCTTTCGCGAAGGGCAGTTCGTGCAGGCCGGCGCCCTGCTGGCCGAGATCGACCCGCGTCCGTTCGAGGTGCAACTGGCGCAGGCGCAGGGCCAGCTCGCACGCGATCGCGCCCTGCTGGAAAACGCCCGCCGCGATCTCGCGCGCTATCGCGAACTGGTGCGCCAGGACGCGGCCAGCGAACAGCAGCGCGACACCCAGGCGGCGCTGGTCGCGCAATACGAAAGCGCGCTGCAGATCGACCAGGCACAGGTCGATCACGCCCGGCTGCAACTGGGCTACACGCGCATCACGGCACCGATCTCCGGCCTGCTCGGCATGCGCCTGGTCGATGCCGGCAACCTCGTGCGTGCGGGCGATGCGACCGGCCTCGTCACGATCACGCAGATGGCGCCGATCGCCGTCGGCTTCGCCGTGGCGGAACAGGAGATCGCACCGATCCTCGCGCGCTATCACGCCGGTGAAGCAATGGCGGTGCAGGCGCTCGATCGCACGGCCAGCACGGTGCTGGCCGAGGGCAGGCTGACGACACTCGACAACCGCATCGATGTCACGACCGGCACGCTGCGGATGAAGGCGCAATTCGCCAATACCGATCGCGCGCTGTACCCGAACCAGTTCGTCAACGTGCGCATCGTCATCGACCGGCTCGCCGATGCCCTCGTCGTTCCGGCCGCTGCCGTCCAGCGCGGCTCGGCCGGCACCTGGGTCTATGTCGTCGAGACCGCCGCGGACGGCGCCGATGCCACGGTGCGGCGCCAGCCGGTAGAGACCGGCCCGGGCTGGCGCGATTCCGTCGTCGTGCGCAGCGGACTGGCCGACGGCGAACGCGTCGTCGTCGACGGCGTCGACAATCTGCGCGACGGCACCCCGGTCGAGCCGGTCGACCGGCAGGAAGCGGAACGCGAGGGGGAGCGTCC
>DAIUFU010000044.1:12112-13766 GCA_036844405.1 Burkholderiaceae bacterium | reverse complement strand
TCGACCGCACCGGCGGCACGCGGCGGTCGCACGCGATGACGACGGCGCGGCCCGCCGGTGACGAGGCGTGCGCCCGCGGAATGCGATCGACGTCGGCACTTCCTCGTCACTCCGGCAGCCGGCACACATGAATCCGTCGCGCCTGTTCATCCTGCGCCCGGTGGCGACCTCGCTGCTGATGGTGGCGATCCTGCTCGCCGGCCTCGTGTCCTGGCGGCTGCTGCCGCTGTCGGCACTGCCGGAAGTCGATTACCCGACGATCCAGGTGACGACGCTCTATCCGGGGGCCAGCCCCGAGGTCACCGCCTCGTCGATCACGGCGCCACTGGAGCGCCAGTTCGGCCAGATGCCGGGACTGAACCGGATGTCGTCGACGAGTTCGGGCGGTGCTTCGGTCATCACGCTGCAGTTCGCCCTCACGCTCGCGCTCGACGTCGCCGAGCAGCAGGTGCAGGCCGGCATCAATGCCGCCACGACGCTGCTGCCGAACGATCTGCCGGCGCCGCCCGTCTACAGCAAGATCAATCCGGCCGATGCGCCGGTGCTCACGCTCGGCTTTCATTCGGCGACGATTCCGCTCACGCAGTTGCGCGACCTCGTCGACACGCGCGTGGCGCAGAAGATCTCGCAGCTGGCCGGCGTCGGCCTGGTCTCGATCAGCGGCGGCCAGCGCCCGGCGGTGCGCGTGCGCGTCGATCCGGGTGCACTGGCCGCGGCCGGGCTGTCGATCGAGGACGTGCGCACGGCGATCATCAGCGCCAACTCCAATCAGGCCAAGGGCAGCATCGACGGGCCGCAGCGCGCGGCAACCATCGATGCCAACGACCAGATCCGCTCGGCCGACGGCTATCGCGAGCTGATACTCGCCTACCGGGACGGCGCGCCACTTCGGCTGGGCGAAATGGCCAGCGTCGATGAGGCCGCCGAGAACACGCAACTGGCGGCCTGGGCCAACGATCGGCCGGCCATCGTGCTCAACATCCAGCGCCAGCCGGGATCGAATGTCATCGAGGTCGTCGACCGCGTCCGCGCGCTGCTGCCGACCCTGCAGGCAGCGCTGCCGGGCGCGGTCGAAATGGACGTGCTGACCGACCGCACGGTGACGATCCGCGCGTCGGTGCGCGCCGTGCAGTTCGAGCTGATGCTGGCGATCGCGCTCGTCGTGATGGTGATGTTCCTGTTCCTGCGCAGCGTGGCGGCGACGATCATCCCGGCCGTGGCCGTGCCGCTGTCGCTGGTCGGCACTTTCGGCGTCATGTACCTGGCGGGGTTCTCGCTCAACAACCTGACGCTGATGGCGCTGACGATCGCCACCGGCTTCGTCGTCGACGACGCGATCGTGATGATCGAGAACGTCGCGCGCTTCCGCGAAGCGGGCGAATCGCCACTGCAGGCGGCATTGAAGGGCTCGCGGCAGATCGCCTTCACGATCATCTCACTGACCGTCTCGCTGGTCGCGGTGCTGATTCCGCTGCTCTTCATGCGCGAAGTCGTCGGCCGGCTCTTTCGCGAATTCGCGATCACGCTGGCCGTGGCCATCCTGATCTCGGCCGTCGTCTCGCTCACGCTCACGCCGATGATGTGCGCGCGGCTGCTCGGCCGCGGCGGGCGCGCCCGTACGGACACCGCCCCCGGGGAACCGGGCGGCAAACCC
>DAIUFU010000044.1:9861-12102 GCA_036844405.1 Burkholderiaceae bacterium | reverse complement strand
AAGGCAGCGGCAGCGCGGCTGCCCGTGCAACGGACGGCGCGACCAGCGTGCTGACCGGCACAGACAGCAGAGAAGCGCACGATGCAACGTGGACCACGACTGGTAGCCAGGACCACAGGTCGACCGGGACAACGCGCCCGGGCTGGTTCGACCGGCTCGTGGCCGCCTACGGACGGGCGCTCGACGTGGTGCTCGATCACCAGGCGGCGACGCTTCTGGTCGCCATCGGCACGCTCGTGCTGACCGTCGTGCTCTACATTCTCATTCCGAAGGGCTTCTTTCCGGTGCAGGACACCGGCCTGATCCAGGGCATCTCTCAGGCCCGCCAATCGATCTCGTTTCCGGCGATGGCCGCGGCGCAGCAGCGTCTGGCGCGGCAGATTCTCGACGACCCGGCAGTGGCCGGCCTGACCTCGTTCATCGGCGTCGACGGCGCCAATGCGACGCTCAACACCGGGCGCATGCTGATCGATCTGAAGCCGCGCGCCGAACGCGACGCGAGCGCCAGCGAAGTGATCCGCCGGCTGCGCGCGCGCACGGCCGGCGACGCCGGGATGGAGCTCTTTCTGCAGCCCGTGCAGGACCTGACGATCGACGACCGGCTGGCGCGCACGCAGTACCAGTACACCGTCGAGGATCCGGACCCCGACCGGCTGGCGCAGTGGGTGCCGCAACTGGTCGACGCGCTGGCCGCGCTGCCCGAGCTGGCCGACGTCACCAGCGATCTGCAGGATCGCGGCCTGCAGGCCTTCGTGGATATCGACCGCGACAGCGCCGCGCGCCTGGGAGTCTCGCTGGCGGCGATCGATCAGGCACTGTACAGCGCGTTCGGCCAGCGCCAGGTGACGACCATCTTCACGCAGGCCAACCAGTACCGCGTCGTGCTCGAAGTCGCACCGCAGCATGCGCTGGGCCCGGCGTCGATCGGCGCGATCCGCGTCAAGGGGGGTGATGGCACGCTGGTGCCGCTGGCCAGCGTCGCGCGCATCGTCGAACGGCCGACGATGCTGGCCATCCACCATCTCGGACAATTCCCGGCAGCGACGATCTCGTTCAATCTCGCCTCCGGCACGGCGCTCGGCGAAGCCGTCGACGCGGTGCGCGCCGTGCAGGACCAACTCGGGCTGCCGGCCAGCATGCGCACCGGTTTCCAGGGCGCTGCACTGGCGTTCCAGGCGTCGCTCGACAGTACGGTATTGCTGATTCTCGCCGCGCTGGTGACGATGTACATCGTGCTCGGCGTGCTTTACGAGAGCTACATCCACCCGGTCACGATCCTGTCGACGCTGCCATCGGCCGGTGTGGGCGCGCTGCTGGCGCTGATGCTCGCCGGCAGCGACCTCGGGATCGTCGCCGTCATCGGCATCATCCTGCTGATCGGCATCGTCAAGAAGAATGCGATCCTGATGATCGACTTCGCGCTCGATGCCGAACGCATCGACGGCATGGCGCCGCGCGAGGCGATCTACCAGGCCGCGCTGCTGCGCTTCCGGCCGATCCTGATGACGACGATGGCGGCGCTGCTGTCGGCCCTGCCGCTGATGCTGGGCGGCGGCGTCGGCACCGAGCTGCGCCAGCCACTCGGCGTGACGATGGTCGGCGGACTGCTGCTCAGCCAGGTGCTGACGCTGTTCACCACACCGGTGGTCTATCTCGCCTTCGAGCGCTCGGCGCGCTGGGTGGCGGCGTGGCGCGCGGCATGAGCGGGCCGCAGATGAGCGACCGTGCGAGCGGGCACGCGGGCAAAGGCGGAAGCCATGGCCGCAACCACGCCGCGGGCGAAGCCGGCGACAGGATCGAACGGCTCGACGCAGGGGAGAGCATCGGCGCCGGCACTCACTTCTTTGCGACCTTCATCGAACGGCCGGTGGCCACGACGCTGCTCACGCTGGCGATCGTGCTCGCCGGGCTGACCGCGTGGGGACTGCTGCCGGTGGCACCGCTGCCACAGGTCGACTACCCGACGATCTCCGTTTCGGCCTCGCTGCCCGGCGCCAGCCCGGAGACGATGGCGGCCACCGTCGCGACACCGCTCGAACGGGCACTCGGCAAGATCGCCGGCGTCAACCAGATGACGTCGAACAGTTCGCTCGGGCAGACGCGCATCGTGCTGCAGTTCGACCTCGAACGCAGCATCGACGCGGCCGCGATCGACGTGCAGGCGGCAATCAACGCCGCGCGCGCATCGTTGCCGGCCGGACTCGTGCGCAATCCGTCGTATCGCAAGGTGAACCCGGCCGA
>DAIUFU010000044.1:7377-9761 GCA_036844405.1 Burkholderiaceae bacterium | reverse complement strand
GCCAACATCATCGAGGTCGTCGACCGCATCCACGCGATGCTGCCCGCACTCCAGGCCGCGGCGCCGGCGGCGCTCGACATGGCCGTGACGTCGGATCGCACGACGACGATCCGGGCGTCGCTGCGCGAGGTGCAGCGCACGCTGATCCTGTCGGTCGTGCTCGTCGTGCTCGTCGTCTTCCTCTTCCTGCGCAGCGCCCGGGCCACGCTGGTGCCGGCGATTGCCGTGCCGACCTCGCTGATCGGCACCTTTGGCGTCATGTACCTGGCCGGCTACAGCCTGAACAATCTGTCGCTGATGGCGCTGACCGTGGCCACCGGCTTCGTCGTCGACGACGCCATCGTCGTGCTGGAGAACATCGTCCGTCGCCGCGAAGCGCGGGGCCGCCCGGACGAGAGCACCATCGAGACTGCCATCCACGGTGCGCGCGAAGTCGGCTTCACGGTGGTCGCGATCAGCCTGTCGCTGATCGCCGTCTTCATTCCGATCCTCGCCATGGGCGGGCTGGTCGGACGCTATTTCCGCGAATTCGCCATGGTGCTGTCGGTGGCGATCCTGATTTCGCTTGTCGTGTCGCTGACGACGACACCGATGCTGGCGGCACGTCTGCTCGGCGCACGCGGCCGATCCGGAGAGTCCGCGCCGCGAACGCGAAGGGGAAACGACGACGCCCCGGACGGGATTTACCCGCGAATCGCGCGCGGCTACGCGCGCAGCGTCGGCTGGGCGCTCGATCACCGCTGGTTCATGCTGCTCGTGCTGGCGGCGACGATCGCCCTGAATGTCTGGCTGTACATGATCGTGCCCAAGGGGTTCTTCCCGGCGCAGGATACCGGCCGGATCTTCGCCTCGGTGCGCGCCGACCAGAGCATTTCCTTCCAGGCGATGCGGCCCAAGCTCGATGCCTTCGTCAAGATCGTGCGCCACGATCCGGCTGTTGGCTACGTCACCGCCTATACCGGCGGATCCCGCGTCAACAGCGGCCTGATGTTCATCTCGCTGGTGCCGCTGGCCGAACGCGGCGAGAGCACCGACCAGGTGATTGCACGTCTGCGCCGCAAGACCGCGCACGTGCCGGGGGCGCGTCTGTTCATGGTCGGCCAGAGCGAGATCCGCATCGGCGCGCGCACCAGCAGTTCGAATTTCCAGTACACGCTGCGCAGCGACGATCTGGGCGAGCTGCGCCAATGGGAGCCGCGCATCCGCAACGCGATGAGCCGCCTGCCCGAACTGCTCGACATCGATACCGACGCCGAAGACAAGGGCAGCCAGATCACGCTGACGATCGACCGCGACGCTGCGGCGCGTCTGGGCATCGACACGCGCCAGATCACCAATCTGCTCAACAATGCCTACGGCCAGCGCCAGGTCGCGACGATCCATGCGCCGCTGAACCAGTACCACGTCGTGCTCGAAGTGGCGGCCGCCTTCCGCGATCATCCCGACGACCTCGATCGCCTGAGCCTGCCCAACCGCCAGGGCGAACCGGTGCCGCTGGCGATGTTCGCCCGCTGGCAGCCGACGACGACGCCGCTCGGGGTCAGCCACCAGGGCGGCTTCGTCGCCTCGACGGTTTCGTTCAACCTCGCACCGGGCGTATCGCTGTCACAGGCCACCGCTGCCATCTCGCGGGCGATTGCCCGCCTCGGCCCGCCGGTGAGCCTGCAGCACGGCTTCGAGGGCACGGCCAGCGCCTTCCAGAAATCGGTCGCCAATCAGCCGTGGCTGATACTGGCCGCCGTCATCGCCGTCTACCTGGTTCTCGGCATCCTCTATGAAAGTCTCGTGCATCCGGTCACGATCCTGTCGACGCTGCCGTCGGCCGGCGTCGGCGCGCTGCTCGCGCTGATGGCGACCGGCACCGAGTTCACGGTCATTGCGCTGATCGGCGTGCTGCTGCTGATCGGCATCGTCAAGAAGAATGCAATCCTGATGATCGACTTCGCGCTGGCCGCCGAGCGCAACGACGGGCTGTCGCCGCGCGACGCGATTCATCGCGCCTGCCGGCTGCGCTTCCGGCCGATCCTGATGACGACGATGGCGGCAATGCTCGGCGCACTGCCGCTGGCGCTCGGCACCGGCGACGGCGCCGAACTGCGCCGGCCGCTGGGCATCGCCATCGTCGGCGGTCTGGCGGTCAGCCAGTTGCTGACGCTGTACACGACACCGGTGGTCTACCTGGCGCTCGACCGGCTGCGACTGCGCGCGCGCCGGTGGTGGTCGGCCGGCGGCCGGCGCGGCAAGGACCGGCAGGACATCGATCGCAACGGAGAGTCCGGTGGAAGGCCCGGCCGCGGTTCCGGCGAGGGCCGGATCGGCCCGGGTTCCCCGGTGCCGGGCGGCGTACGAGCGCTGATGCCCTGGCTCACCGTCCTCGGCGCACT
>DAIUFU010000044.1:6085-7277 GCA_036844405.1 Burkholderiaceae bacterium | reverse complement strand
AATCAGACGCTGCAGATGGCCCAGGCGCAATACCGTGGTGCGGTCGCAGCGGTCGACGCGGCACGCGCCGGGCGGGCACCTGTGCTGAGCGCCGGCGCCTCGGCCACGCGGGCACGCAGTGCCGGCGGTGCGATCGGCCAGGCCTGGACGACGGATCTGTCCGCCGGCTGGGAGCCCGACCTGTGGGGCCGCATCGCGGCGCGCATCGACGCCGCGCAGGCCAGCGCCGAGGCGAGTGCCGCCGATCTGGCCGGCGTACGCCTGGCGCAGCAGACGCTGCTCGCGCAGACCTGGTTCCAGTGGCGCGTCGTGCGCGCGCAGCAGCAACTGCTCGACGAGACTGTGACCGCGTACGCACGGTCGCTGCAACTGACGCGCGACCGGCTGGCGGCAGGCGTCGTCACACGCGCCGACGTCGCACAGGCGCAGACGCAATGGAAGGCCGCACAGGCACAGCGCCTGGAAACCGATATCACACGCGCGCAACTCGAACACGCGCTGGCCCTGCTGACCGGCCGGACACCGGCCGGATTCGCGCTGCCGAATCCGGAAGTCAGTGGGCACACGCAAACGACAGACCCATGGATCCGCGCACTGCCGGACCGCATCCCGGACGTACCGGTCGGGCTGCCCTCGCAACTGCTCGAACGCCGCCCGGACATCATCGCCGCCGAACGGCGCATCGCCGCGGCCCATGCGCGCATCGGCGTGGCCCGGGCAGCCTGGTACCCGTCACTGACGCTGGGCGCCGGCGTCGGGTTGCGCGCCACGACCATTGGTGATCTGCTGGCGCTGCCGGCGCGCGTCTGGTCATTCGGCCCGTCGCTGGCGGCGGCCCTCTTCGACGGCGGTGCCCGCGCGGCGGCCGACGAGCAGGCGCAGGCCGAATACGAGTTCGCCATCGCCGACTGGCGGCAGACGGTCCTGCTGGCCTTCCGGGAAGTCGAAGACCAGCTTGCGGCGCTGCGCGTGCTCGAAGCACAGATCGCGGTGCAGCGCGAAGTGCTGGCCGCGGCGCAGTTGACGCTGGAACTCGTCACCCGCCAGTACAAGGCGGGCACGGTCTCGTTCCTGAACGTCGTCCAGGCGCAGACGAGCGTGCAGCAGGCCGGACTGGCATTGCTGTCCGTCCAGGGACGGCGCCTGGATGGCACGGTCGCGCTGATCCGGGCCATTGGCGGACCCTGGTGAG
>DAIUFU010000044.1:3343-5985 GCA_036844405.1 Burkholderiaceae bacterium | reverse complement strand
CTCGTTCGGCGTGCGCATAACGGCATCATCCGCGTCATCTGCTGTCAGAATGGCGGATTCGACGCACGCCGGTGCTGCCGGTACATCACGCACGCCGATGCATCCCGACGGTTGCACGGATTTCGGCGCCGGCGTGCGCCCATAGCCCTGATCAGAACGGAAAACTCCCCATGCGCATCGAAACCCTGGCCGTGCATGCCGGCTACAAGCCCGAACCGACGACGAAGGCCGTCGCCGTGCCGATCTACCAGACCGTCGCCTACGCCTTCGACAATGCCCAGCACGGCGCCGACCTGTTCGACCTGAAAGTGCCGGGCAACATCTACACGCGCATCATGAATCCGACCGAGGACGTGCTCGAGCAGCGCGTCGCCGCCCTCGAAGGTGGCGTCGGTGCGCTGGCACTGGCCTCGGGCATGGCCGCCGTCACCTATTCGATCCAGACGATCACCGAAGCCGGCGACAACATCGTCGCCGCCGGCACGCTCTACGGCGGCACCTTCAACCTGTTCGCACACACCTTCCCGCAGCAGGGCATCGAGGTGCGCTTCGCCGATGCGCGCAAGCCGGAAACCTTCGCGCCGCTGATCGACAAGCGCACGAAACTGATCTTCGTCGAATCGATCGGCAACCCGCTCGGCAACGTCGCCGACATCGGTGCGCTGGCCGACATCGCGCATGCCCACGGCATTCCGCTGATCGTCGACAACACCGTACCCAGCCCCTATCTGTGCCGCCCGTTCGAGCATGGCGCCGACATCGTCGTGCATGCGCTCACCAAATATCTTGGCGGGCACGGCAACAGCATCGGCGGCGCCATCGTCGACAGCGGCAAGTTCCCGTGGGCCGAGCACAAGGACCGCTACAAGCGTCTGAATGAACCCGACGTCAGCTATCACGGCGTCGTCTACACCGAAGCGCTCGGGCCGGCAGCCTACATCGGCCGCGCGCGCGTCGTGCCGCTGCGCAACATGGGCGCGGCGATCTCGCCGTTCAACGCCTTCCTGCTGCTGCAGGGCATCGAGACGCTGCCGCTGCGCATGGACCGCACCTGCGAAAACACGCTGGCGGTGGCGAAGCACCTGAAGGACCATCCGAAGGTCGGCTGGGTCGAGTATGCCGGCCTGCCCGATCACCCCGATCACGCGCTGGTGCAGAAATACATGGGCGGGCGCGCGTCGGGCATTCTCTCCTTCGGCCTGAAGCAGAAAGGCCGCGAAGCCGGTGCGCGCGTGCTCGACGCGTTCCAGCTCTTCAGCCGGCTGGTGAACATCGGCGACGCCAAGTCGCTGGCCACGCACCCGGCGTCGACGACGCACCGCCAGCTCGCGCCCGACGAAATGGCCAAGGCTGGCGTGAGCGAAGAGATGATCCGCCTGTCGCTGGGCATCGAGCACATCGACGACCTGCTCGAAGACCTCGACCAGGCGCTCGCAGCAGCCTGAGGTCCGGAGTCCGGGCCGCCACGGCACGCGGCCCGGAAGAGCCTGGGGAGCGACCTGCAGGCGCGATCGCTAGTGTCCGGCCATCAGATTGGCCAGGAACACGAACAGCGGCACGCCGACGATGTCGGTCAGCACCGTGCCGGCGACCGGAATGATGATGAAGGCCTTCTTGGAGAAGACGCCGTACTTCGAGCACACGGCGTCCATCACCACCAGCCCGTTCGGCGTTGCGCCGAGGCCGTGGCCGATGAAGCCGGACGACATCACGGCAGCGTCGTAGTTCCTGCCCAGAACGCGGAACATGATGAAGACCGCGACCAGGGCCGTGAAGATGACCTGCATGACCAGCAGCAGCGTCAGCGGCAGTGCGAGTTCATAGAGCTCCCACAATTTCAGCTTCATCATCGCCATCACGAGGAACATCTCGAGCGCCAGGATCGAGATCGTTCCCATGGCGGCGTCCGAAAGCGCAAAAAACGGCTTCCGCTCGTTGACCGAATAGAAGACGATGCCGAGGAACAGGCTGAAGATGTGTCCCGGGATCGAAAAGCCGGTGACCTTCGTGATCCAGGCGGCAGTCGGCAGGCCAATGGCCAGGATCACCATCACGGCGACGCCGGCGTTGAGCAGGCCGGCAGCCGTGAGCCGCTCCCGGCCAGCCTCGTCACCCTCTTCACTCAGTGACTTCAGCTGATCTTCGGCCTCGGTCTCGATCGCGACCCGATGCCGCGCAATCAGCCAGTTGCCGATCGGGCCGCCGAGCAGCGAACCGGCAATCAGCCCGAACGTCGATGCTGCCAGCCCGACCGTGAGTGCGTTGGATCCGCCGAGCGAATCGATCACCGGGGCCAGCGAGGCCGCCATCCCATGGCCACCCTGCATCGACGCCTGGCCCGCAATCAGGCCGATCAGCGGATCCATCCCCGTCAGGTACGACATGGCGATGCTGACGCCGTTCTGCACGAAGGCCAGCAGCCAGCAGACCACCATGTAGATCAGGAGGATCCGCCCACCCTTCTTCAGCACCACGAGACCGGTGGTCAACCCGATCGTGACGAAGAAGACATACATCGCCAGCGTGTACAGGGTGTCGTCGTACTGCAATTCGAACCAGCCGAGTTCGTAACAGAGCCACATCAGGATCGAAAACCCGAAGCCGCCGACCCCCCGGCTCGGAATCGAATAGCGACACAGGAA
>DAIUFU010000044.1:0-3333 GCA_036844405.1 Burkholderiaceae bacterium | reverse complement strand
CGCTGAACGGCCCATTTCCCGAACAGCAGCAGCAAAGCGCCGAGCGCGGCAAAGCTGAGCATGGCGAGCTTGTAGACAGGCATGTGCGTCTCCGATCTTCTTGTCTTCTTTCGTACGGTCTTTTCTCGCGGCCGGGTTTCCTGCGTCCGGTATCCCTTCGTCCTGGCCTGGCCTCAGCCGGCGGCCCGGCCGGCCGGCCGATCGAAATAACCGGCCCGGATCGTGGCTCCGATGAGGTTGACGATGAACCGGCCTGCAGTGACGCAGGTCAGCATGCTGCCCGTGTCCTTTGACGGGGTGATCTCGACGATGTCCATCCCGACCACGCGACCCTTGCGCACCAGGCCGTGGATCAGCTTGCGCATCTGGATGAAGTCGAGCCCCCCGGGTGCCGGGCCGGCAACGGCGGGCATGACAGTCGGATCGACGCCGTCGGCGTCGATCGACAGGTAGTACCGCCCGCCGTCCGGAATGCGGTCGAGGATCGCCTGCATGCCGACATCGTGGATCTCGTACGCCGTGATCAGGTGTGCGCCATATTTTCTGGCTGCCTCGACGTCCTCCGGCCGGCCGCTGCCCTGCATGCGCAGGCCGAGCTGGAAGATCTCGTGCACATGCTCCATCTCCGAGGCGCGCCGGATCGGGCTGGACAGCCCTTCGCGTACGCCAACGACGTCTTCGCGCCAGTCGATGTGTGCATCGACGTGGATCAGCGTGATCGGGCCATGGTCATCGTAGGCGCGCAACATCGGCGTGGTGATGCCGTGGTTGCCGCCAAGCACGATCGGCAGGGCGCCGGCCTTCAGGATCAGCCGCATGGCCTCGGTGGCCCGCGCGTAATGCGCGCCCGGCCGATCGGCCAGAACGTCGGGCAGCACGTCGCCGCAATCAACGAAGCGGATGTCCGTGCGCCCCTGCATCAGCGGACCGTCAATGTCGAAGTCGTAGTGATCCGGGTGGCGCACGAAACGGTCGCTCAGATCGCGCAGGATGAGCGGCGTGCGTGACTGGTCGTCACTGTAGCCATGCGCGGAATACGGCGCGCCGAACGGCATGCCGAGGACGGCGATGGCGGCTTCGAGCCCTTGCAGTTCGGTCACCGGCTCGGACCAGAGCAGCGTCCTGTGGCTGTTGTGCGGAAAGAGCAACCGGTTGGCGCCGGTATGCGCGGGGGTGGTCAGTGGCGTCATGGATCAGGTCTCCTCAGGTCGAGAAGAGATCATGCACTGTCCGGCATGACGGTCGGAAAGAAACCTCGGTGGCGGCAGCGCAGGGATGCACCGCGTCTGCGGCCGCCGGCCACTATCGTGCGCCTGATCCAGCCGCCACCCGGGATGTGCGCCGGTTCGGCAGCGCGTCACGGGACACAAGGGGGTTATCCTTGGGTTTTCCCGGCCCCACCGCCCCGGTTCGATGACCCCGTTTGATCGCCGCTTCATCATTTTTCTCGTTCTTTACACCCTCGCCCTCGCTGCCTTGCCGCTGACGCTTTCGGAAGCCGCGTTCCGCTGGATCTTCTCGGAAACCGGTCCGGTGGAAATCCTGTCGCTGGTCTTCTGGATGCTGGCGTCGATTGTCGTGCTCGCGGTCGCGCGCCCGGCCACAGGACGCACCTGGGCCTTCGCCATCATGTACCTGGTGTTCGCCGCACGCGAAGCCGACCTGCATCGCGCCTTCACGGCTGACAGCATGTTCAAGAGCGGGTATTACCGCCACGTCGCGGCGCCGCTGACGGAAAAACTCGTCGCCGGCCTCGTCGCGATCACCATCCTCGCGCTGCTGCTGTATTTCCTCTGGGTATCGTTCCGCTTCCTGTTCGCGCAGGGCGGCTGGCGCACCCGCTCGGGCGCCTGGCTGCTGGCCGCGCTTGCGCTGATCTTCTTCGTCAAGGTGCTCGACCGGGCGCCGGCGACACTCGAAGAAGACTACGGCATCGTCGTCTCGCGGATGACCGATCGCTATGCAGCAGCCTATGAAGAAGGGCTGGAAATGGTGCTGCCGCTGCTGTTCGCCGTCTCGGCCGGCGCCGAGCGCAGGAAGCGGCGATATCTGTGAGTGTCGTGGATACGCTCACTTCCGTACAATTACAGCAATCCCTTGAGGCCTGACGATTCATTCAGGCTGACACCGCTTCGCCGCACGGCCTGGTTCGGGCGCCATGTCGGTCACGATCGTCATCGTGCCGAAGTGCCTGGATCATGAGGAAAACCGGAGGAGGCCATGACTGTCACGGCAAAATCGCTGGGAATCGACAAACTGGACTTGAGCGATCGACTGGCGCTGGTGGAGGAAATCTGGGCAAGTGTATGCGCTGATACCGAGCAATTCCCTCTGAGCCAATCTCAGCGGACCGAACTGAACCAGCGCGTTGCCGACGACGACAGGTTCCCGGATGATGTCGCTTCGTGGGACGATATCAAGACATCCGTTCGAGTCCGGCTCGGACGATGACCTTCCGCATTGTCCTTCGACGGGCAGCAAGAACCGAGTTCGAGGATGCAGCAATCTGGTACGAGGGTCGACGCCACGGACTCGGCGAAGAATTTACAAGCGAGGTCGACGAGACACTCGCAAAAATAGCAGAGAGTCCGACACGCTACCCGATCGTGTTCCGTGACGTCCGAAGGACCGTTACGCGCCGTTTTCCGTTCGCAATCTATTTCAGACTTCGCGGGAATACCGTGGTTGTGCTTGCCATCTTCCATGGACGACGTGATCCCCACGTTTGGCAGCGTCGGACGTGACCGGTTGCTCCAGCGAACGTCCACCAGAGAAACGGTGCATCGAGGTCTGATCACGATGCACACTCGGCGTGATGCCGAAGCGCGCCTTGAATGCGCGACTGAAATGCGCCGGGTGGTTGAAGCCGCGATCGAACGCAATTTCGGTGATCGAAAATGCAGTGCTTTGTCGCCTCGTCATCGAGCAGGGACAAGGTAGCGATCGCGTATGAGCACCTGTAAACCCGACTGAAATCGGGGTAGCGCAGCACCCTGGCATCGACCGGACAAGCCCCGCGAATGGAAGTCACCAGACATGGTCAACGAAGGGGACGACCATGTTTTTTTCGGCGATAGACCAGCTGCGGACGCGTAATGCCCAAGGTGCGCGCAGCCGAACTCAGATTGCCATCCGCCTTTTTCACGGCCGTATCGATCAGCAACGACTCGACGTCCTCCAGCCCGGCACCGAGTTGTGCGACGTAATCAAGAAAAGCGCATACGACATCCTCGTCGGGGTGCAGCATCCGACCGTCAGGCCCGAGCCCTGCGCTGCGCGATCTGCCTACGGCGGCCGTAATCGTCGGGAAAAGATCATCGAGATCAATATGCG
>DAIUFU010000043.1:0-16557 GCA_036844405.1 Burkholderiaceae bacterium | reverse complement strand
GGCACGCCGGACTGGCGCGGCAAATGGGAAACGCAGTGGTACGGCATCCGCCATTTCTTCGACTGGCTCGAATCGCGCGCGTACAAGATGCACATCCGCGTGCTGCTGTCGAAATACCGCTCCTACGACACCTGCACGGTCTGCCACGGCACGCGCCTGGTGCCGGACGCCCTGCTGTGGCGCATCGGCGGGCAGACCATCCACGACCTGATGCTGATGCCGATCGACGCGCTGGCGTCGTTCTTCGAGCAGCTGCACCTGCCCGGAATCCTCGACGAAGCCACCGCGCTGCTGCTCGGCGAGATCCGCAACCGCCTGCGCTTCCTGCGCGAAGTCGGTCTCGGCTATCTGACGCTCGACCGGCAGTCGCGCACGCTGTCGGGCGGCGAAGTCCAGCGCATCAACCTGACGACGGCGCTCGGCACCTCGCTGGTCAACACGCTGTTCGTGCTCGACGAACCGTCGATCGGCCTGCACCCGCGCGACATGGGCCGGGTCATTGCCGTCATGCAGCGGTTGCGGGCGGCGGGCAATTCGCTCGTCGTCGTCGAGCATGATCCGCTCGTCATGCAGGCGGCCGACCGCATCCTCGACATCGGCCCCGGACCGGGCGAACGCGGCGGCGAGATCGTCTTCTACGGCTCGCCGCAGGAACTGATCGCGTCCGCGGCGGCAGCGGCGCCGTCAGCGGGCGCCGCCGTTGCCACCCGGGCCATGCCGATCCCGGCTGCGGCCGAACCGGATACCGATGCGGGTGCGGCCATTCGCCGGGCCTCGCTGACCGGAGAATATTTTTCCGGGCGCCGCGCCGTCGATCAGGGCCACCGGCAGCCGGTCAGCGCGTCGACGAAGCGGCTCGTACTCGAAGGCGCGCGCGAGCACAATCTGCAACTCGATCACGTCGAATTCCCGCTCGAGCGCTTCGTCTGCATCACCGGCGTGTCCGGCAGCGGCAAGTCGACGCTGCTGCAGGACGTCCTGCTGCCGGCGCTGCTGCGCGCCAAGGGCCGGCCGACCGAAACGCCCGGGCGCCACGAGCGCCTGCTCGGCGACGACTGGATCGACGAGGTCGTGTTCGTCGACCAGTCGCCGATCGGCAAGACGACGCGCAGCAATCCGGCCAGCTATGTCGGTGCCTTCGATGCCATCCGCAGGCTGTTCGCACAGGCGCCGCTGGCGCACGAACGCGCCTACACGGCCGGCACCTTCAGCTTCAATACCGGCAACGGGCGTTGTCCGACCTGCAGCGGCAACGGCTTCGAGCACGTCGAGATGCAGTTCCTGTCCGACGTCTACCTGCGCTGCCCCGACTGCGACGGCCGGCGTTACCGCGACGAAGTGCTCGAAGTGACGATCACCGGCAGCGACGGGCGCGAACGCTCGATCGCCGACGTGCTCGAACTGACCGTGCATGAAGCGTTGCGCATTTTCGCAGGCGAACGCGAGCTGCAGCTCAAGCTGCAGCCGCTGGCCGACGTCGGCCTGGACTATCTGCGCCTGGGCCAGCCGGTGCCGACCCTGTCGGGCGGCGAGGCCCAACGCCTGAAGCTGGCCGGGCATCTGGCCGAGGCGGCCACGCGCGGCCTGACCGCTTCCGGCAGCAGCGCCTGGCGCCGGGTCGGCCGGCGCGGCACGCTGTTCCTGTTCGACGAGCCCACGACCGGCCTGCACTTCGACGACGTCGCGAAACTGCTGCGCGCGCTGCGCAAGCTGCTGGCGGCCGGTCATTCGCTGTTCGTCATCGAACACAATCTCGACCTGATCGGCGCGGCCGACTGGATCATCGATCTCGGCCCTGAAGGCGGCGATGCCGGCGGCCGGCTGGTCGCCGCCGGCACGCCCGACGAGCTGATGGAGGTGACGCAATCGCACACTGGCGCGGCGCTGCGCGACTACGCGGCGGCCCGGATGCATGCGGCGGGCCTGCCGAGCGCGCCGTCCGGCGGCAGTGCAGTGGAAGCCGCGCCCGGAAATGCGTTACCCGCCGTGCAGGCGGCGGTGCACGGGAAGCTGCCCGAAGTCGCGCGTGACACGGCGCACGAGGCTGTCCATGATCATGCACACGGGGTCGCCCACGACAGCACGAACGAGGCCGTCCACGAGAACGCGCACGAGGCCGCCCATGACGTCTTGCGCGAACAGGCGCGCACCTCCATTTTCGTGCACCACGCACGCGAGCACAATCTGAAGAACATCGACGTCGCCGTCCCGCGCGGACGGTTCACGACGATCACGGGCGTATCCGGTTCGGGCAAGTCGACACTGGCCTTCGACGTGATCTTCTCCGAAGGCCAGCGCCGGTATCTCGAATCGCTGAACGCCTATGCGCGCCAGTTCGTGCAACCGGCGGCGCGCCCCGACGTCGCCGGCGTCTACGGCATTCCGCCGACGGTGGCGATCGAGCAGCGCACCAGCCGGGGCGGGCGCAAGAGCACGGTGGCGACGCTCACCGAGATCCACCATTTCCTGCGTCTGCTGTACACGAAGCTGGGCGAGCAATGGTGCCCCGATTGTCATGTGCGCATCGAGCCGCAGTCGCCCGAAGCGATTGCCGCACGCATCCTGCGCGACTATCGCGGACAGCATATCGGCCTGCTCGCACCGCTGGTGGTCAAGCGCAAGGGCGTCTACACCGAAATCGCCAAATGGGCGCAGGCACGCGGTTTTCCGTACCTGCGCGTCGACGGCGCCTTCCTGCCGACGAAGGGCTTTCCGCGCATCGACCGCTACCTCGAACACGACATCGAACTGCCGGTGGCGGCACTGCACGTCGACCCGGCGCACGAGGAAGACCTGCGCGAGCTGCTGACGCAGACGCTTGCGCACGGCAAGGGCCTGGTCATGGTGGCCGGGCCGCTCGACGATCTGTATGCGGCCACGGTGGCGGGTGATGCCGACGCCTGGACGCGCGCCGGCGCCGCGCTCGGCACCCGCCTGTTCTCGACGAAGCGCGCCTGCGCGTCGTGCGGCACGAGCTTTCCCGAGCCGGATCCGCGGCTGTTCTCGTTCAATTCGAAGACCGGCTGGTGCCCGACCTGCCTGGGCACCGGCATCCGCCTGCCGCAGCTGCCGAAGGTCGTCGATCGCGGCCGCAGCGAAGAGGACACGACCAGTGGCGCGATCGGCGATCTGGCCGAACGCATGGCCGACCAGCGGATCGCCGATTTCCGGGCGGCGGCCGACGATGGCGACAATGGCGACAACGATGGATCGGGCGCGAGCGCCGACGGCGACACGAGAAAACGAGCCACGAAGAAAGCTGCTGCCGGCACGCGGAGCGCCCGGGCGGGCAACACGGACACCGCTGCCGTCGAACGCAGCGACGAGGAAGCCGAAGCCGGACTGCGCTGCCCCGACTGCGCGGGCGAGCGCCTCAATCGCGTGGCCCGCGCCGTGCGCCTGCACGGCTGCTCGATTGCCGAAGTGGCGCGCATGCCGGTCGACGACTGCGCCGAGTGGATCGACTCGCTTGCCTTTGATGCACGCGAGGCCGAGATCGGCCGCGACGCGATCGCCGAGATCCGTTCGCGCCTGCGTTTTCTGGCCGAAGTCGGACTCGGCTATCTGGCACTGGAACGCAGCGCACCGACGCTCTCGGGCGGCGAAGCGCAGCGCATCCGGCTGGCCGCGCAACTCGGTTCGACGCTGCAGGGCGTCTGCTACGTGCTCGACGAGCCGACGATCGGCCTGCACCCGCACGACAACGAAGTGCTGCTCGACACACTGGAAGCCCTGCGCGACAAGGGCAACACCCTGCTCGTCGTCGAGCACGACGAAGACACGATCCGCCGTGCCGATCACGTCATCGATATCGGCCCGGGCGCCGGGCGCCTGGGTGGACGAATCGTGGCCAGCGGCTCACCACAGGCACTGGCTCGCGATCCGGACAGTCTCACCGGGCGCTTTCTGGCGCAGCCGCTCGCCCACCCGTTCCGGGCACCGCGCCCGATGGGCAGTCCGGCAACGGACGGGACAAATGAGACAAACGGGACGGCCGAATCAAACGGGACGACGGCGGCGCGACAGCGCGACCGCAGTGCGGCCGTCGTTGCCGCCGACAGGCGCGGGCGGCAAAGCGCGACCGACGGCCAGGCCGGCGAAGCGGAGCCGGCTGGCGGCCAGCCGGCTCCGCCCGAATGGATGATGCTGCGCAACGCGCACCTGCACAACCTTGCAGGCATCGACGTGGCCATTCCGCTGGGACGCATGACGGTCATCACCGGCGTGTCCGGATCGGGCAAATCGACGCTGGCGCGTGATCTGCTGCTGCGCGGTGTCGCCACACAGGTGCAGGCGCGGCTGCACCGGCGCCCGGCCCCCGCAGTGCCCGGACTGGATGCGATCGAAAACCATGAAACGATCGCACGCGTGCTCGAAGTCGACCAGACACCGATCGGCAAGACACCACGGTCGTGCCCGGCGACGTACGTCGGGTTCCATGACACCATCCGCCGCCTGTTCGCCGACACCAGCGAGGCGCGCGTGCGTGGCTGGGGGCCCGGGCGCTTCAGTTTCAACACCGCCGGCGGGCGCTGCGAAGCCTGCGACGGCCAGGGCATGCAGCGCATCGCGATGAATTTCCTGCCGGACGTGCGCATCGCCTGCGACGTCTGCGCCGGCCAGCGCTACAACCGGGAAACGCTCGAAATCCGGTTGCGCGGGCGTTCGATCGGCGAGGTGCTGGCGATGAACGTCGAGGAAGCACTCGAGTTCTTCGCCGCCCATCCATCGATCGCGCATCCGCTGCGCCTGCTGCGCGACGTCGGGCTCGGCTATCTGACGCTGGGTCAGCCGAGCCCGACCCTGTCCGGCGGCGAAGCGCAGCGCATCAAGCTGGTCACCGAACTGGCGAAGGTGCGCGCGAACGGCCCGCACACCCTGTACGTTCTCGACGAGCCGACGGTCGGGCTGCACATGGCCGATGTCGAAAAGCTGATCCACGTGCTGCACCGCCTGGTCGATGCGGGCAATACGCTGGTCATCGTCGAACACGATCTGGACATCTGGGCCGAAGCCGACTGGATCATCGACCTCGGCCCGGAAGGCGGCACCGGCGGCGGCCGGGTGGTAGCCGCGGCGCCGCCGGCCGAGCTGGCCCTGCGCGGCGACACGCACACGGCGCGTACGCTGCGGGCCTTCCTGGCGCGCAGCAGCGGGCAGGCGGCGAGGCCTGCCTGACCGGGCGCGCACGCACCCGCGCAACGATCGCGGGAGCGGGAGCGGCGCCCGGCCTCTTCCTCTTCTTCAGGCCTTGCGGTACATGTTCAGCTTCAGGCGCTCGCGTTCGATGACAGCGGCCACCTGCGGCTGCTGCGCGACGCGCTGGACGTGCGCCCAGAGCGCCGGATACGACTCGGGATCGATGCCGGCCAGGCCGCCCCAGCGCAGCAGGGTCAGCGCGTAGATGTCGAGGATCGATACGCGCTCGCCCAGGAAAAAGCCCGTGCCGGCTTCGGCCGTCCAGGCCTGGATGCGCTCCAGATAACCGCGATACTGTGCAATGGCGAACGTGCGGATCGCTGCCTGCGCGGCTTCATCGTCGGTGAAGCGTTCGGGCATGAACACGTGCGTGAAGGTCGGATGAACCGTGTTGTTCAACCAGACGAAACGCGACATCGCATCGGCGCGTGCCCGGCTCTCGGTCGGCAGCAGGCCGGCCTGCGGGTTTTCGCGATCGATCCAGTCGCAGATCGCGACGATCTGCGTGAGCGGCTTGCCGTCGATCACCAGCGTCGGCACCTGGCCGTTCGGATTGAGCGCCAGATATTCCGGATTGCGCTGCTCGCCCTTGTGCAGCTTGATCACGTGCCCGACGAACTCCTTTCCGGTCTGCGCACGGACGATCTCCAGTGCGGCATGCGGAATGAACGAGCATGCACCGGGGCCGTAATACAGTTCGATCATGAAAACTCCTCTGCAGGAAGATTGGAATCAGGCGGGTCAGGGGCAGGTCCCTGTGGCCGCCCGGAGCGGCCGCAGGCTTGCATCGGAACCGTTTTCAGTCCCATTCTGACGGTGTTGCGGTATTTCGTGTCCGAGCGGGAGAGCAGGCATGCCGGTGCATCCGACCGAACAGCTCCGAACCGTCGCTTTCGTCGGCCACACCGGCGTCGGCAAGACGTCGCTGGTCGAAGCCATGCTGGCGGCTGCCGGAGCCATCCCCGCTGCCGGCTCGATCGAGCGCGGCAATACCGTCTGCGATTATGAACCGCTCGAAAAGGAACATCGGCATTCCCTGAAAGTGTCCTGTGCGCATTTCGAGCGTGACGGCGTGCGCGTGCACCTGCTCGACACGCCGGGCTACCCTGATTTCCACGGTCGGACGCAAGGCGTTTCGCGATGCGGCGGCGCAGGCCCGTCTGCGCGCCGCCTGGAAGCCGCGCGAAGAGGAAGAGTGAACCGGGAATGAACAAGAAAGAAACAGACATCCGGAGGGACTTGGCCGACCGTGTCAGAATCGGGATTCGTCCGGTTCAGGCAATGAGACATGTACGAAAAACTGTCGCTATACATCGATGGCCAATTCATCGACGCGCAGGGGCGGCGCGAGCAGGACGTCTTCAACCCGGCTACCGATGAGGTCATCGGGCGCCTGCCGCATGCGGCCCGTGAAGATCTCGACGCGGCGCTGGCTGCGGCGCAACGCGCGTTTCCGGCCTGGCGCGACACGTCGCCGATGGAACGCAGCCGCATCCTGCGACGGGCGGCCGAATTGCTGCGCGAACGTGCCGAAACGATCGGACGCAACATCACGCTCGACCAGGGCAAGCCGCTGCGCGAGGCCGTGGCCGAAGTGCGCAACAGCGCCGATCACGCCGAATGGCATGCCGAGGAAGGCCGGCGCATCTACGGACGCGTGATCCCGCCGCGCGACGCCGCGGTGCACCAGTACGTCGTGCGCGAACCGGTCGGCGTATGCGCCGCCTTCACGCCGTGGAACTTCCCGGCGACGCAGGCAGTGCGCAAGATCGCCGCGGCGCTGGCCGCCGGCTGCACGATCATTCTCAAGGGACCGGAAGACGCGCCGAGCGCGATCGTCGCGCTGGCACGGGTGTTCCACGATGCCGGCCTGCCGGCGGGCTGCCTGAACATCGTCTGGGGCGTGCCGCACGAGGTATCGGACTATCTCGTGCGCTCACCGATCGTGCGCCAGGTCTCGTTCACCGGGTCGGTGCCGGTCGGCCGGCAACTGGCGGCGCTGGCGGCGCAGCACATGAAGCGCACGACGATGGAACTGGGCGGACACTCGCCCGTGCTCGTCTTCGAGGATGCCGACGTCGAGCGCGCAGCCGATCTGCTTCAGGCGTTCAAGTTCCGCAACGCCGGGCAGGTCTGCGTGTCGCCGACGCGCTTCTACCTGCACGAAAAGATCCATGACCGCTTCCTGGCGCGCTTTCTCGAAAAGACACGCGAGATGAAGGTCGGTGCCGGGATGGACGAGGACACGCGCATGGGGCCGCTGGCACACGAACGACGCGTGCCGGCGATGCAGGATTTCGTCGACGATGCGACCCGGCGCGGCGCACATATCGTCACCGGAGGGGAACGGCTGGCCGGCGGAGGAAATTTCTTCGCACCGACCATCGTCACCGACCTGCCGGAAGACTCGATGCTGATGACGACCGAGCCGTTCGGACCGATCGCACCGTTCGCCCGCTTCCGCGACTTCGACGACGTGATTCGGCGGGCCAATGCACTGCCGTACGGCCTGTCGTCATACGTCTTCACGTCGTCGATCGCCCATGCGCAGTCGGCTGCCCGCCTGCTCGAAGCGGGCAACGTCAACATCAATCACTTCGGCCAGGCGATCGCCGAGGCGCCCTTCGGCGGCGTCAAGGACAGCGGCTGGGGCAGCGAGGGTGGCATCGAGACCTTCGACGGCTACCTGAACACCAAGTTCGTCACGCAGCGCGGCTGAGCCGGCGCCGCCTGCTGATCGCGCTGCGCACCGCGTGGCGTCGGCGCAGCGCGTACCCTGTTACGGCTCAGCACCCGTGCCGGGGTGGACCAGCACCGGTGCCGGGGTGGATCAGCACCAATGCCGAGTACAGGCCAGTACGGGTGCTGTGACAGGACAACAGCGGCGCTGTGCGAAAATGGCCGGTTACGCGTATCGACGCTCACCGGCTGTCCTCCGGCAGCCCCTCCGGCAATGCTTCTGTGGATTCCGATCGCGATCGTCACGCTGGTGGCGATCGCAGTGGTCGTGCGACCGCTCGTCCGTGCTGCGCCCCCGGCCACGGACGGCGCACGCGACGACGAACGACGGCTTGCGGTCTTTCGCGACCGCAAGCGTGAAATCGAGCGTGAACGTGCCGCCGGCCGGCTCAGCGAGAACGAGGCGGCGCAGGCACAGAGTGATCTGGTACGCCAGCTGGCCGAAGACCTGCCGGAGACAACGGACGTGGCGGCCCGCGGCAGCCCATGGGCGCTGCGTGCCGAAACCGGTGACGCAGCGCACCGACCGCGCGGAGCGCTGACGGCGGCCGTTCTCGCCGCTGTCCTCATCCCGCTGCTCGCCGTCGGCGTCTACCGCGAAGTCGGGGCGCCGCATCTGGCCACCGGCAGCCCGCCGACAGCAGGGCCGATCGATGCGGCGCAGATCGAGGCGATGATCGCCCGGGTCGAGGAACGCACCCGAACCAACCCCGAGGACGGCCAGGCCTGGGCCATGCTTGCCCAGGCGCGCAAGGTGCAGGGCCGGTATGCCGAGGCCGTGAAGGCGTTCGCCGAAGCCGCGCAACGGATTCCCGACAATGCCCGCCTGCTGACCGATTATGCCGAGGCGACGGCCCTGCTCGCTGGCGGCGACTTCAACGGCCGGCCGATCGACCTGCTCGGGCGTGCACTCGACATCGATCCGCACGAACCCAAGGCCATCGCCCTGATGGGCGCCGCGCAGTATCGGGCCGGACATCTGGAGCAGGCGCGCTCGCTGCTGACGCGGCTGGAGGAATTTCTCGAACCCGGCAGCGCCGAAGCGGAACAGATCCACTCGATCCTGGTACAGATCGATCAGGAAATCGCCGCGGCACGCACCGGAACCGGCCGGAACACGGAATGAGCCGGGTGATCGTCCGTCGGGTCGTTTACCGGGGGGTCCATCCGGTCACTCCCCGGGCCGGTTGCGGAACCTGCTGCCCGGCCGAAAGGCACGGACCGCCGCGGAGCCGGTCGGCGTGAGCCCGGACACGTCGCCGGTGCTCGAAGTGCGCGGGCTTGCCTGCGCCGCCGGTCTGCGCCCGCTGTTCCGCGGCCTGGGGCTGCGCATCGAAGCCGGCGCCTGGACGATGCTGGTCGGTGCCAACGGCAGCGGCAAATCGACCCTGCTGCGCGCCCTGGCCGGGCTGACGGCGCCGCTGGCCGGCGCGATCCACTGGTGCGGGGCGCCACGCCGGGTCAATGATGCCGGCTGGCGCGCGCAGTGCCTGTACCAGGGTCACGCGAGCGGCTGGAAGGATGGTTTCGATGCGCGCGAGAACCTCGCCTGGCAACTGGCCTGCGACGGTCTGCCGGCCGGGCGCGCACGCGTCGATGCGGCCCTCGAGCGCGTCGGTCTGGCAAGCCGGGCGACGCTGCCCTTTGCGCGCCTGTCGGCCGGCCAGCGCCGCCGCCTGTCGCTGGCGCGCCTGTCATGCTCGCACGCACGCCGCCTGTGGCTGCTCGACGAACCCGGTACGGCCCTCGATCGGGACGGGTGGCAGTTGCTCGGCACGCTGATCGACGCGCATCTGCAGGCCGGCGGGCTCGCTTTGGTGGCCACCCACCAGCCCCTGCCGTGCGCAAGCGAGCCGCAGCGCCTGTCGCTGGACGATCTGGACAATCCGGACGGACTGCCGCGCTGATGCCGATCATGATCCGATCCGAAGCAGATCCGCCCACGCTGCAGCCGCCGCAACCGGCGGGCGTTCTCGGCGCGTTCCGGCTGGCCTGCACACGCGATCTGCGTCTGGCGCTGCGCTCACGCAGCGAACTGGCACTCGTTTTCGTCTTCTTCCTGCTGGTGACCAGCCTGTTTCCGCTGGCGGTCAGCCCGGACCCCGAACTCCTGCGCACGATGGCCGCCGGCATCGTCTGGGTTGCCGCCCTGCTGGCCGGCCTGCTCGGGCTCGCCCGTCTGTTCGCACTCGACTTCGGTGACGGGACGCTCGAACAGATGGTGCTCGCACCGGCGCCGCTGCCGGCGCTGATCGCCGGCAAGGTGCTGGCGCACTGGCTGGTGAGCGGGCTGCCGCTGGTACTGCTGGCGCCGCTGGCCGGGCTGCAGTTCGGCCTGCCGGCCGATGCCATCGGCATTCTCGTGGCGACGCTGACCCTGGGCACACCGGTCCTGTCCTGGCTCGGCGCGCTTGGCGCCGGTCTGACGCTGGGCGCCCGCGGCGGTTCGTCGCTGCTGGCACTGCTGGTGCTGCCGCTGGCGGTGCCGGTACTGATCTTCGGTGCCGGGGCGGTGGAATCCTGGCGTTCCGGGCTGGGTGCCCAGGCGCACCTGTCCCTGCTGGCCGCCGGCGCGATCGTCGCCTGGGTGCTGGGACCGGCCGCAACGGCTCTCGCGGTTAGAATCGCGCACGAATGACCCAATTCGCCCGGACCTGGTATCGCTACGCATCGCCGGCCAGCTTCTATCCGCTCGCCGGACGACTCGTTCCCGTCTTCGCCGTGCTGGCCGTGCTGCTGGCCGTCGCCGGCCTGTACACCGGCTTCGTCGTCGCCCCCACCGACTGGCAGCAGGGCGAGGCCTACCGGATCATCTTCATCCACGTGCCGGCGGCCTGGATGGCGATGTTCATCTATCTCGTCATGGCCTTCTGGTCGGCGATTTCCC
Source organism: Burkholderiaceae bacterium (assembly GCA_036844405.1). Taxonomy (GTDB): domain Bacteria; phylum Pseudomonadota; class Gammaproteobacteria; order Burkholderiales; family Burkholderiaceae_E; genus Zeimonas. The sequence goes on along the minus strand of DAIUFU010000043.1, from coordinate 5,732 downwards.
TGTCCTTCCGCACGCGCCTGTCGGCCATGATGGCGCAGGCGCTGGCGCCCACCGGGGCGATGTGGGCCTTCATTTCGCTGTGGACCGGCGCCTTCTGGGGACGACCGACCTGGGGCGCCTACTGGGTCTGGGACGCGCGCCTGACCTCGACCCTGATCCTGCTCTTCCTCTACCTGGGCTACATGGCACTGCGCGCCGCGATCGACGATCCGCGCCGCGCCGATCGCGCCACGGCGCTGCTGGCACTGGTTGGCGCGATCAATGTGCCGCTGATCTATTTTTCGGTGCGCTGGTGGAACACGCTGCACCAGGGCGCAACGGTGTCGCTGACGGCCGCGCCAAAGATGGCGCACACGATGCTCACCGGCATGCTGCTGATGACGCTGGCCGCCTGGTGCTACACGATCGCGGTCGCCCTGCACCGCGTGCGCACGATCATCATCGAGCGTGAAGCGGCGACGCGCTGGATGGCGGATCTGGACGAGGACGAAAGCGATCCGGAATATCAGGCCAGGGGCACATCCATGCCCCTGGCCGCAAAGGAACGACAATGACGGCCATGCTCGACTGGGTGCGCATGGACGGCTACGGCTTCTACATCTGGAGTTCCTACGGAATGCTCGCGCTGGCGCTCGTCATCGAACTCGTCGCACTGCGCGGACGACGCGCGGCCGCGCAGCGTCGAGCGCGCGAGTTGCGCGCCGATCCGGTACCCCGGGCATGAAAGCGGCATCACTTCCTGGGCAGGGACAGACATGAAAGCGCGTCATCGTCGACTGTTGTGGATTGCCGGCGGACTGGCGGCACTGGGCGTGGCGGCCGTGCTCGTCACCAACGCTTTCCGCAGCAATCTGGTCTTCTTCTTCACGCCGACGCAGATCGCCGACGGCGAAGCGCCGGTGAACCGGCTCTTCCGGGTCGGCGGACTGGTCGAGCCCGACAGCGTCCAGCGCGTCGGCGACGGCACGACCGTCACGTTCCGCGTGACCGACAACGCGAAGACGATTTCGGTCGCCTATACCGGCATCCTGCCCGACCTGTTCCGGGAAGGCCGCGGCGTCGTCGCCCAGGGCCGGCTCGAACCCGATGGCAGCTTCACGGCCCGCGAAGTGCTGGCCAAACACGACGAGAACTACATGCCGCCCGAGGCCGAGGAAGCGCTGCGCCGCGCCGGCCATCCGGTCGGCGCGCCGGCGCAGTTCCAGCAGGCGGGAGCACAGACGCCATGATTGCCGAATTCGGTCAATACATGCTGGCGCTGGCCTTCGCCGTCGCCGTCATTCTGGGCGTGCTGCCGCTGGCCGGCAGCTTTCTGCGCGGGTCCACCGGTGCGCGCCTGATGGCCGTCGACCGCCCGGCCGCGCTGCTGCTGGCCGCGCTGGGCATTCTCGCCTTCGTCTCGCTGGCGACGCTGTTCGCGCGCAACGATTTCAGCGTCCTGCTGGTGGCCATGCACTCGAACCTGCAGCTGCCACTGCCCTACCGGATCGCCGCGACCTGGGGCTCGCACGAGGGTTCGATGCTCCTGTGGGTGTTCATCCTGTCATTCTGGACGGGTGCCGTCGCCATCTTCTCGTCGTCGCTGCCCGACGTGCTGCGCGCCCGCATCCTGTCGACACTGGCCTTCATCGCGGCCGGCTTCCTGCTCTTTCTGCTGTTCACGTCGAACCCCTTCGAGCGGCTGATGCCGCCGGCAGCGGACGGGCGCGACCTGAACCCGATGCTGCAGGATCCGGGCATGGTCTTTCACCCGCCGCTGCTCTACATGGGCTACGTCGGACTGTCGGTCGCCTTTGCCTTTGCGGTCGCCGGCATGATCCAGGGCCGCTTCGACGCCGCCTGGGCGCGCTGGGCACGGCCCTGGACGATCGTCGCCTGGTGCTTCCTGACGCTGGGCATCGCCCTGGGCTCGATCTGGGCCTACTACGAACTCGGCTGGGGCGGCTGGTGGTTCTGGGATCCGGTCGAGAACGCCTCGTTCATGCCCTGGCTGGTCGCGACCGCGCTCGTGCATTCGCTGGCGGTAGCCGAGAAGCGCGGCACGTTCAAGAGCTGGACCGTCCTGCTGGCCATCCTCGGCTTCGGCCTGAGCCTGCTCGGCACCTTCATCGTGCGCTCGGGCGTGATCACTTCCGTCCACGCCTTCGCCACCGACCCGGCGCGCGGCGTCTTCATCCTGCTCTTCCTGACCATCGTCGTCGGCGGATCGCTGCTGCTGTTCGCCGTGCGCGCGCCAACGATCGGCAACGGTCCCGGCTTTGCCGCCATTTCGCGCGAAGCGCTGCTGCTGTCGAACAACGTGCTGCTGGTCGTCGCCATGGCTGCCGTGCTGCTGGGCACGCTCTATCCGCTGATCCTCGATACGCTGGACATGGGCAAGATCTCGGTCGGCCCACCCTATTTCGATTCGGTATTCGTGCCGCTGATGGCGCCGGCGCTGTTCCTGATGGGTATCGGTCCGATCGCCCGCTGGAAGGAAGCGCGCCTGCCCGATCTGTACGCGCGCCTGCGCTGGGCACTGGCCATCAGCGTGATGGCCGCCCTGCTGCTGCCGCTGACCGTCGACGGCTTCCGGCCGCTGACCAGCATCGGACTGTTCTTCGCGCTGTGGATCACCGCCTGCGTGCTGGTGGCCGTGGCCGACATGCTGCGCGGCCCCGACGGACGCCTGTCGCTGCGCCGCTTCCTGCTGCATCCGGCCAGCGCCTGGGGCATGCATCTGGGCCATCTCGGCGTGGCGGTGTTCGTCGCCGGCGTGACCATCTCGAACAGCTGGTCGGTCGACCGCGAACTGCGCATGGAGCCGGGCCAGACAGTCGTGCTCGGCGACTATGCGATCCGCTTCACCGGGCTGAAGCCGCTGACCGGTCCGAACTACGATTCCACACAGGGACGTTTCGAAGTGCGCCGTGCCGGCGCCGCCGCAGACGGCAAGCCGCTGGCCATCCTGTCGCCGGAGAAGCGCATCTATCGCGCCAGCGGCCAGCCGATGACCGAGGCCGCGATCGATCGCGGACTCACGCGCGACGTCTATCTGTCGATGGGCGAGCCGCTCGACGGCAATGCGTGGGTGGTGCGCGCGCACGTCAAGCCGTTCATCAACTGGATCTGGCTGGGCTGTCTGATCATGGCCGTGGGCGGCTTCGTGTCGGCGGCCGACCGTCGTTACCGGCAGCATGCGGTACGCCGGCGCGCGGCGGCCCGCATCGTGCCGGCAAGCGCATGAGGAGGCATCCCCTGTCCGGTCCGGTGGGCACAACCCCGCAATGAAGGCCCTGCGCTTCATCATTCCGGCGATCGTCTTTGCCGCCATCGCCTGGTTCCTGCTGGCCGGACTGGACCGCAATCCGCGCGACCTGCCCTCGCAGCTGAAGGACAAGCCGGCGCCGGACTTCAGCCTGCCGGTGACGCATGATCCGGCACGCAACTGGTCACCGCAGGACCTGCGCGGCCGGGTGTGGCTGCTCAATGTATGGGGTTCCTGGTGCGCGGCCTGCCGCATCGAACATCCGGTCTGGAACGAACTCGCCCGCAGCGGCGAGATCCCGATCGTCGGGCTCGCGTGGAAGGATCTGCCGGAAAATTCGCTCGACTGGCTGCGCCGGCTCGGCAATCCATACACGGTGGTCGTCAGCGACGTCGAGGGCCGCGTCGGCATCGATTACGGCGTCTACGGTGCGCCGGAGACCTTCCTGATCGATGGCGACGGCATCATCCGCTACAAGCACGTCGGTGCGATCACGCCGGAACTGGTACGCACCAAGCTGCTGCCGATGGCGCGCCAGCTCGGAGGTTCGTGAGATGGCGGCGCATCCCGGGCGACGCACCGGCATTGCAGGGATCCGGGTGGCCGCATGGTTCGTGTTCGTGCTGGCCGGACTTCCGGGGATTCCCGGAGCCCCCGGACCCGCCGGTGAACCGGCGTACGCCCAGACGCAATCCCAGCCGGCACGCACTTCCGCCGGTCCGGCGGCGAGCCTGCTGCCGACGCAGGCGGAAAAGGAACGCTTCCACCATCTGGCCGAAGAGTTGCGCTGCCTCGTCTGCCAGAACCAGACACTGGCCGATTCCGATGCGGAACTGGCTGCCGACCTGCGGCGTGAAGTCGAGCAACTGATGCTCGAAGGCCGCAGCGACGCGGAAATCAAGGCCTGGCTGGTCGATCGCTATGGCGATTTCGTACTGTATCGCCCGCCACTGCAGCGCAACACCTGGTTCCTCTGGCTGGGTCCGTTTGCCCTGCTGGTCGTGGGCGGCATGCTCTGGTGGCGTGTACTGGTCCGGCATCGCGAGCGGGATGACGGCGGGATGGCGGCCGGACATCCGGCGGGGACGAAAGCGGACATGGCCACGCGGAAGCCGGTCGGCGAGGATGGCGGAAATGACGTTCAGGACGCTGCCACCGCACGCGCCCGGCAGTTGCTGAAGGATTCCTGACCAGCGCGCACGCAGGTCTGATCAGCGCGCGCGCAGCCGATCGTGGCGCGCAATCAGACCGCCGATGACCACGGTCAGCAGCGCGCCGACACCGGTTGCCATCCAGATCGAATCCCATCCGCCGGCATACTGCGCCATGGTGGCCACGATCAGCGGGTAGATGAGCTGACCGACGCTCGAGCCCTGCTGCATCAGACCGACCGTGGTCGAGATGGCCGCCGGTGTCGGTGCATAGAATGGCGCAGTCGCGAACATCGTTCCCGGAATCAGCCCGCCGAATGCGGACAGCAGGACGATGGCCGCGTAGCGCCAGCCGAACGCCAGGCCGGAGCCGAACGCAAGCCATTCGCAGACGGCCATCGCGAGACCGGTGAAAATCACCAGCGACGCCCGGGATACGCCATGCTGCAACAGGTACCCGGCCGACAGGTTGCCGGTCATGTTGACGATGACGGCGATTGCGGTGAGGGTCGCGCCCCACTGCACCGACAGGCCGGCATCGTGATAAATGCTCGGCAGAAAACTGAAGATGCCCATGTACTGACCGGCGTAGAGCAGGAAGCACAGTGACAGCATCCAGGGGCCAGGCGAACGCAGCGTCTGGCGAACGAGCGCGATGATCCCGTTATCGGCGCCTTCACCGGACCGGCCAATGTCCGCGCCGGCAGGCCGGGTACGCCCGACAACACTCTCGTTCGCATCACATGCGGCCGACCTGTCGATTGGCAGCGGATCCGCTTGCCGTGTGTCCGGGTGTGCACCCGGATGCACGAAAGCAACCAGCACGACGACGATGCCGGTGAGCGCCGCGCAGATCGTCCAGACGCCGCGCCAGCCAGCCAGTTCGAGCACGAGCGGGGTGGCCAGTAGAGCCAGACCCATGCCGGCCGGCATGTAGGCCGACCAGATACCCAGCCAGGCACGCAGCCGCGCAGGCTCGATCAGGCGGGCGATCAGCGAAGGCCCGGGCAGAACCGCCACGAGATAGCCGACACTTTCCAGTGCCCGGCTGACGAACAGCATGCCGGTTGACGGCGCCCACGCGCCCAGCGCACCGGCCAGCGCCATGATCACCAGACCGGCGATCATCGTCCGCCTGGGATCGAAGCGGTCGATGATCGAGCCCGCCACCAGACCGATGAATGCCGGTGCGATCATGAACAGCGACACCATCCAGCTGACCTGCACGAGACTCAGCCCGAGTTCCTCGCGCAAGGCAGGCAATGCCGGCGGCAGCTTGCCGATGTTCAGTGCAATGATGATGCCGGCAAAGACGATCGCCGCCGCATTCAGGC
>DAIUFU010000042.1:0-16626 GCA_036844405.1 Burkholderiaceae bacterium | reverse complement strand
TCTCCTCGCAGAAGCCGCAGAAGATGCACTTGGTCAGGTCGATGTCGTAGCGCGTCGTGCGCCGCGTGCCGTCCTCGCGCTCGGCCGATTCGATGGTGATCGCCATCGCCGGGCAGACCGCCTCGCACAGCTTGCAGGCAATGCAGCGTTCTTCGCCGTCCGGATAGCGGCGCAGCGCGTGCAGGCCGCGAAAGCGCGGCGACTTGGGCGTCTTCTCTTCCGGGTACTGGATCGTGATCTTGCGCGCGAACAGATACCGGCCCGTGATCTTCAGCCCGTCGATCATCTCCCGCAGCAGAAAGCTCGAGAGGAATTCCTTTACGGCAGCCATGTGGTCGAAACCTCCTTGCCGATCAGTTCCAGATGTTCCACGGCGTCTGCATCCAGACGGCGATCACCACCAGCCAGACCAGCGTCACCGGAATGAAGATCTTCCAGCCCAGCCGCATGATCTGGTCATAGCGGTAGCGCGGGAATGTCGCGCGCGACCAGATATACAGCGAGACGACGAAGAAAGTCTTGATCCCGAGCCAGATCCAGCCCGGAATCCAGTTGAACACCGGCCAGTCCAGCGGCGGCAGCCAGCCGCCCAGGAACAGGATCGACGCCACCGCCGACAGCAGGATCATGTTGGCGTATTCGGCGAGGAAGAAGACGGCGAAGCCCATGCCCGAGTACTCGACCATGTGCCCGGCAACGATCTCGGACTCGCCCTCGACGACGTCGAACGGATGGCGGCTCGTCTCGGCAATCGACGAGACGACGTAGACGACGAACACCGGCAGCAGCGGCAGCCAGTTCCACGACAGGAAATTGATGCTGTGATCGGCGAACCAGCCGCGATCCTGGCCGAGCACGATGTCGGTGAAGTTCAGGCTGCCCGAGACCATCAGCACGATGACCAGCGCGAAGCCGATGCCCAGTTCGTACGACAGCATCTGCGCCGAGGCGCGCATCGCACCGAGAAAGGCGTACTTCGAATTCGACGCCCAGCCGGCGATGATCACGCCGTAGATTTCCAGCGAGGTGATCGCCAGCAGCAGCAGCAGACCGGCATTGACGTTGGCCAGTGCCAGTTCCGGGCCGAACGGGATCACCGCCCAGGCCGCCATCGCCGGCATGATCGTCATCACCGGCCCGAGCAGGTACAGCCCGCGGCTGGCCTGCGACGGCACGATGATTTCCTTGAACATCAGCTTGAAGGCGTCGGCGATCGGCTGCAGCAGCCCGCCCCAGCCGACCCGGTTCGGCCCCAGGCGCAGGTGCATGAAGCCGATCAGCTTGCGCTCCCACAGCGTCAGATAGGCCACCGCGCCAAGCAGCGGCAGCACGAGCAGGACGATCTTCGTCAGGTTCCAGACGACCGGCCAGGCGCCGCCGAGCGTGTCGGCACCCCAGGTCGTCAGGCCGTTGAGCAGGGTATCCATGATCTATGCGCTCACTTTCCGGTCGCGGGAGCGGAGGCGGCGCCAGCCGTCGACGAAGCGGCCGGGCGCCCGATGCGGATGAGGCCGGCACCGGCCGGCAGGGCACTGGTCTCGGCCACGCCGGTCGGCACGCGCACGACGCCATCGGCCAGCCGGTCATCGAGCACGAGTTCGAGCACGGCCTCGCCGCTGCAGCCGGCGAGCTGCTGACCGAACAGCACCTGGTCGCCGGCCTGCAGGCCGCAGCGGGCCATCGTCGCGCCGTTCATGCGCGCGCGCACCGCCTGCAGCGCATCATTGGTCTGCTGCAGGCTGGGGGCACGCCGCACGATCGGGTCGACCGCATAGATCGGCACTTCGGCCAGCCGTTCGAGAACGGTGGCGGATGCCGCCGACGCGTCCGTGCCAGCCACGCCTGGCTCCCCGGCTGCCATCGCCGCACCCGGCTGTGCACGCAGCGCATTGTCGAGCGCCGCGGCGACGTTGCCGTCGGCCAGCGCACTCTGGCGCACCTGCTCGGGGCTCTCGACGTCGAAGCCGTCGAGCTCGAACAGATTGCCGAGCACGCGCAGCACTTTCCACGCCGGCCGTGCCTCGGCCAGTGGCGGCGCCACGCCGTTGAACGACTGGACACGGCCCTCGGCGCTGACGAAAGTGCCCGAGGTCTCGGTGAACGGCGTGATCGGCAGCAGACAGTCGGCCACTGCCATCAGCTCGGGCGAACGGTAGGCCGTCAGTGCGATCACCGAATCGGCTTTGGCCAGCGCATCGAGCGCCAGCCCCGGACGGGCGACGTCGAACGCCGGCTCGATGTTCAGCAGCAGGTACAGCCTGCGTGACTGCTCGAACATGGCGGCGGCGTCGAGCCCGCCATTGGCCGGAACGGCGCCGGCCAGATAGCCGCCGATCGTGTTGGCCGCATCGCCGATGACGCCAAAGCGCAGTCCGGCTGCCTCGGCGATCTGCTGCGCCAGCCAGTGCAGTTGCGCGTACTGCGGATGCTGCAGGGCGGCGTTGCCGAGCAGCACGGCGCCGCGCTCGCCGCCGCGCAGCGACTGCGCGATGGCCTGCGCGCCGTCTGCCGCATCGGCCGCACCCTCGCCGGCACGCAGTGCCGCCAGCACCTCGGCCAGCACCGTCACCCACTGCGACGGCGCGACGATCGCCTTGTGCGCCACCGGCACCAGCAGATCGTCGTCGGCCGCATGCAGCACCGACAGCTCGGCACCGGCGTTGACCGCCTTGCGCACGCGCCAGGCAAACAGCGGATGATCCTTGCGCAGCGTGCTGCCGACGAGCAGCACGCGATCGAGCGTTTCGACCTCGGCCACCGGCAGGCCCAGCCAGGGCACGCCGGAGCGCACCGTGTCAGCGCTGAAGTCGGTCTGGCGCGCACGGAAATCGACGTTGTCGCTGCCGATGCCGCGCACCAGACGCGCCAGCAGATGCAGCTCCTCGACCGTGCTCTGGCCCGAGCCGAGCGCACCGATCGCCGTCGCGCCGTGCTCGTCGCGCACCGTGCGGATCGAATGCGCGGCGTAATCGAGCGCCGTCGCCCAGTCGGTCGTGCGCCACTGGCCATCCTGGCGGATCATCGGCGCGTCCAGACGCGTATCGCTGGCCAGCGCTTCATACGAAAAGCGGTCGCGATCCGACAGCCAGCACTCGTTGACCGGCTCGTTCTCCAGCGGCAGCACACGCATGACGCGGTCACCACGCACCTGCACGATCAGGTTCGAGCCGAGCGAATCGTGCGGCGCGATCGACTTGCGCCGCGCCAGTTCCCAGTTGCGCGCGGTGAAGCGAAACGGCTTGCTCAGCAGCGCGCCGACCGGGCAGACGTCGATCATGTTGCCCGACAGCTCCGAATCGACGGCGCTGTCGACGAAACTCATGATCTCGGCATGCTCGCCGCGGTTGGCCACGCCGAGTTCCTGGATGCCGCCGATTTCCTTGCCGAAGCGCACGCAGCGCGTGCAGTGGATGCAGCGCTGCATCTCGCGCGCCGAGATCAGCGGCCCCATCGACTTGGCAGTGACGACGCGCTTGCGCTCCTGGAAGCGCGATTCCGAATACCCGTAGCCGACCGAGATGTCCTGCAGCTGGCACTCGCCGCCCTTGTCGCACACCGGGCAGTCGAGCGGGTGGTTGATCAGCAGGAACTCCATCACGCTCTTCTGCGCGCGCAGCGCAAGCTCCGAGCGCGTGAGCACCTTCATGCCCTCGGTGACCGGCGTGGCGCAGGCCGGCAGCGGCTTGGGCGCCTTCTCGACCTCGACCAGGCACATGCGGCAGCTGGCCGCGATCGACAGTTTCTTGTGGTAGCAGAAATGCGGTACGTAGATGTCGAGCGCATCGGTGGCGTGCAGCACCATGCTGCCTTCGGGCACCTCGACCTCGCGGCCGTCGACTTCCAGCTTGACCAGCTTGACCATCTTGCTTCCGTTCTCAGACATACGCCGGCACCACGCAGCACTTGTGCTCGATGTGGTGCGCGAACTCATCGCGGTAGTGCTTCAGGAACGCGCGCACCGGCATCGCCGCGGCGTCGCCCAGCGCACAGATCGTGCGGCCCTGGATGTTGTAGGCGATGCGATCGAGTTCGTCGAGATCTTCCATCGTGCCCTGACCGTTCTCGATGCGATGCACGATGCGCCACAGCCAGCCCGTGCCTTCCCGGCACGGCGTGCACTGCCCGCAGGACTCCTCGTAATAGAAATACGACAGCCGCATCAGCGACTTGACCGCGCAGCGCGTCTCGTCCATGACGATGACCGCGCCCGACCCGAGCATCGAACCCGACTTGATGATCGAGTCGTAGTCCATGTTCGTCTGCATCATCACGTCGCCCGGAATCACCGGCATCGACGAGCCGCCCGGGATGACCATCTTGATCCGGCGACCGCCGCGCATACCGCCGGCCAGCTCGAGCAGTTTCGCGAACGGCGTGCCCAGCGGCACCTCGTAGTTGCCCGGATGCTCGACGTCGCCCGACATCGAGAAGATCTTCGTGCCGCCGCTGTTCGGGCAACCCGATTCCAGATATTTCTGCCCGCCGTGGCGGATGATCCAGGGCACCGACGCCAGTGTCTCGGTGTTGTTGATCGTGGTCGGCTTGCCGTACAGGCCGTGGCTGGCCGGAAACGGCGGCTTGTAGCGCGGCCAGCCCTTCTTGCCCTCGAGCGACTCGAGCAGCGCCGTTTCCTCGCCGCAGATGTAGGCGCCGTAGCCATGCGCGGCATGCAGCTGGAACGAGAAATCGCTGCCCAGGATGCGCTCGCCGAGATAGCCGGCCGCACGCGCTTCCTCGAGCGCTTCCTCGAAGCGCTGGTATACGTCCCAGATCTCGCCGTGGATGTAGTTGTACGCCACCGGCACGCCCATCGCATAGGCGGCGATCGCCATGCCCTCGATGACGACGTGCGGGTTGTAGCGCAGGATGTCGCGATCCTTGAAGGTGCCCGGCTCGCCCTCGTCCGAGTTGCACACCAGGTATTTCGGCCCCGGGTGCTGGCGCGGCATGAAGCTCCATTTCAGGCCGGTCGGAAAACCCGCACCGCCGCGGCCGCGCAGACCCGAAGCCTTGACCTCGGCAATCACGTCGTCCGGCGTCATGCCCCCGGTCAGGATCTTGCGCAGCGCCTTGTAGCCGTCGCGCGCCTCGTAGTCCTTCAGGCGCCAGCCGTCGGGCGACGTCAGCCCGGCGAGAATCTGCGGCTCGATGTGGCGCCCGTGAAAGCAGGTCGTGCGCTCTTGCGCATCGATGCGCAGGTCTTCAGCGGCCATCGCCGTCTCCTGCCGCGCCGGGCTGTCCGGTTGCACCGGAGTGCCCATCCGTACCCGCCGCCGCGCTGCCCTGCGCTTCGGCGCGCAGCTCGTCGATCAGCGCATCGAGTGCGGCGTTGTCGAGAAAGCTGCGCATGCGCTTGTTGTTCACGAGCAGCACCGGCGCATCGCCGCACGAACCCAGGCATTCGCTCTCGACCAGCGTGAACAGGCCGTCGGGCGTCGTCTCGCCGAAACCGATGCCGAGACGCTGCTTCAGGTGTTCGGCCGCCTTGGTGCCATCGTGCAGCGCGCACGGCAGGTTCGTGCACAGCGACAGCTTGTAGCGCCCGACAGGCTTCGTATTGAACAGCGTGTAGAAGCTGGCCACCTCGTAGACGGCAATCGGCGGCAGCTCGAACCAGCGCGCCAGCTCCTCGATCACTTCCCGCGACGTCCAGCCGATCTCATCCTGCGCGATCGCCAGCGCGGCAATCAGCGCCGAGCGCTTGCGCTCGGGGGGAAACTTGGTCATTTCGCGCTCGATGAGCGCATACGCCTGATCGCTGAGCAGGCGCGTTTCCGGAGAAGCTACAGTCATGGTCTGGGGGCTGGGGAATCAGAACGGGTGAAGCAATCGGCCGCATCCGGACGGTGTGCCGGCAGACGGCCGATCACCGGTCGATCTCGCCGAACACGATATCGAGCGTGCCCATCATCGTCGTGACATCGCTCAACATATGGCCACGAACGAGCTCGTCCATGGCGGCCAGATGGGCGAAACCGGCGGCGCGGATCTTCATCCGGTAGGGCTTGTTGGCACCATCCGAGATCAGGTAGATGCCGAACTCGCCCTTCGGATGCTCGACGGCGGCATAGGCTTCGCCCTCGGGCACGTGCATGCCTTCGCTGAACAGCTTGAAATGGTGGATCAGCTCCTCCATTCCGGTCTTCATCTTTTCACGCGGGGGCGGCGCCACCTTGTAGTTGTCGGTGATCACCGGGCCGGGGTTGTTGCGCAGCCACTCGACGCACTGCTGCACGATGCGGTTGCTCTCGCGCATCTCCTGCACGCGCACCAGATAGCGGTCGTAGCAGTCGCCGTTGGTGCCGACAGGAATGTCGAAGTCGACCAGGTCATAGACCTCGTACGGCTGCGCCTTGCGCAAGTCCCAGGCCACGCCCGAGCCGCGCAGCATCGGCCCGGTCAGCCCGAGCGCCTTGGCACGATCGGCATCGACGACACCGACGCCGACCAGGCGCTGCTTCCAGATGCGGTTGTCGGTGAGCAGCGTTTCGTATTCGTCGACGTAGCCGGGGAAGCGGTTGGTGAACGCCTCGATGAAGTCGAGCACCGAACCCTCGCGATCGCGATTGAGCTCGCGCACCGCCGCCTCGTTGCGCATCTTCGATGTCTCGTATTTCGGCATCGAATCAGGCAGGTCGCGATAGACCCCGCCCGGGCGGTAATAGGCCGCATGCAGCCGCGCGCCCGACACCGCCTCGTAGACGTCCATCAGGTCTTCGCGCTCGCGGAACGCATACAGGAACACCGCCATCGCGCCGACGTCGAGCGCATGCGCGCCGATCCACAGCAGATGGTTCAGGATGCGCGTGATCTCGTCGAACATCACGCGGATGTACTGCGCCCGCAGCGGCACCTCGATGCCCAGCAGCCGCTCGACCGCCATCACGTAGGCGTGCTCGTTGCACATCATCGAGACGTAATCGAGCCGGTCCATGTACGGCACGTTCTGCAGGAACGTGCGCGTCTCGGCGAGCTTCTCCGTCGCCCGGTGCAGCAGCCCGATATGCGGATCCGCCCGCTCGACGATCTCGCCATCGAGCTCGAGCACCAGGCGCAGCACCCCATGCGCAGCCGGGTGTTGCGGGCCAAAGTTCAGCGTGTAGTTCTTGATATCTGCCAAGACTTTTACTCCACCACCGCTGCCACTTCACAGTACGTTACACGCTGAACTTCGGCGAAGGCTAACCTGCGCAAAGCGCAGGTTAAGGCAGGCAAAGCCTGCCGGCCGAAGCCAAAATTGAATGCGCGCACCCGCATGGAATTCCTTCCGCCGCTCACCCTACGCTCCTTCCTTCCACGGGCCGTAGCCTTTCTCGCGATACACCCGCGGCACGACCTCGCGCGGCGGAATCGTCACCGGCTGGTAGACCACGCGCTTCTGTTCCGGGTCGTAGGTCATCTCGACATGTCCGCTGACCGGGAAATCCTTGCGGAACGGATGCCCGACGAAACCGTAGTCGGTCAGGATGCGGCGCAGATCGGGATGTCCGTCGAACATGATCCCGTAGAGATCGAAGGCCTCGCGCTCGAACCAGTTGGCCACCGGCCAGACATCGACGAGCGAGGCCAGCAGCGGAAAACCGTCATCGGCGCAGAAACTGCGCACGCGCACGCGCTGGTTGAGCTCCACCGACAGCAGGTGCAGCACGACGGCATAGCGCCGGCCCTGCCAGGCGCCATCCTGGTAGCCGGAATAATCCACGCCGCACAGATCGATCAGCGTGTCGAAGCGCAGACGGGCATCGTCGCGCAGACGCAAGGCGATCTCCGCATGACGCGCGACGTCGATCTCGACCGTGATCTCGCCGGCGTACTTCACGAGCGAGACCAGACCGTCGCCGATCACGTCACGCAGGGCCGCTTCGAGCTTCTGCATGGCCGTCATGGCGACGGCTGAACCCGCGCGCCCGCCACGCAGGGCGTCGGAACCGGAAAACGGGGAATCTGGGGACGAAGACATCGATTCAGCGCGCAATGGTGTTGGTGCGCCGGATCTTGTCCTGCAACTGCATGATTCCGTAGAGCAGCGCCTCGGCCGTCGGCGGGCAGCCCGGCACATAGATGTCGACCGGGATGATGCGGTCGCAGCCGCGCACGACCGAGTACGAGTAGTGGTAGTAGCCGCCGCCGTTGGCGCACGAGCCCATCGAGATCACCCAGCGTGGCTCGGCCATCTGGTCGTAGACCTTGCGCAGCGCCGGCGCCATCTTGTTGCACAGCGTGCCGGCGACGATCATCACGTCGGACTGGCGCGGGCTCGGACGGAACATGACGCCGAAGCGGTCCATGTCGTAGCGCGACGCGCCGGCGTGCATCATTTCGACCGCACAGCAGGCCAGGCCGAAGGTCATCGGCCACATCGATCCGGTCCGCGTCCAGTTGACGAGCTTGTCCAGCTGCGTCGTCACGAACCCCTGGTTCAGTACTCCCTCTATACCCATTGAGCCCCTCCGGGCCGTTGCCGAATGCGTTTCGGGCAGCTCACTCCCAGTCGAGCGCGCCCCGCTTCCATTCAAAAAGGAACCCGACGACCAGAATCGCCAGGAAAATCATCATCGACACGAAGCCGAACAGGCCGACCGCATCGATCGAGACCGCCCACGGAAAGAGGAAGGCGATCTCGAGATCGAACAGAATGAAGAGGATCGCCACCAGGTAGTAGCGGATGTCGAAGCGCATGCGGGCATCGTCGAAGGCCTCGAAGCCGCATTCATACGGTGACAGTTTCTCGGCGTCCGGCCGGCTCGGGCCGAGCAGCTTGCCGATGAGCATCGGGCCGACACCGACGGCGATGCCGACCAGGATGAAAAGCAGGACGGGAAGATAATTTTCGAGCATCGGATTCAGGACTCTGGTACTCCCGGACTGGTGCCGACGGCGAGACTCGAACTCGCACAGCTTTCGCCACTACCCCCTCAAGATAGCGTGTCTACCAATTCCACCACGTCGGCGCGAAACTCGCGTGCAGGAAAGCCCTACATTCTACTTCGGAACGTCATTCGCTCCAAAATCGCCGCCGGCAGCGCCTGACGGAGCTGCTGGCGCCGCACCCGCCGGTGCATCTGCCGATGCAGCAGCCGCGGCGGAAGCGCCAGCGGGTGCGGCAACCGCAGAAGCCGGCGAGGCCGCTGCCGGCGCGGACACCCCGTTTCCACCCGCCGACGCGCTACTGGCCGGCACATCGCCCGGCGCTGCGGAGGCACCGCCGTCCGGCACGTCACTGACCGGAACATCCGCTGAACGCGTGTCCTGCGGTGCCGGCGCAGTTGCCGGCGCGAACCCTTCCATCACGCTCGCCGGTGTCTCCGGGCGCTGCACGCCGATCATGGCCAGCACCAGCGTGCTGACGAAGAACACGGTCGCGAGAATGGCGGTGAAGTGACTCAGGAAGTTGGCCGAACCCGTGGCGCCGAAGAGGCTGCCGGAGGCGCCGCCACCGAACGCCGCACCCATGTCGGCGCCTTTGCCATGCTGCAGCAGTATGAGCAGAATCACGCCGCCGGCCGAAAGCACCTGCACGACAGCCAACAGATTGACGAGCCAGACCATGTTCGAGACTCCTGGTGGCGTTTCCGCCGGTTTTCCTTCAGCGATCGATCGTGCGCGAAACCTCTGCCGCCATCACTTGCATCCGGATGGCTGCCTGCGCGCTCAAGCGCGGGCGGCGGCGGCGCAGATCGCCAGAAAGTCGTCGGCCACCAGCGCGGCGCCGCCGATCAGGCCGCCGTCGACGTCCGGCATCGCCAGCAACGCCTGCGCGTTGTCCGGCTTCATGCTGCCGCCGTAGAGAATACGCGTCGTCTCGCCGGCACCGTCCAGCGGTGCCAGCCGTGTGCGCAGATAGCGGTGCGCCTGCTGTGCGATCTCCGGCGAGGCCGTACGCCCGGTACCGATCGCCCAGACCGGCTCGTAGGCGAGCACGAGACGTGCGGACAGCGCCTCGCGATCTTCCTTTCCGTTCTGTGCATCGGCGTCGGCGGCACCGCCCGCACGATGACCGTTGAACACGCGCACGATGGCATCGGCCTGGCGCCCGAGCACCGCTTCGGTACGATCGGCCTCGCGCTCGTCGAGCGTCTCGCCGACGCAGGCAATCACGCCCAGACCTGCGCGTGCCGCCGCAATCGCCTTGGCTGCGACGTCCTCGTCCGTTTCGCCGAGCAGCGTCCGTCGTTCCGAATGGCCGACGATGACCCAGCGGCAACCGAGATCGAGCAGCATCGCCGTCGACACTTCGCCGGTGAAGGCGCCATCCGGCTGCGCACTGACATTCTGTGCGCCCCAGGCGATGGCACTGCCCCGGAGCAGCCCGGCGGCCTGGCCGAGATAGGGAAACGGCGGGCAGACGACGATTTCAGCCGCGGCCGAAGCCGGCTCCGCAGCAAGGCCGGCGCACAACTGCGGCAGCAGGCGCCCGGTGAAGGCCGTGTCGCCGTTCATCTTCCAGTTTCCGGCGACCAGCGGCTTGCGTATCTTCATGAGAAACGACGGTGACGAAAAGGAAAACCCGTCATTCTACCCGATGGGTTGATCCGTCGCCGGCCGCCTGGTCGCGCGTGCGCACCCTGCCCGGCCCCGCGTCCGGCACAGGATCGGCGGCATCGCCGGCCGCAATGCCCGCCTCCGGACCTGCCGGGTCGTCGTCGGCATCGAGCGAGTCGTCCCACGGATGCGACGGCGGCGTGGAGGCCCCCGACTTGTGCCAGCGCCAGAACCACAGGCCCCAGCCGGACAGGCCGTAGAGCAGGAACAGCGCGAACAGCACTGACGGTGGATCGGAGGAAACGAGCACGAACACGAGCACCACGCCGATGACGAAAATGAACGGCACGCTGCGGCGCAGATCGAAATCCTTGAAACTGTAGAACGGCACGTTCGAGACCATCGTCACGCCGGCGTAGATCGTCAGCAGGAACGACAGCCAGGCGAGATCCTCGCCGGTCGACGAGATCCAGCGCGTCGCACGCAGATCGGTCACCAGCCAGACGAGGCCGGCGATGAGCGCGGCCGCCGCCGGGCTCGGCAGTCCCTGGAAGAAGCGCCGGTCGACGACGCCGATGTTGGTGTTGAAGCGTGCCAGCCGCAGAGCTGCCCCGGCCACGTAGATGAAGGCCGCAAGCCAGCCCCACTTGCCCAGCCCGCGCAGTGACCACTCGTAGATGACGAGCGCCGGCGCCGCGCCAAATGACACCATGTCGGCCAGGCTGTCGTACTGCTCGCCGAACGCGCTTTGCGTGTTGGTCATGCGCGCGACGCGTCCGTCCAGGCTGTCGAGCACCATGGCTACGAAAATGGCGATCGCCGCCGCTTCGTAGCGCAGGTTCATCGCCTGCACGATGGCGTAGAAGCCGCAGAACAGCGACGCCGTGGTGAAGGCGTTCGGCAGCAGGTAGATGCGCCGCGACCGCTGTCGCTCCCTGCCGCCGTACGGGTCCGGTTCGACCGGCATCGTCAGCCCCCCCCCGGTCAACCCTGCGACGGCGCCGGCCATTCGGCCAGCACCGTCGAGGCGGCACGCACTTTCATGCCCAGGCCGACACGCACCTGCGCGTCGGGTGGCAGATAGACGTCCAGGCGCGAACCGAAACGGATGAAGCCGAAGCGCTGGCCCGCGCGCAGCTCGTCTCCGGCACGTACGTAGCAAAGCACACGCCGCGCCACCAGGCCGGCCACCTGGACGCAGGTCACCAGCGTGCCGTCGGCCGTGCGGATGCGCAGCGCATTGCGCTCGTTCTGCTCGGACGCCTTGTCCAGATCGGCTGCGAAGAAGCGCCCGGGAAAATAATCGACGTGCTCGATCCGGCCATCGACCGGCGAGCGGTTCGAATGGACGTTGAACACGTTCATGAAGACCGAGATGCGCAGCGCCGGACGCTGATCGGCATACGGATCCGCCACGGTCTCGATCGAGATCACGCGTCCATCAGCCGGCGACAGCACGAGCCGCTCGCCGACCGGGACCGCGCGCGGCGGATCGCGGAAGAACTGCAGCACGAACAGCGCGATCAGCCACAGCGGCGCCGACCACCAGCCGGCGAACACCGTCACGAGGACGGCTGCCGCCACGGCCAGCGCAAGGTACGGCCAGCCTTCCCGGGCGATCAGCGGGTGCGGCCAGGGAGCGTGATTCACCATGCGCTCCCGGCCCGGGTGTCGGGCATCAGTTGCGCGACTGGTCGACGAGCTTGTTGGCCTTGATCCACGGCATCATCGAGCGCAGCTTCTCGCCGACCTGCTCGATCGGGTGTTCGGCCAGAATGCGCCGACGCGACTGCAGGGTCGGCGCGCCGGCCCGGTTCTCGAGAATGAACTGCTTGGCGTACTCGCCCGTCTGGATGCGCTCGAGCGCCGCCTTCATGGCTTTCTTCGTCTCGGCCGTGACGATCGTCGGGCCGGTGACGTACTCACCGAACTCGGCGTTGTTCGAGATCGAGTAGTTCATGTTCGCCAGACCGCCTTCGTAGATCAGGTCGACGATCAGCTTGAGTTCGTGCAGGCACTCGAAGTAGGCCATTTCCGGCGCGTAGCCGGCCTCGACCAGTGTCTCGAAGCCGGCCTTGATCAGGTCGACGGTGCCGCCGCACAGCACCGACTGCTCGCCGAACAGGTCGGTTTCGGTTTCCTCGCGGAACGTCGTCTCGATGATGCCCGCGCGCCCGCCACCGATGGCCGCCGCGTACGACAGCGCCAGATCGCGTGCCATGCCGGAGCGATCCTGGTGCACGGCGATGAGCATCGGCACGCCGCCGCCGGCCGCATAGGTGCCGCGCACGGTGTGCCCGGGCGCCTTCGGCGCGATCATGACGACGTCCAGGTCGGCACGCGGCACGACCTGGCCATAGTGCACGTTGAAGCCGTGTGCGAAGGCCAGCACCGCGCCCTGCTTCACATGCGCCTCGATCTCGTCGGTCCACACCGACGCGATGTGCTCGTCGGGCATGAGCAGCATGATGAAATCGGCATCGCGCACGGCCTCGGCAATTTCGGCCACCGCCAGCCCGGCCTTGCCGACCTTGTCCCAGGACGCACCGCTGCGGCGCGCGCCGACGACCACGTTCACGCCGGAATCGTGCAGGTTCTGGGCATGCGCGTGCCCCTGCGAGCCATACCCGATGACTGCCACCTTCTTCGATTTGATCAGGGCGAGGTCACAGTCCTTGTCGTAGAAAACCTTCATCTGGATTCCTGGCAATGTTGGGTGAATGAATGGATGGGTCAGATCTTGAGGACCCGCTCGCCGCGCGCGATGCCGGAGATGCCGGTGCGCACGGTCTCGAGGATCGAGGCCCGGTCGAGCGCGTCGATGAATGCATCGAGCTTTTGCGCATCGCCGGTCAGTTCGACCGTGTAGGTGCGGTCGGTGACGTCGATGATGCGCCCGCGGAAGATGTCGCTCAGGCGTTTCAGCTCCTCGCGTTCCTTGCCGGTCGCGCGCACCTTGATCAGCATCAGCTCGCGCTCGATGTGCGCATTCTCGACCAGATCGACGACCTTGACCACGTCGACCAGCCGGTTGAGCTGCTTGGTGATCTGCTCGAGCACGTCTTCCGAGCCGGAGGTGACGATCGTCATCCGCGACAGCGAATGATCTTCCGTCGGCGCCACCGTCAGCGTTTCGATGTTGTAGCCGCGCGCCGAGAACAGGCCGACGACGCGCGACAGCGCGCCCGGTTCATTTTCCATCAGGACCGAAATGATGTGTCGCATCGTCCGCACCTCACAGATCCTCGGAACCGAGCAGCATCTCGGTCAGGCCCTTGCCACCCTGCACCATCGGCCAGACGTTCTCGGTCTTGTCGGTGATGAAGTCCATGAAGACCAGCCGGTCCTTGTACTTGCCGAAGGCATCGCGCAGCGCCGGCTCGATGTCGGACGGCTTTTCGATGCGGATGCCGACGTGGCCATAGGCCTCGGCCAGCTTGACGAAGTCGGGCAGCGCGTCGACGTACGACTGCGAATAGCGGCTGCCGTATTCGATCTGCTGCCACTGGCGCACCATGCCCAGGTAGCCGTTGTTCAGGTTGACGATCTTGACCGGCAGCCGGTACTGCTGGCAGGTCGACAGCTCCTGGATGTTCATCTGGATCGAGCCCTCGCCGGTGACGCAGGCGACCTGCGCGTCCGGGTTGGCCAGCAGCACGCCCATGGCGAACGGCAGGCCGACGCCCATCGTGCCGAGCCCGCCCGAGTTGATCCAGCGCCGCGGCTTGTCGAACGGATAGTATTGCGCGACCCACATCTGGTGCTGGCCGACGTCGGAGGTGACGAACGCGTCGCCGCCCGTGATTTCCCACAGCTTCTGCACGACGCGCTGCGGCTTGATCACTTCCTCGCTGTCGCGATAGTTCAGGCACTTGCGCTCGCGCCACTTCCCGATCTGCTTCCACCAGTCGGCGACCGCCGTCTCGTTGGTCTTCTGGCCGGCGGCCAGCGTCTGTTCGAGCAGCGCGATCATGCTGCGCAGCGTCTCGCGCACGTCGCCGACGATCGGCACGTCCACGCGCACGCGCTTGGAGATCGACGACGGGTCGATGTCGAGGTGGATGATCTTGTGCGCCGTCTGCGCAAAATGCTTCGGGTTGCCGATCACGCGATCGTCGAAGCGCACGCCGATGCCGATCAGCACGTCGCTGTGCTGCATCGCCATATTGGCTTCGTAGGTGCCGTGCATGCCGGGCATGCCGAGCCACTTGCGGTCGCTCGAACGGAATCCGCCCAACCCCATCAGCGTCGTCGTGACCGGGAAGCCGAGCAGTTCGGCAAAGCGGTTGAGTTCTTCCGCCGCCTCGCCCAGGATCACGCCGCCGCCGGCGTAGATCATCGGCCGCTCGGCGGTCAGGATCAGGCCGAGCGCCTTCTTGATCTGGCCCTGGTGCCCGCGCGTGACCGGGTTGTACGAGCGCATGTGCACCGTTTCCGGGTACTCGAAGCGGCACCGGGCGACGGTGATGTCTTTCGGGATGTCGACCAGCACCGGTCCCGGCCGGCCCGTGCGCGCGATGTGGAACGCCTTGCGCATGGTGCTCGCCAGGTCGCGCACGTCCTTGACGAGGAAGTTGTGCTTGACGCACGGCCGCGTGATGCCGACCGTGTCGGCTTCCTGGAACGCGTCTTCGCCGATGGCGTGCGTCGGCACCTGGCCGGTGATCGCGACCATCGGGATCGAGTCGGTGTAGGCGGTGGCCAGTCCGGTCACGGCGTTGGTGACGCCGGGGCCGCTGGTGACGAGGAAGACGCCAACCTTGCCGGTCGAGCGTGCGTAGGCGTCGGCGGCATGGGCCGCAGCCTGTTCGTGGCGCACGAGCACGTGCCGGATCTTCTCCTGGTTGAAGATCGCGTCGTAGACATAGAGTACGGCGCCGCCCGGGTAGCCGAAGATGTGTTCGACACCTTCTTCCTGCAGACAACGGACGACGATATCCGCGCCGGTGAGTTCCATCATGTAATCCTTTCAAGGGCAGGTGGTTCCGCCGCCGGCGCCATGGCCGCACCTTCCGGCACGGCCACGACGCAGACCTCGACACGGAGCCTGCGGGTTTTGATCGGATGCACCGCGCACGTCTCTCGTGAAGACTGCACGATGCAAAACGCGCGTGATTCCGGGGCCTGCGGCGCAGACCCGTCTTGTGCAAAGGCGGAAGGATACTGCGGTGCAACAGTGGCGGTCAAGAATGGCTGTGCTGGCAGTGGGCGGAGGGTGACGGGCGAAGAGGCTGGTGTGGGTGCGTGGAGAGGCGTGACGTCATTGCGGGCAGCGGCGCGGGCCGATGCGCAGCGTCAGGGCTGTCGGGGTTTCGGTGCTTGCCCCCGCTTTGCGGGGGTTCGCTGCGATGCTCGCAGCACCGGCTGGCGCCGCGCAACTCACTACGCGTACGGCGTCCGCTGCGTTCGGACATGCGCGGCGAGTTTGAGGGACGACGCGTGCTGCGCACGCGCGCCGGTGCTGCTGCGCTTCTCGCCTGCGCACAGGCACCCCGACAGCCCTGACGCTGCGCATCGGCCGGGGAGATCATTTGTTTGCGGGCATCCCGCGGCGGTGAAATCGTCTGCTGAGTCTGCTGAGGATGATGCCGCAAGGGTGACGATTTCAGTTTGCTGCATTGCAGCAACCGATTTGTCAACGATCCGTTTGTGGTTCAGGACCAGTTTCTTTCCCTTCGCCCTGCCAATCCCTTGCAGGATGACTACTCAGACATCCACCGATCGCAACGCCGGATGCGGGTCGAGATGCACCAGGCGGGTACCGGTGAGGATGTCGTGCAGCGCCCGGCGGTCACGGTCGACGAGCGTCCACAACCAGGGGACCGGCAACAGCAGGAACAGCACCGGGTGCAGATGGTGGCCAGCGGCCATCGCGGCAACCGCGAGCGCGCTGATCACCGAGAAGCGCGCGAATGCCTGTGCTACCGGCACCGGACCACCGGCGCGGGTCTGCAACTGCAGCGACATCGTCTTCATTGGCAGCGACCGACGACCCTCGCTCCAGAAACCGGTGAAATAAATGGCCAGAATCGCCAGCGTGAACCACTGGAACGCCGTGCGCAGCGCACCCGGATGCCCCTGGAAATGCGTCAGCGCGGAAAACGCGTAATCGGCGAACCAGACGACTCCGAACAGAATGATCGT
>DAIUFU010000041.1:9140-17007 GCA_036844405.1 Burkholderiaceae bacterium | reverse complement strand
CGAGTCCATCGCCGGCACGTCGCGCCCCGAACCGGTGATCTCCAGCGCCTCGATGCGCACGTCGGGCGCGCGCACGGTGACGACACTGCCGGTGCCCGGGCCGGCGAGAACCGCGCCCGGCGTGCCCAGCAGCGACAACGGCCGTTCGATCCGGATCGGACCATCGTGCCGGCCGGGCAGCAGGCGCAGGACGGCACCGGCGGGCAGGGCATCGATGCGCGCCTGCAACGGCTCATCGGGCCGAACCGTGTATTCGGGCCCGGCGGCGCCGTCGTCCGGACGGGCCACGCCCGGCACGGCCGCCAGGACGATCGCCAGGATCGCGGCGGCCGGGCGCAGGAACGAACGGAAACGCGCAATCGTCATGGCCGTGCCTGTCACCAGTGCTGCGTGCCCGGAACGTGCGAAGCCATCGGCTGCGCCGTTCTCACGCCTTGCGCGGCTCGACCAGCATGCGCCCCTTCATCTCCATGTGCAGCGCATGGCAGAACCACTGGCAGTAGTACCAGTAGACCCCGGGCCGATCGGCCTTGAACGTGACCGAAGCGGTCGCCATCGGACCGACTTCCATCGCGATGCCGTAATTGACGATCGTGAAGCCGTGCGTCAGATCCTGGATCTGGTCGCGGTTGGTCACGTAGACCGTCACCTCGTCACCCTGGCGCACGGTGAAATCAGTCATGCTGAAGGTCGGCGCGACCGAAAACATGTAGACGCGCACCTTGTTGCCGTCGCGGATGACCTTCGAGTCGGTATCGAGATCGACGCCGTCGGCCTTTGCCTGGCGGCGCGCATCCTCCCACATCGGATCGTCGCGCTTCCAGATGTCGATCGGGTTGACCTTCGAGCGGTGCACGATGGTTGCGTCGTGCGGCTCGGCGAAGCTCGGCCCGTCGTGCACAACGACCATCCGGTCGCCCGAGATGTCGATCAGCTGGTCGCATTCGGCCTTCAGCGGCCCGACGTTCAGGAAGCGGTCCTTGGAGAACTTGTTCAGCGAGATCAGCCACTTGCCGTCGGCCTCCTTCGTCTGACCCATCGACGTATGGTTGTGTCCGGGCTGATAGTGGACGTCGAGTTTCTCCAGGATCGGGTCGGCCTTCTTGCCGTTGAACTGGTCGATCGCCTTCTGGATGTTCCACTTGCAGATCTGGCTGTCGATGAACAGGGTCGTGTAGGCATTCCCACGTCCGTCGAAAGCGGTGTGCAGGGGGCCCAGACCGAGTTCCGGCTCGGCGACGACGGTGTCGCGCGGCTGGATCCTGTCATCGAAGAGATCGTCGAAGCGGCGCACGTCGAACACGGTCACGGTCGGGGACAGCTTGCCGTTGGCCACGACGTGAATGCCGTCCGGCGCGGTATTGATGCCGTGCGGGCTGTTCGGCACCGGGATGTAGCGCGTGAACTTCGAGCCCTTGCGGCCATCGAGCACCGGCACGCCGCCGATGGTCTCGTATTCGCCCTTCGCGACGGCTTCCTCGATGCGCTTCAGGTTGAATACCGTCACCCAGTCCTGCTCGGCGGCGGTACTCTCGGCCAGCGTCACGCCTTCCTCCGAGTTGTAGCTGGTGGCGAACGCATACTTGCCCTGGTAATCGCAATCGACGTTGTCCAGGTTGCCGTTGACGATGACCTGCCAGGCGATCTTCATCGTTTCGCCGTCGACGGCCGTGAAGACGTAGCGGTATTCCTTCGGGTCGTCGAGGTGGCGGCCGTCATTGGGGATCGGCACACCGTCCTCGCCGTTGCAGAACACGTAGCCGGTCTTCGGATACTTCTGCACGCGCAGGCCGTGCACCGTGTGCTGGTTCGGCAGTTCAATGATCTTGTCGCACTTCATCACGTCGCAGCGCACGCGCGCCACGCGCGTATTGGCCTTGTCGTTCATGTACAGATAGCGCCCGTCGTAGGTGCCGTCGGTGAACGACATGTGTGGGTGGTGCAGATCACCGTTCAGGTAGGTGCCGCCCTTGTCGGCGAGGTATTTCCTTGTTTCGGGCGTCAGTCCTTCGGTGAGGATCTTCAGGCTTTCGTTGGTCTGTCCCCAGCCGGTGGCGCTGCAGCGGTTGAAAACCGGCACACGCATCAGTTCGCGCATCGAGGGCAGACCAACGATGCGCATTTCTCCGCTCTGGCCGCCGGAGAAGAACACGTAGTACTCGTCGAGTTCACCCGGTCCAACATGGGTTTTGGCAATGGCGGCGGCCACCGCCGAAGCAGCCGAGGAAGCCGGTGCCGCCTGGGCCGACGCAATGGGCGAGAGCGCCAGCGCCGAACCGGTCGATCCTGCGGATCCCGTTACCGCGCTTTTCACGCCGTAGCCACCCAGCAGGCCGGCTCCGGCGGCAACGGCGGCGGCTTTTGCACCACCGCCCAGCAGGGCACGCCGATCGGGACGGGAGACCGAGGCCGGGTTCTCCCCGGCCGGGTCGGCCGTGCCTCGTTCGCCGTTTGCGTCTTCCTTGTTCATCTTTTGCGGTTCCATCAGTTGCTCTCCTGTGACAGTGAGATCGGCGGTGAACAGGTGCAGCAATCCGTCCGGTGAGCAGCCGCCCGAGCGCCCCCTGCTGGAGACGGACAGGGCGGCCGTGGCCGATTGCTTCACGCGTTCTGTGGCAGCGCCACATGTTTCTCCCGCTTGAGCCGGCGCTGCACGCGCACCGGGCATTTGTAGTCATGGCGATAAAGGACCTGACAATGCAGGCACGAGATGCACTCGTTCGGATTGATGTGCCCTTCCGGGTGAATGGCCTCGACCGGACACTCGCGGAAGCAGCGCATGCACGGATTGCCGCATTGGCGATAGCGCTTGAGCCAGTCGAACATGCGCATGCGCCCGGGAATCGCCAGCGCCGCCCCGAGCGGGCACAGATAGCGGCAAAAGAAACGTTCGATGAACAGGCCGGCGCCGAGCAGCGCGAGCGCGAAGGCGACGAACCACCACTCGCGCATGAAGCGCAGCACGATCGCCGTCTTGAACGGTTCGATCTCGGCGAAGCGCTCGGCCCAGGCCAGCGAGCCCAGCGAGATGCCGAACAGACCGAGGAAGATGATGTACTTGAATGGCCACAGCCGCTCGTGCACGCCCCACGGAATCTTCAGCTGCGGCACCTTCAGCCGGCGTGCAATCCGGTTGGTCAGCTCCTGCAGCGCGCCGAACGGGCACAGCCAGCCGCAGAAGGGGCCACGCCCCCAGAACAGCAGGGCCGCCGCCACCGAGCACCAGAGCACGAAAATCAGCGGGTCGACGAGAAACTGTGACCACTGGAAACGGCTGCGCAGCGCATCGGCGAACGTGAGCACGTTGACGACCGACAGTTGCGCCGAAGCCACCCAGCCGAGCCAGAAGAGCGTCACCAGCAGATAGGTGAGACGGATCCGGTTGAACAGGCGCTCGCGCGCCACCAGCAGGTCCTGGAAGAAGAAGATGAATGTCAGCACCGCCAGCATCGCGCCCAGCATCGCCAGCGAGGCGGTCTTGCTGCGCCAGATGCGCATCCACAAGGGCTCGTGCGCTTCGTCCAGCCACCCGCCCACGTCCGGGAAGGATGCGGCCGTGTCCTCGCGGGTAGCGACTTCCGCAGGTGCTGCGTCGGCGGCCCCGGCATCTGCGGGCGACACTGCAGCCCTGGAGGGAGCATCGGCCGGACTGGCCGATGAGGGTTCGGCGGCAGAGGGAGCACCGGCTGCTGCTGCGGCATCCGCTGGAGCGGTACCCGCGCCCGCAGCAGGAGCGGCGGTCGAATCTGTCGTCGCAGAGGCGGCGGGGGCTGCCCGGGTGTACGGTTCGGGCAGTTCATAGTCGAGGCTGAACGAGACAAAGGCTTTTTCGAGCGCGCCGACGGCACGCTGCACGAGCAATTGCAGCCGCCACGGTGCGGCCGGATCGAATTCGACTTCGGGCGGAATCGCGAAGACGCCGATTTCCTTCAGGTCCGGTGCCCCGACTGCGCGCAGATCGCCTACGCGCCGATGCAGATAGTCGCGAAAGCGGATGGTTTCGGCGCCCTGGAGCAGTTCGATGCGATCGAAGATGCCGCCGCGCACATAGCCTGAACCCTTGAATGAATACAGCCCGTCGCCGGCAATCAGGATGGCCGGCTGACCCGGGGTCAGCACGTGCTCGACGTTGCCGAATTCGGCATCGCCCAGCAGGCTGCGGCCGATGGCCGGTTGGGAGACCAGCGCGGCATACAGATCGATGAAGGTTTCGTCGCTTTCACCGGGTTCGGGGCGATCGGCTGCGCGCTGGTCGCCGGAATCGACGAATGCCCGGTTGACCTCGCCGATCGTCAGATGCAGGTGCCGGACGGCGCCGCTCGCGAGCAACGTCTGCCAGTCGACGACGTCCCCGGCCTGCGGATCGACCACGCGCGCATCGGCCACAGTGGCTACGCCTGCGCCGAGTTGCAGCGCGCGTGCGATCCGGGCGGCCGAGCGCACGAGGCTCTCACCCATCACGAGCACGGTGACCGTCGCGCCGCTGACGATCGGCGCCTGGGGAGGACCGCTACGCGTGGCCGCCGCGCGCAGCGGATTGAAACCGATGAAGTGAGCGAGATAATCGATAACGCGCTTTTCCGGAATGCCGATCAGCACGATCGGTTCGCTGTGCGCGACCAGTTTCGCGCCCGTGATCGTGCCTTCGGTGTCCAGCCCGACCACGATGTGGATGGGCTTGCCCGAGTACCCGGTGGCATCGACCTGTTGCGAGTTGAGGAAAGCGTAACCGAGCAGTTCTTCGCCACGGAACACCGGCGCCACGACCGGATCCCTGCGTACCGGACCGAAGCGGTCGGCCCCCGGCACGATCTCGGACGGATCCAGTCTGGTGAGGAAGGATTCCAGCTGGGCGTGCACAGGCGGAGCGTCGGCACCGACTGTCGCGATCTGCGCCGCCGGCCCGCCGTCAACCCCCAGCGCAAGGAGCAGGGCAAACGTCAGCGTCGCAAGAAACCGGATCATGTGGGACTCGAGGATGGACACGCTGGATTTCGGACAGGGATGGCAGGGACCATTTCAAGCGGGAGCGCGACCATCCGGTTTGCGCGGCATCAAGGAGTTGTCCGGTCCGGTTTGCGCCTGGTCAAACGAACGGCCCGGGCCTTCACCGGTCTGTTGCCGGTACCCGCGAGAACGACCCGCGGGGCAGAACCCGGGAGGCTGGGGAGTGGGTCGCCCGGGCACGCTCATGCTGCTGGTGATGGCGGTACTGTTCGAACCCGTACCCTGCGTCGACGATGCCATAGGCCGCAGTGGATGATTTTGCGTCGGCGACTCCGGCCACCCCGAGGCCGGCCCGCAGGAATATCGGGAGCAGACGGTTTTTCATCGCCGGCTCGCAGCCGACCGGATGAAAAAGCGCCCGTTCGGGACGCAGGATCAATCAGGCGACGGGTTTCCGCGACTTTGCAGCACCATCCGGTCGGCTTCGATTTTCAGATCGAAGTGGCGCAGGAACGACTGGCCGAGCAGGGCATTTTCGGGTGCACCCATCTGCACGCCGACCGTCACGCTGGTTTCATTGTAAATGAGCGGGCCTGCCCGGACCGGGACCGAGTGGACCAGCCAGCCGCTGCGCTGGCCCGCAGCCGTGCCCAGCGTGATCCGGTTGCCGCGCGGCAGACCGGCCGACGCTGCCAGTTGCTCGCTGATCGCCACCGTACTGGCGCCGGTGTCGATCAGGAATCGCGCCGGTTGATGATTGACTTCGCCGGACACGTAGAAGTGACCGTCCGGGCTGCGCGGAATGACGAGTTCGCCACCCTGGCTGACATAAGGCTGCAATCGGGCGCGTTCGCGCATGCCGAACCACTCGAAGACGGCGTACAGCAGAGCGGCTGCCATCAGCCAGAACACAAGCATGGCCAGCGTGCTGCGGCGCAAGGTGCTGGCCGGACTTCTCGGCACCGGCATGCGGGCGCCCCGGAAGTCAGTGTCCGTGCAGCGGGCGCAGGTGCGATACCTCGCGCGCTTCGGCAGGTTCCTGTCGGGCTGCGGCACGTGACAGGCCTGTCAGGATCCCGCAGCGATCGGCCTCCTGAATGCGGACACAGCGCCGGCGCAGGTCTTCGAGTTGTGTCTGCAGGGCGCGCAGCTCCCCGATTCTCGTGGTCACGTGCCCGATGTGCTCGTCGAGCAGTGCATTCACGTCGGTGCAGTCCTCTGTCGGCGCATCGCGAAAGTGCAGCAAGGTCCGCACTTCGGCCAGCGACATGTCCAGGCTGCGGCAATAGCGGATGAAGCGCAGGCGCTCCAGGTGAACCATTTCATAGACACGGAAATTGCCCGACGTACGCGCCGGCGCCGGCAGCAGACCTACCCGCTCGTAGTACCGGATCGTTTCGATCGGCGTGGCCGCCGCGAGTGCAAGTTCACCGATTCTCATGCGCCAAGTATACGTTTTGCATGGGTTTTCGGTCCTGACCCGACTTCAGTCCCGACTTCGCTCCTCCGGACTTGACTCTGTAGCTGCTACAGGGCTTTCAATCGTTCCCGAGGCTTGTTCGACCGGCGTTTTTTGTGTCGCCGATCGCTTTGCGGAGTCATGCACAGTCACACTTGCGTCCCACGCGAACCCGTTTCGTCTTCTGCCGTCCCTTCTTCTGCACGCGATGCACATCAACCGGGTTGCACCGGGCATGCGTGCTCGATGGCGCCGGTGGCATCGTCGTCGCTGGGCGCCGGTGACGGGCTGCTGCTGCGCATCCCGGAGATGGATTGTCTGGCCGAGGAAGCGCAGATCCGGCGCGCGCTCGACGCCTTCGCCGGGATCCGGACACTGCGCTTCGATCTGGCCGCCCGCATGCTCGCCGTCGATGCTCCGCAGGCATCCTGGCCGGGCATCGAACAGGCCATCCGACAAACCGGCTTCCACGTCGACACGGTGTCGGCGCCGCCGGACGCCGCCGATACGGCGCACGACCAGCGCCGAGCAGCGATGCGCCTTCTGTGCGCGCTCGGTGTCGCTTTCATTGCGGAGTCGATCCACTTCCTGGCTCCGCACACGCTGCTCTGGAAAGGTATCGGCATGGCGCTGGCGGCGGCAGCCATCGCCTTGTCGGGTGCATCGGTATACCGCAAGGGACTGGCGTCCCTTGCTCATGCGCGCCTGAATATCGACGCACTGATGACCGTGGCCGTGAGCGGCGCATTCCTGATCGGCCAGTGGCCCGAAGCAGCCATGGTCATGGCCCTGTACTCGCTGGCCGAACTGATCGAGGCGCGCTCGGTCGAACGCGCACGCAACGCGATCGCGAGCCTGCTGGCCATTTCACCGCCGCAGGCCGAGGTCCGGGTGGCGACGGATCGCTGGGAACTGCGCCCGGCAAAGGAGATCCCGCCCGGCTCGATCGTACGCGTCAAGCCCGGCGAACGCTTCGCCCTCGACGGACGCGTGATTGCGGGACACGGAGCCGTCGATCAGTCCCCGGTGACCGGCGAGAGTGTCCCGGTCGACAAGGAACCGGGTGACGACGTGTTCGCCGGCACGATCAACCAGAGCGGTTCACTCGAATTCGAGGTCACGCGCCCGGTTGGCGACACGGTGCTGGCGCGCATCATCGAGGCGGTCGAGCGGGCGCAGGGCAAGCGTGCGCCGACGCAGCGTCTGGTCGATCGTTTTGCCGCTGTCTACACGCCACTGGTCTTCAGTCTGGCACTGACCGTCGCCGTCGCCGGTCCGTGGCTCTTCGACTGGTCCTGGCACTCTGCGATCTACCGGGCACTGGTGCTGCTCGTCATCGCCTGCCCGTGTGCGCTCGTCATCTCGACACCGGTCACCGTCGTCAGCGCGCTGGCCGCTGCCGCCCGCCGCGGCATCCTGATCAAGGGTGGCGTCCATCTCGAACAGGCGCGCGAGCTGACG
>DAIUFU010000041.1:0-9040 GCA_036844405.1 Burkholderiaceae bacterium | reverse complement strand
GGGGTGTCCGGCCGGATCGACGGCGAAGAGTTCGTGCTCGGCAACCACCGCTGGATCGAAGAACGCGGCCAGTGTTCGGCGCAACTCGAAGCCCGCCTGCGCGAGCATGAGGAGCTGGGGCGTACCGTCACCATCCTGGCCGATGCGCAGGGGCCGCTGGCACTGTTCGCGGTTGCCGACCGGATCCGGGAATCCAGTCGTCAGGCGGTGGCCGAACTCGAAGCGGCCGGTCTGCGGGTCGTCATGCTGACCGGTGACAACACCGTTACCGCACGCAGCGTCGCCGATCAGGCAGGCATCGGTGAAGTCCACGCCGAACTGCTGCCACAGGACAAGCTCGACCGGATCGAACAACTGTCGGCCGGTGCCCGCGTAGCCATGGTCGGGGACGGAATCAACGATGCACCGGCTCTGAGCGCGGCACACCTGGGCTTCGGCATGGGCGGCGCGGGCAGCGACACGGCACTCGAGGCGGCCGATGTCCTCGTGATGAACGACGATCTGCGCAAGGTCCCCGAGACGATCCGGCTGTCGCAGCGGACCTGGGCCATCCTGTGGCAGAACATCACGCTGGCGCTCGGCATCAAGCTCGTCTTTCTCGTGCTGGCGCTCTTCGATCAGGCAACCATGTGGATGGCGGTCTTCGCCGACATGGGTGCGAGTCTGCTCGTCGTCTTCAACGGCCTGCGGCTGCTGGGCCACCGTCCGGCTTCCCGGCCCCGATGATCTCGAGCACGGATTCCGGCGGCCGGCCGAGGCGGACGCCGGAATCCGTCACCACGATCGGGCGCTCGATCAGGACCGGATGCGCGACGGCGGCATCGAGCAGCTCCTCGTCGCTCCAGCGTGCATCGTCAAGCTCCATTTCCTTGTACAGCGCTTCCTTGCGCCGCAGCAGCGTGCGCACCGGAACCCCCATGCGCGCAGCCATTGCGGCCAGGGTCTGGCGATCCGGCGGCGTTTTCAGATATTCGACGATCCGGGGTTCGATTCCGTGCTCGCGCAGCAGGGCCAGGGTCTTGCGCGAAGTGCTGCACGAGGGATTGTGATAAATGACGGTTTCCATGACGCTTCCGTTTGATGATCGATCCGTGCCGGCGCCGTCATTCTGCCTGTTCGACACTGCCATCGGCCGCATGGCGATCGCGTGGAATGATCATGCCATTGTGCACGTCCAGTTGCCCGAGGCCGACCCGGACGCCACGCGCGCCAGTCTGCTGGCGCAACTGCCGGACGCGCATGCCGGCACGCCGCCGCAGGAGATTCGTGCGGCCATCCACCGGATCCGCGGGCTGCTGCGCGGCCGGCCGGACGATCTCGCCGATCTGCCGCTGGACTGGGACCGCGTGACGCCGTTCGAACGGCAGGTGTACGAATTCCTGCGCACGATCGGCCCGGGGCAGACAACCACGTACGGTGCCATCGCTTCCGCCCTGGGGCGGCCCGGTGCGGCGCGTGCCGTCGGTCGCGCGCTCGGCGTCAATCCTTTCGCGCCGATCGTGCCCTGTCACCGGGTCCTGGCCGCCGGCGGACGCCCGGGAGGGTTTTCGGCCGGTGGCGGCGTGGCGACCAAGCTGCACATGCTGGCGATCGAGAAAGAGGGCGCCGATGCGACGGCCAATCCCGTGGCGGATGGCCGCATCGGCACGGACCGGAGCGCTGGCAGCCAGATCGGCGCTCCTGCCGCGGCGACTGATGTCGCACGGGGTCACGCCGAGCCGGCGACGACCGGAGCTGGCGATGACCGGCACGACGATGATGGACACGATGAGGCGATGATGGAGCAGGCGATCGCGCTGGCACAGCGTGCCGCAGCCCGCGACGAGGTCCCGGTCGGTGCCGTTGTCGTCTGCGACGGCGAAGTTATCGGGCGAGGCTTCAACCGGACAGTCGGGCATCACGATCCGACGGCGCATGCCGAGATCATCGCGCTACGTGCGGCTGCCAGACGACTGGGCAATCACCGCCTGGTCGGCTGCGAACTGTACGTGACGCTCGAGCCCTGTGCGATGTGCGCCGGCGCCATCCAGCACGCGCGCATCCGTCGACTGGTGTACGGCGCCGCCGACCCGAAGACCGGTGCCTGTGGCAGCGTGGTCGATCTTTTTGCCGAGCGGCGACTCAACCACCACACGAAGGTGCGCGGCGGCGTCATGGCGGCGCGCTGCGGCGCAATCCTGTCCGGATTCTTTGCGCTCCGGCGCAACTGACGATTCCGCCTGTCCGACACCGCGCGGGGAATATCGTCAGGCCGCGCACGAGAATGACGCGTCTGGCGGCGCAATCAGTCCAATGCCCGACCGACTGCGCGCCACCGGATTCCCGGGCGGACGCTGCCGGCAGAGCAGGGCGATTACTCGATCTTCGCTTTCGCGCGCAGATCCTGCTGCAGTTGCTGCACCCGATCGCGCTCGAGCTTCTGCTGGATCTGCGGGCGCACCTCATCGAGCGGCGGCGGCTGCACTTCACGGACGTCATCGAGCCGGATGATGTGATAGCCGAACTGTGACTTCACCGGCTTTTCCGTGTACTTCCCCTTGTCCAGCGCCACCATCGCCTCCGAAAACTCCGGCACGAAACTCTCCGGCGTGTTCCAGTCGAGGTCGCCGCCGGCCTGTGCCGAGCCCGTATCTTTCGACTGCTTGGCCAGTTCCTCGAATTTCGCGCCCTTTTTCAGTTGCGCGATGATTCCGTCGGCTTCTTCTTCCGTCTCGACCAGGATGTGGCGGGCGCGATACTCCTTGCCACCGCCGGCCTGCGCGGCGACGCGCTTGTATTCGGCCTGGATCTCTTCGTCCGTGACCGGGTGCTCCTTCAGATAATCACCGATGGCCGCCCGGATCATGATCATCTGGCGCGCGTCCGCCAGCTGCGCCTGCACTTCCTTGCCCTGATCGAGCTTCCGGCGGGCAGCCTCCTGCGCGAACAGTTCCCGGGCAATCAGTTCATCACGGGCCGCGGCGCGCAGCTGAGGCGTGTCCTGCTGGCCCTGCGTGATCAGCATCTGGACGAAATGGTCCAGTTTCTCCTTCGGGATCGGCTGGTTGTTCACGATGGCTGCATTCTGCGCGAACGCGGCCGTGGCGAGCGGAAACAGGGCGACGGCGATCACGCGCGCGATACCGCGCGTCAGGGGCTGGAAACCCGAAGGTCGGGAGGCGGAAAACGAACGGACAGGTGAATCAGGGCGGTGCGGCATCGGAGGAAATCCTCGAACGGAAAGGCAGGTATGTGGCCTTGGCGCAATCGATTCCTTTCACGCCGTGCATGCAGGCCGCGCGCGGCATCATACAGGAGGCCGGATGAAAGGCAGACGCACCCCGAAGCATCGATTCCGGTACGGATGGCCGGGCTTCAGGATGGTTCTTCTTCGATGTGGCGGCCGATGTAGAACGCCTGTGCCAGCACGAAGGCCAGCGTCAGGCCGGTCGTCCCGAAAAGCTTGAAATCGACCCAGACGTCGGTGGAAAACCGGTAGGCCACATACAGGTTGAGCAGCGCCAGCGCCGCGAAAAAACCGCTCCACAGCCACGTCAGACGCGTCCAGACCGGCTCGGGCAGGGAGATCTGCTTCTGCATCGCGGCGCGGATCAGATTCTTGCCGAAGACCAGGCGTGCACCGGCCAGCACAACACCGAACAGGCCGTAAAGAACGGTCGGCTTCCACTTGATGAATGTCTCGTCCTGCAGCAGGAGCGTCAGACCGCCGAACAGGACGATGATGGCCAGGCTGACCCACTGCATCGATTCGATGCGATGCCCGCGCAGCAGCATCCAGCCGATCTGAAGGACACTGGCCGCGATCGCAACTGCTGTGGCGACATAGATGTCGACCAGCTTGTAGGCGACGAAGAAAAGAAGAATCGGAAACAGGTCGAACAGCAGCTTCATGCCTTCTCCGGTTATGATTCAGGGTTTCGACCGAAAGCGGATCGACAGGAGATCGCAGATGGCAGAACGTACCCGAAATCGCCGCAACACGCTCGAGCGTCGTTGCCTGCCCAAGTCGCTCAAGCGGCTCTTCAACGGCTCGGACAAGCCGATCTTCCGGATGCTGGAGAAAATCAAGCGCAACTGATGTCGGTGTCGTGCGCTTCCGGCACGAAGCGCAGCGAGACCGAATTGATGCAGTAGCGCAGGCCGGTCGGCTCGGGACCGTCATCGAAGACGTGGCCCAGATGTGCGTCGCAGGCGGCGCACAGCAGTTCGACGCGCTGCATGCCGTGGCTGTCATCCTCGCGCCGGGCAATCCGCTGCCCGTCGATCGGCGTCCACCAGCTCGGCCAGCCGCTGCCGGACTCGTATTTGCAGTCCGAGGCGAAAAGCGGGGTGCCACAGCATACGCAGACATAGGTGCCGGCTTCGTGATGATCGTGATAGCGGCCGTGAAACGGGCGCTCGGTTGCACCCAGCCTGGCCACGCGGAATTCCTCGGGCGACAGCAGCGCTTTCCATTCCTCTTCCGGTTTTCGTTTGCTCGTTTCCTGCATGAAGACCCTCCGTGCCAGCGCCGTGTTCAGCGGTACAGGCACGCAGCTTAACGCGGCCACGATCGCTGCCTCGCCGGGATCCGTCCGGACAGCAGGGGCGCACGACAGGCGGTCCCGAGGCAGACGGGCCCGGGTTTCCCTACAATCCGCAGAAGGCGGACGAACGTGCCCATCGCCAAAGCAGGATCCGGTGATCGTGATCCCGCGATGACGTACAGTTCATCGAACCGCTGTGCCGGATCGCCGAACGGCGACGGGCCGCGCCGTGGCCGTGTCGGCCGATGGCGTGCCCGCCCGGTACTGCCCGGTTGCCGGACCGACCGGTTCCGGCACCACCTCGGGCACTGCTTTGGATGGAGGGAATCCAGATGAACGGAAACGACAGTTTTTCGGCACACGACACACTCGACGTCGCTGGCACCCCGTACGAGATCTGGAGACTGGCCGCGCTCGAAAAGGCCGGTTTCGATGTTGCCAGCCTGCCGTACTCGCTGAAGATCCTGCTCGAGAACCTGCTGCGCAACGAAAATGGCGGTGACATAGCGCCGGACGACATCCGTGCGCTCGCCGGTTGGGATCCGGCGGCAGCTCCCGAAACCGAGATCCGCTTCACGCCGGCGCGTGTCCTGCTGCAGGATTTCACCGGCGTGCCGGCCGTCGTCGATCTCGCGGCGATGCGCGACGCAATGCAGGCGCTGGGGGGTGATCCGGCGCGTGTCGATCCGCTGGCGCCGGTCGAGCTGGTCATCGACCATTCGGTCATCGTCGACGAATTCGGCACGCCGCAGTCCTTCGAGCGCAACATCGAGCACGAATACCAGCGCAACCGCGAGCGCTACCAGTTTCTGCGCTGGGGTCAGAACGCCTTCGGCAATTTCCGCGTCGTGCCGCCGGACACCGGCATCGTCCACCAGGTCAATCTCGAACACCTGGCGCGCGTCGTGTTCGACGTCGAAGACAAGCAGCGGCGAATCGCGTATCCCGACTCCGTCGTCGGCACCGATTCACACACTCCGATGGTCAATGGTCTGGGCGTGCTCGCCTGGGGTGTGGGCGGCATCG
Source organism: Burkholderiaceae bacterium (assembly GCA_036844405.1). Taxonomy (GTDB): domain Bacteria; phylum Pseudomonadota; class Gammaproteobacteria; order Burkholderiales; family Burkholderiaceae_E; genus Zeimonas. Next base: position 3,488 of record DAIUFU010000041.1, on the reverse strand, counting down.
AGGCCGAGGCGGCGATGCTGGGTGAACCGATCTCGATGCTGATCCCGCAGGTGGTCGGTTTTCGCCTGTCCGGAAATCTGCCCGAGGGGACGACGGCGACCGACCTGGTGCTGACGATCACCGAAATGCTGCGCCGGCACGGCGTCGTCGGCAAGTTCGTCGAGTTCTACGGTTCGGGCGTGGCGGCGATTCCGCTCGCCAACCGGGCGACGCTCGGCAACATGAGTCCGGAATACGGCTCGACGGTGTCGATCTTCCCGGTGGACGACGAGACGTTGCGCTATCTGCGCCTGACCGGGCGCACTGAAGAGCATGTCCGGCTGATCGAGCAATACGCGCGAGCGCAGGGCCTGTGGCACCACCCGGAGGCCGAGCCGCGCTATTCGGAGCGGCTCGAACTCGAACTCGACACGGTGGTGCCGTCGATCGCCGGACCGAAGCGGCCGCAGGACCGGATCTCGGTGCGCAACGCCAGGGCAGCCTTTCGCAAGGTGCTGGTCGGCTATGCGGGCGAGCCGCCGCGCAAGGGCGGCGAACGCGGCTACGACGAGGCGGTGGCCGAAAGTTTCCCGGCCTCCGACGCACCGGCCTACGGCAGCGGCCAGGCGACTTCGGGCGTCGGCACGCAGGAGGCGGCACCGAAGACCAATGCAACGAACAGCGCCGGTGCCGATCGCGTGCGCAATCCGGCCCACGTGCAGCCGGCTGACGGCGCGGGCTACGAGGTCGATCATGGTGCGATCGTCATCGCGGCGATCACTTCGTGCACGAATACATCGAATCCTTCGGTCATGATCGCGGCCGCGCTGCTGGCGAAGAAGGCGGTCGAACGCGGCCTGGTGCGCCGGCCGTGGGTCAAGACCAGCCTGGCACCCGGCTCGAAGGTGGTCATCGACTATTACGAACGCGCCGGCCTGATGCCGTATCTGCGCGAACTCGGCTTCGATCTGGTCGGCTTCGGCTGCACGACCTGCATCGGCAACTCGGGTCCTCTGATCCCCGAGGTCAGCGCCGCGGTGCGTGCCAACGACCTGGCCGTGGCGGCCGTGCTCTCGGGCAATCGCAACTTCGAAGGGCGCATCCATTCGGAGGTGAAACTCAACTACCTGGCCTCGCCGCCGCTGGTGGTCGCCTACGCACTGGCCGGCACGATGGACATCGACCTGTTCAACGAGCCGCTGGGCCAGGGCAGTGACGGCAAGGACGTCTTCCTGCGCGAGATCTGGCCAACGAGTGCCGAAGTGCAGGCCTGCATCGATGCCTCGGTCGAGTCCTCGATGTTCGTGCGCCGTTATGCCGACGTGTTTACCGGCGATGAACGCTGGCAGGCCCTGCCGACACCCACCGGTGCCCGCTTCGCCTGGGAGGACGCGTCGACCTATGTGCGTCGGCCGACGTATTTCGATGGCATGCCGCGCCTGCCGGAGCGGGTCAGTGACATCACCGGCGCGCGCGTGCTCGCCGTGCTGGGCGATTCGGTCACCACCGATCACATCAGTCCGGCCGGATCCATTGCACGCAATTCCCCGGCCGGCGAATACCTGGTTGCCAATGGCGTGGAGCCGGCCGACTTCAACTCGTACGGCTCGCGCCGTGGCAACCACGAGGTGATGATCCGCGGCACCTTCGCCAACATCCGCCTGCGCAACCGGCTGGCGCCGGGCACGGAGGGCGGTTTCACACGCGATTTCACGCAGGCGGGAGGCCCGACGAGCACGATTTTCGATGCGTCCGAGGCCTATGCGCAGGCAGGCACGCCGCTGGTCATCCTGGCCGGCAAGGAATACGGTTCCGGCTCCTCGCGCGACTGGGCGGCCAAGGGCACGATGCTGCTCGGCGTGCGCGCCGTGATCGCCGAATCCTTCGAGCGTATCCACCGCTCGAACCTGATCGGCATGGGTGTCCTGCCGCTGCAGTTTCCGGCCGGCGAGACCATCGATTCGCTCGGGCTGACCGGAGAGGAAAAGATCGACATCGAAGGCATCGCGACGCTCAACGAGGGACTGACGCCGGCCACCGTGCGTGTGAGCGCCGGCCGGATCACGTTCGACGCGACCGTGCGCATCGATACGCCCGCGGAAGCGGATTACTACCGTCATGGAGGCATCATGCAGTACGTGCTGCGCAGACTTCTCGAAGGGGGCGCATGAAACCGCGTGTCCTGACCGGCATCACGACCACCGGTATCCCTCACCTGGGCAACTACGTCGGGGCGATCCGACCGACGGTACGCGCCAGCCAGGACGACGGTTTCGACTCGTTCCTGTTCCTCGCCGATCTGCACGCACTCGTCAAGTGTGACGAGCCGGCGCGCGTGCGCCGCTCGCGCCTGCACATCGCCGCCAGCTGGCTGGCGGCCGGGCTCGATCCCGGACGGGTCACCCTGTATCGGCAATCGGACATCCCGGAGATTCCGGAACTGACCTGGATGCTCGGCTGCGTGACCGCCAAGGGTCTGATGAACCGGGCTCATGCGTACAAGGCTGCCGTCGAGCGCAATCACGCAGCCGGCGACGATCCGGACGCCGGCATCAGCATGGGTCTGTACAGCTATCCGGTGCTGATGGCGGCCGACATCCTGCTCTTCAATGCCGCCTTCGTGCCAGTCGGCCGCGACCAGATCCAGCACGTCGAAATGGCGCGCGACATCGCCCAGCGCTTCAATCGCGTCTTCGGCGACGTCAAGGGGCCGTTCGTGCTGCCGCAGGCGCAGGTCGAGGAGCATGTCGCCACCTTGCCGGGGCTCGACGGACGCAAGATGTCCAAGAGCTACGACAACACGATCATGCTCTTCGAGGGCGGCACGAAAAAGCTGCAGGCGTCGATCCGGCGCATCGTTACCGACTCGCGCGTGCCGGGCGAACCGAAGGACGCCGAAAATTCGCAGCTGTATGCGATCTATCGCGCCTTCGCTGCGGCCGACGAGGCGGCGCGCTTTCGTGCCGAACTGGAGTACGGTCTCGGCTGGGGTGCGGCCAAGGACCGCCTGTACCAGCTGATCGAAAGCGAACTGGCGCCGATGCGCGAGCGCTACGAGACCCTGATTGCCCGACCCGACGACATCGACGACGTCCTGCTCGATGGAGCCCGCAAGGCGCGGGCGATCGCGATACCCTTCATGGAGCAGCTGCGCGCCGCCGTCGGTCTGCGCGGCTGAATTTTCGGAAACCGTTCATGAGCCAAGCGCATTACGCCACCCGCGACGACGTTGCCGTCGTCACGATGGAAAATCCCCCCGTCAACGGTCTCGGACATGAGCTGCGCACCGGTCTGGTCGAAGCCGTGCGCCGGGCGCAGGCCGACCCGGCCATTCGCGCGATCGTCATCCACGGTGCCGGCAATGCCTTTTCGGGCGGCGCCGACATCCGCGAATTCAACACGCCGAAAGCGCAGGCCGAACCGATTCTGGCGACGGTGATCCGCACGATCGAGGGCAGCAGCAAGCCGGTGGTCGCCGCCGTGCACGCGGTTGCCATGGGTGGCGGCCT
>DAIUFU010000040.1:0-17287 GCA_036844405.1 Burkholderiaceae bacterium | reverse complement strand
GCCCAGGTATTCGCCGCGGCGCTCCTTGCGGAGCACCGAGTCGTAGATCTGGCCGGTCGTGAAGTTGTTGCTGCGGCGCATGCGCGCCGACACGAAGCGTTCATAGTGCCCGAGATCGAGATCGGTCTCGGCACCGTCTTCGGTGACGAACACCTCGCCGTGCTGGAACGGACTCATCGTCCCGGGATCGACGTTGATGTAGGGATCGAGCTTGAGCAGGGTGACGCGCAGGCCGCGCGATTCGAGCAAGGCGCCGATCGAGGCTGCGGCGATACCCTTGCCGAGCGAAGAAACGACGCCGCCGGTGACGAATACGAATTTGGTCATGAGGCTCGGCCGGAAAGCGTGATTATACAAAGCCGGACAGGAAGGCAGACGGCGCCGGATGCGCCCGGAACCGTTTCGCCATGACGACCGATCCGCGTGCCGACGGTTACTGTCCCCACGGGCGCATCATCGCAGCACGGGCATGCTCCGGCAACGGCGCCGACTTCTTCCGGCGGTGGTCGACCCAGATGATCCTGGCCGCGCCGCTGGCACAGGGTTCGTCGGCATCCCTACGGTCGTACATGTCGGTATACGTATCGAGGGTCGAGCGACCGGCCGCGCCGGCGTACAGGCGGCAGGTGACGGTTCCGGGGTAGCGCAGCTCGCGCAGGAACGTGCAGCTCGCGTTGATGATCAGCGGTCCCTCATCGGCCGGTTCGGGCCGGAAGCCCAGCGCTTCGAGCCAGGCGATGCGGATCTGCTCCATGTAGCGGAAATACACGGTGTTGTTGACATGACCCATGGCGTCCATGTCGCCCCACCGGATCGGTATGTCGAGTTCATGGACGAGAATGCGCGCGCTCACCCGTACTCCCCTGCCGGAAATGTCTGCCGGCCGATCATACCCGGGGCGGCGGAATCGCCATCGTTTGCGTGCAGGCGCCGCTTTCCGGACAATCTGCTGCCGAAAGGGGTGAAACGGCCCCTCACAGACTACGGAGTGCACAGCAAGATGGAAATCGAACGCGAGTCGATGGAGTTCGACGTCGTGATCGTCGGCGCGGGGCCTGCCGGCCTGTCGGCGGCGATCCGGCTCAAGCAACTCGCTGCCGAGCGCGATGGCGAAATCAACGTCTGTGTGGTCGAAAAGGGATCGGAAGTCGGCGCGCACATCCTCTCGGGTGCCGTCATGGATCCGCGCGCGCTGTCCGAACTGTTCCCCGACTGGAAGGAACGCGGGGCACCGCTGGACACCGAGGTGCGCGAAGACCGCTTCCTCTTCCTGTCGGAGCGGGGCGGGCAGGCGCTGCCGGGCTGGATGCTGCCCGGATGCTTTCGCAATCACGGCAACCACATCGTCAGTCTGGGCGAATTCGTGCGCTGGCTGGGTGAGCAGGCCGAGGCCCTGGGCGTGGAGGTGTATCCGGGTTTCGCCGCGGCCGAAGTGCTCTATGACGACAAGGGTGCGATACGCGGAATCGCCACCGGCAACATGGGCATCGGGCGCGACGGGGAACCGACGGCCAATTTCCAGCCGGGTATGGAATTGCTCGGCAAGTACACCTTCTTCGCCGAAGGCTCGCGCGGTCATCTCGCGCGCCAGCTGATTGCGCGCTTTCGCCTGGACGAGGGGCGCGATCCGCAGAGCTATGCCATCGGCATCAAGGAACTGTGGGAAGTCGATCCGGCGAAATTCGAGGCCGGCCTGGTCATGCACACGGCCGGCTGGCCGCTGGACAACGACACCTATGGCGGCTCGTTCGTCTACCACTGGCGCGACAACAAGATCGCGGTCGGCTTCGTCGTCGGCCTGAACTACCGCAATCCGTATCTGTCGCCCTACGAGGAATTCCAGCGCTACAAGCATCATCCGGCCATCCGCACGCTCCTCGAGGGCGGCAAACGGCTGTCCTACGGCGCACGCACGATCACGGCCGGCGGTCTGAACGCCTTGCCGAAATTCACCTTTCCCGGCGGCTGCCTGATCGGCTGCGACGCCGGTTTCCTCAATGCCTCGCGCATCAAGGGCAGCCACGCTGCGATCAAGACCGGAATGCTTGCCGCCGAAGCGGCATTCGAGGCCATCGGCGCGGAACGCTCGGCAGACGAACTCGTCGCGTTCGGCGAAGCCTTCGAGCGCTCCTGGCTACGCGAGGAACTGTATCGCGCGCGCAATTTCAAGGCCGCGATGGGCAAGGGGCTGTGGCTGGGAACCCTGCTCGTCGGCATCGACCAGACCGTGTTCCGCGGCAAGGCGCCGTTCACGCTTCATGTGCGCCATGCCGATCATGAATGTCTGGAGCCGGCGGCGCAATCGAAGCCGATCGCCTATCCGAAACCGGACGGCAAGCTTTCGTTCGACCGGCTGTCCTCGGTCTTCATCTCGAACACCAATCACGAGGAAAACCAGCCGGCGCATCTGACGCTAAAGGACCCGGAGGTGCCGGTGCGCATCAATCTGGCCCGCTATGCCGGGCCGGAGCAGCGCTACTGTCCGGCCGGTGTCTACGAATTCGTGCGCGACGAGGCGGGCGTCGAACACCTGCAGATCAACGCCCAGAACTGCGTGCACTGCAAGACCTGCGACATCAAGGATCCGACCCAGAACATCGTCTGGGTCGTCCCGGAAGGCGGTGGTGGACCGAACTACTCGGAGATGTAGGAGGGCCGCAGAAGGCTACTGCCCGAACTGGCGGGCGCCGCGACGCGGGCCGCGGTGATCGCCGCCGTCGCCGCCATAGCCACCTCCGTGCCCGCCTTCACCACTGCCGCGGCCCTGGCCACCACGACCGTAGCCGCCACCACCGCCGCGACCGTGGCCGCCGTAGCCTCCGCCGCCACCACCGTAGCCACCACCTCCGCCACCGCCGTAGCCTCCGGGGCGACGGCCACCGGTCTGTTCACGCGCCTCGTTGACGACCAGCGCGCGGCCTTCCAGTGAATAGCCGTTGAGCGCGCGGATGGCCGCCTGGGCAGCGTCGCCGGCCGCCATGGTCACGAAGCCGAAACCGCGGGAGCGGCCGGTTTCCCGATCGGTCACGATCTTCGCATCGGTGACCTCTCCGTGCACGCCGAACAATTCCGACAATTGGGCATCCGTGGCACGCCACGGAAGATTGCCTACATAGATCTTGGTTCCCATCGAGAACGTTTTCCCCGAATCGTTGGTCTGATTGCATTTCGAGGAACGCCGGATCAGCACGCCGGGAAATGCAATTCCGCGAACCACTGTTACCAGTCCGTTTTCCGACTTTGCCACAAACTGCCCGCAAACAGAAAAGATTCCGGGCAAAAAACACGGTCCATCCGTCTCCGATGTGCGGCCGGTGCGCGGTCATGTCCGGCGAAACGACAGGAATCAACAGTTTCCGTGCACCCGGAGCAACCGTTTCGTGGCGATGACGTCCGGCCCGATTCACCGGTGCCGGCACCGGATTCGACACCGGAATCGATCACTGTATATAATCACAGTATCGATGCCTGTCCACGATCCGTCGCTGCCGATCTGCATGGCCCGGCGGGAGGACGGCCGGACGGGCAGGCACAACGGAAACCGACCGGAAAATCCGATGCGTGAACTCACCCGCCGACAGCAGCAGATTCTCGACCTCATCCGCGAATTCGTCGCCGACACCGGATTTCCGCCGACACGCGCCGAGATCGCCGCGCATTTCGGTTTCCGCTCGGCCAATGCCGCAGAAGAACACCTGAAGGCACTCGCCCGCAAGGGCGTGCTCGAACTGACCGCCGGTGCCTCGCGCGGCATCCGGCTGACGCCGCAGACCGATTCCCGTGCCCGGCCCGACCATGCGGCATGGTCGGGCCGGATCCTGCCGCAACGGAGCCTGACGCAGCGCGAGCTGCCATTGATCGGCCGGGTCGCGGCCGGCAGTCCGATCCTCGCCGTGGAACACGTCGAAAGAAGCTATGCGATCGATCCGGCGCTGTTCTCCGAAGCGCCCGATTATCTCCTGCGCGTACGCGGCATGAGCATGCGCGACGCCGGCATCCTCGATGGCGACCTGCTCGCGGTGCGTCAGGCGCACGAAGCGCGCAACGGACAGATCGTCGTTGCACGCATCGGCGACGACGTGACCGTCAAGCGCTGGCACCGGCGCGGCAGGAGCATCGAACTGCGGCCGGAAAATCCCGATTTCACGCCGATCGTCGTCGATGCGCGTGCGGACGATTTCTCGCTCGAAGGAATCGCCGTCGGATTGCTGCGCAACGGGTAATGCGTCATGTCCGTCACCCTGCCCGATGCGGTCTGGCGGGCCGGCCAGCTGGCCCGCTTCGCCACGCCGGTCTTTCCGAGCGGATTCACCGCGCTGGATGCGCAACTGCCCGGCGTCGGCTGGCCCGGCGCAATGCTGACCGAGCTGATCAGCCGGGAACCGGGCATCGGTGAATTGCGCCTGCTCGTGCCCCTGCTGCGTCGGCTCACGCAGGAACGCCGATTCACGATCATGCTCGGCCCGCCGCAGATCCCCTACGCGCCGGCCCTGGCTGCATACGGAATCGACCCCGACTACCTGCTGATCGTCGAGGCGGCGCATGCCGCCCATCGCCTGTGGGCGATCGAACAGGCGTTGCGCAGCAGCAGTTGCGGAGCGTTGCTCGCCTGGCTGCCGCCACGGCCCCACACGCGCCCCGAACATCTGCGCCGGATGCAGCTGGCGGCGCGGACCGGCCACGGACCGGCCTTCCTGTTTCGTCCGCTCGATGCGCAATTCGAGGCTTCTCCGGCGCCGCTGCGCCTGCTGCTGCTGCCACAGGCGGAAGAGCGGCTCGCCGTGCACATCCTCAAGCGGCGCGGACCGCTTGCCGCTGCGCCGATCCTCGTCGACCTGCCCCGACCGCCCCTGTCGATCCGTCTGCGGACATCGTCTTCGAGCGCTGCTGCAACGCGGGCTGCCGCCCCGTCGAAAACCGATACGGCATCCGGCAGAACGCTGCGGACAGTCCATCGCGGCACGGCACCCATGGCCGCAACGCCAGCCCGGACGGCTCCGGACCACTCCCTGAAAAACGCCTGAAACCATCGCGGGAAATACACCCGATGTGGTGGCTTGGACTTTTTTTCGAACATCTTGCGCTCGATCTGGCCGGATCCGGTACAGACTTCGATGCCGATCCCGCTGCCCGGTCCGACGGGCCGGCGACGATCGCCCTGTGCGACCGGCACTGCGTGCTCGATGCCAGCAAACCTGCGCGCGATCACGGCATCGAGGCGGGAATGAAGCGCGCCACGGCGCAGGCGCTGCTGCCGTCGCTGCACCTGCTCGAACGCAATGCCGATGCGGAACGGCAGGCACTGGAAGCCGTCGCCATCTGGATGCAGCAATTCACGCCAACCGTCAGCCTGCAGTCCGGTCCGGCGTACGGACTCATCGACGAACCTCCGACGCCATGCGGCCTGCTGGCCGAAGTGGCACCCAGCCTGCGCTACTTCGGCGGTCTGCGGGCCCTGTGCACACAGGTGCGCCAGGGGCTGCAATCGTCCGGATATCACGTACGCATCGGGGTCGCGCCCACCGCCGGCGCCGCCTGGCTGCTTGCCCGTCACCGGGATGCCTCGTTTGCTCCGCCGGCACGGCTGGAGCAGGAAATCGGCCGGCTGCCCGTGTCATTGCTGGTTCATGACCGGGCACAGCTCGAATGGTTCCGTGCCACCGGCATCGAGCAGGTGCACGAACTGCTCGCCCTGCCGCGGGCGGCCATCGCGCGCCGCTTCGGTCCCGCCCTGCTCGAGGAACTCGATCGGGCACTGGGCCGGCGATCCGAGCCGCGATCGTGGTTCGAGGCGCCACCGGTCTTCGACCAGCGTCTGGAACTGCTGACGCGGGTCGAGCATGCCGAGGCACTGATGTTCGCCGCAGACCGTCTGCTCGCGTCGATGACGGGATGGCTCGGCGCCCGCCAGAGCGCAATCCGTGCCTTCACGCTGCACATCGAGCATGACGAATGTGACGAAACGGCAGTCGACGTCCGGCTGGCCGGACCGGCGCACGAGACCGGACGGCTGTCACGGCTGCTGCGCGAAAAACTGACGGTCACGCGTCTGCCCGAAGCGGCGCGCGCAGTGCGCCTGCGGGCCGAAGACATCGTCGCGCGGCCCGGAATCAGCAGCGAACTGTTCCCGTCGGCACACGACACCCACGAAGAACTGTGCCGCCTCGTCGAACGATTGCAGGCCCGCCTCGGCGCGGAACACGTCCGGCGCGTGCGGCTGATCGCCGATCATCGTCCGGAATCCGCCTGGCGTTTCGAGACCTGTCGCATGGAAGCAGGCGCCGTGCTCATGCCTGCGGACGGGCGGCGCGATGATCCCGATCCATCGTCATTGCCGGTGGCGCGATTGCCGCGACCGCTATGGCTGCTGGACCCCGCACTGCCGCTGGCCGAACGCAATCATCGCCCCTGGTGGCGTTCGGCGCTGCAACTGCAGGCTGGACCGGAGCGGATCGAGGGCGGCTGGTGGGATGGCAGACTGGTGCAGCGCGACTACTTCATCGCCACGGACGATGCGCACATGCTGTACTGGATCTACCGGGAACGACTGCACACCGGAGAAAACGGCGCCTGGTTCCTGCACGGACGTTTCGGATGACTGCAGAGCATGCCGCCGGTACGGCACCCGGCACTGCCCGTCCGGAGGGATGGGCCAGACCGGTGGGGCGGCCATCGCCGCCCGCTTCACACGTTCTGGCGCTCGCGCTTCTCGGCCTCGGCCTGGCAGTCGACGCAACGATTCGTCAGCGGCGATGCTTCCAGCCGGGCCAGCGGGATCTCAATCCCACAGTCGATGCACACGCCATACGTGCCTTCATCGATGCGACGCAACGACGCACGCAATGCACGCCATTCATCGACGTCGCGCATGGCCTCCGACAGATCGATCTCGCTTTCCGTCAGGATGGCACTGAGATCGCCCGTGTCACCGACACGGTCGAAATCGACGAAACCTTCGGCACTCTCACCGAGCTTGAGTGCAATCTCTTCTTCGAGCACTTTCAGACGACCGCGGATCTGCGCGGCAATCCGTCCGAGTTCTTCCTGGGACAACGGCATTCGAAAACCTCCGGAGTTGCTGCATCGTACGTGTGCGCCAACCGACGGCGTTGACCGGCGTCAACCGATCGACCGGCACCGGTTCAGTGATTACCCTCTGCTGTCGTGCGGGCGACCGACTGCCTGCCGGTGACTACTCTGCCCGCCTGCGCGCTGCCGGTCCCCTTCCCGTCCGTGCACACCTCATCCGGGGACACCTGGTCGGCAGACACCTCGTCGGTGAACAGCATGTCCAGCCCCATTGCAAACAGTTCGTCGATACGTCCGCCGTCGTTGACCGTGTATGCCAGCGCGCGCAGCTTCGCTTCATGCGCTTCGGCAATCCGTGCGGCATCCCAGGCCGAATGATGCGCATTGACCGCAACGCACCCGAGCGAACGACTGCGTTCGATCCAGTCGTCGGGCAGCTTCTCGAAGAGCAGGGCCCGCGGCAATTCGGGCGCCCGGGCGCGCGCTGCCGCGAGCGCGCGCGACGAGAAGGAGGACAGCAGCGGCGGCACCGGCGCCATCCGCCACAGATCGCGCGCGAGAATGGCCGCCGCCGTGCCGATCTCTCGTTCACGGCCCGGCGAAGCCTTCAGTTCGATATTGAGCATGCCGCCGTTGGCCACGATCCAGCGTCCGACCCGCTCCAGCGTCGGAATCGGCTCGCCGGTCCAGAACGGCGCATGCCGACAGCCGGCATCGAGACCGGCCAGGGCAGCAAAGGGCAGGTCACCGGCCCGGCCGTGCCCATCGGTCGTGCGTTCGAGCCGGGCATCATGTAACAGAATCACGGTGCCATCGCCACACAGGCGCGCATCGATCTCGAACATCCGGTAGCCGGACGACCAGCCGACACGCAGCGCAGCCAGGGTGTTCTCGGGCGCATGCCGGCCGGCGCCGCGATGGGCGACCCGCTGCGGATAGGGCCAGCTGGAAAAGGAAACCTTCATTCCTGTATAACGCTGCGATGACTCATCCGGACACTTTACCGCCGCGCGTCGTGGCCACCCAGATCGCCCTGTGCATGATCTGGGGGCTCGGTCAGGTCGCCACGAAGGTCGGCAACTCGGGCATTTCTCCCGTCTGGCAGGCCGCCCTGCGCTCGATCGGTGCCGCCCTGCTGCTGTCCGGATGGATTTTCTGGCGGCGCATTCCGCTGCGCGAGCAGGCGGAAACGATCCCGGCCGGCATTCTCGTCGGCGTGCTGTTCGCCATCGAATTCGTCTGCCTGTTCATTGGCCTGGTCTACACCACGGCCGTGCGCGCGGTCCTGATGCTCTATGCCGCGCCGTTCTTCGTCGCTCTGGGTGCCCATTTCTTCGTGCCCGGCGACCGTGTCACGCGACAGAAGCTGATCGGGCTAACCGCTGCTTTCATCGGGCTCATCGTCGCCTTCGGCGGACGCGTTGGCGGGGCTGGCAGCGATGCGCTGTTTGGCGACCTGCTGTGTCTGGCAGCGGCCGTCTTCTGGGCAGCAACGACCATCGTCATCAAGACGAGCACGCTGCGCCGCGCGCCGGCCGAACTGACCCTGCTGTACCAGCTCGGCGTCTCGGCCGTGGTCATGGTCGCGCTGTCGTACGCCTTCGGCGAACCCGGCGTGTTCGCGCCGTCGACGATCGTCTGGGTCGCGCTCGCTTTCCAGACGGTGATCATCGCCTGCGCGACCTACCTGATCTGGTTCTGGCTGGTGGCGAACTATCGGGCGACGACGCTGCACGCCTTCACGTTCCTGACACCGCTGTTCGGCGTGCTGGCCGGTGCCGTCCTGCTGGGCGAGCCGATCGGCGCTTCGCTGGTCGTCGCACTGGTGCTGATCGCTTCGGGCATCGTCCTCGTCAACCGGGCCTGAGTGACCAACATGAGTGACCCACGTGAGCGACCCGAACGGATGGTGCGACATATACTGTTGATTCATACAGTGTATGTCGCACCATGCTGCCCGCCTATGCCGAGTTGTACTGCACGACGAACTTCTCGTTCCTGCGCGGTGCCTCCCATCCCGAAGAACTGATCGAACGTGCCAGTGCGCTCGGCTACGGTGCACTGGCGATCACCGACGAATGCTCGCTGGCCGGGGTCGTGCGCGCGCACCTGCACGCACGCGCTACCGGACTCAAGCTGATCATCGGTGCCGCCTTCTCGCTGCGTGAAGTCTTCGGCGACAACACCCGCCTCATCCTGCTGGCGGCCACGCGTCACGGCTACGGCAATCTGTCGGAGCTGATCAGCCGTGCGCGCCGACGCGCGCACAAGGGTGCATACCGGCTCATTGCCGACGATCTGGACGGCGGCCTCGACGATTGCCTGGCGATCCTCGTGCCGACGGCCGGGCTCGCCATCGACCCGGTCATCGATCCGGCTGCCCGTCCCGCTGTCGACCACACCGTCGATCACGCTGCCGATCATGCCGTCGGCTCCAGCGCTGATCCGGTTACCGGTCGGACGTCAGGCACGCCCGTTGCCCTTCAGGCCGAAACAGGGTCGGACGCTGGCGAACCGGCCGGCGCGGTCCGGCGTCTGCTGCAGCAGGCAACCTTCCTGCGCACGCGCTTTCCCGACCGCTGCTGGCTCGGCGTGCCGCTGCTGCTGCGCGGCCACGATGCGGCGCTGCTGGAGGCAGCACAGTGCGTTGCGGCGGCAGCCAGCCTGCCGTGCACAGCCGTCGGCGACGTGCTCTGCCACATCCGCTCACGCAAGACCCTGCAGGACGTGCTGACGGCAATCCGCTGCAGGGCCCCGCTGGCCGAACTCGGACACGCACTCGAGGCCAATGCCGAACAGCACCTGCGCAGCCGCCTGCGGCTGGCCCGGCTGTACCCGCGCGCGCTGCTCGAGGAAACGCTTGTCATCGCCGACCGCTGCCATTTTTCGCTCGACGAATTGCGTTACGAATATCCGGAAGAGATCGTCCCGCCCGGACGCACACCGACGAGCCACCTGCGTGCGCTCGTCTTCGAAGGCCTGCCCTGGCGCTACCCGGAAGGTGTGCCGCCGGCCGTGCTCGAGCAGGTCGAACACGAACTCGCGCTGATTGCCGAACTGCGCTACGAACCGTATTTCCTCACCGTCGCCGACATCGTCCGCTTTGCCCGCGACCGCGACATCCTGTGCCAGGGACGCGGCTCGGCGGCCAATTCGGCCGTCTGCTACTGCCTGGGCATCACCGAAGTCGACCCGGCGCGCGCGAGCATGCTCTTCGAGCGCTTCATCAGCCGCGAGCGCAATGAACCGCCCGACATCGACGTCGATTTCGAGCATCAGCGACGCGAGGAAGTCGTCCAGTACCTGTACGAAAAATACGGCCGGGAACGGGCAGCGCTGACGGCCACGGTCGTGCGCTACCGCTCGCGCTCGGCGCTGCGCGACGTCGGCCGCGCGCTCGGCATCGACGCACAGCGCATCGACCAGGTCGTGCGCCTGCGTTCATGGCGCGAAGCGCAGCTTGCGCCAGAACAACTGCGCGAAGCCGGTTTCGACCCCGATGCACGCACGGTGCGCCAGTGGCTCGAACTGGCCGGCACGCTGCGCGGCTTTCCGCGCCACCTGTCACAGCACACCGGCGGCTTCGTCATTGCCCGCGACCGGCTGACACGGCTGGTGCCCGTGGAAAACGCCGCGATGGCCGGGCGCAGCGTGATCGAATGGGACAAGGACGATCTCGACGCGCTCGGCCTGCTCAAGATCGACGTGCTGGCACTGGGCATACTCAGCGCGATCCGGCGCGCGCTCGAACTGATCGGACAGCGTCGCGGCACGGCCTTCCGCCTCCAGGACATTCCGGCCGAAGACGCCGCCACCTACGAGATGATTGCGCGCGCCGACACCATCGGCGTCTTCCAGATCGAATCGCGCGCCCAGATGAGCATGCTGCCGCGTCTGCGGCCGCGCTGCTTCTACGATCTGGTGATCGAGGTCGCCATCGTGCGCCCCGGACCGATCCAGGGCGGCATGGTCCATCCGTACCTGCGCCGGCGCCAGGGGCTCGAACCGGTCAGCTGGCCGCACGACGAGATCCGGCCGGCGCTCGAGCGCACGCTGGGCGTGCCGATCTTCCAGGAACAGGTGATGCAGGTGGCAATGATCGCGGCCGGCTTCAGCGGCGGCGAAGCCGACGCCCTGCGCCGGGCGATGGCCGCCTGGCGCCGCCGCGGCGATCTCGACCGCTTCGGCCAGCGCCTCATCGACGGCATGCTGGCGCGCGGCTACGAGCGTGATTTCGCCGAAGCGATCTTTCGCCAGATCCGCGGCTTCGGCGAATACGGCTTTCCCGAAAGCCATGCCGCCAGCTTCGCCCTGCTCGTCTATGTCTCGAGCTGGATCAAGTGCCACGAGCCGGCCGCCTTTCTCGCAGCGCTGCTCGACAGCCAGCCAATGGGTTTCTACGCCCCTGCCCAGCTGGTGCGCGATGCCCGCGCGCACGGCATCGAGGTGCGCGGGGTCGACGTGCTCGCCAGCGCGCTTGGCAGCACGCTCGAAGAGCATGACACGGCAGCCGATGACGGGAGCGTCGACCGGCGCGCACAGCCCGCCGTACGCCTCGGACTGAACCGCATCGACGGTCTGTCACGGGATGCGGCGCAACGGATCGTCGCGGCGCGTGCGGCACGCCGGCGTGAGCGCAACGGTGCCTGGTTCGCCTTCGACAGCGTCGAGGATCTCGCCCGGCAGGCCGCGCTCGACACCCGCGCGCTGCGTGCGCTGGCGCGCGCCGATGCCCTGCGCGAACTGGCCGGCCACCGGGCGCAGGCCGCCTGGGAGGCGGCGGCGATCCGGCCACTGCCGGCATTGCTGGCACACGCCTCCTTCGATGAAATGCCGGTCCGGCTGCCGGCGCTGCCGGAAGCACGTGAAATCGTCGCCGACTACCAGGCGCTCGGCCTGTCGATGCACCGTCATCCACTGGTACTGCTGCGCCGGCGTCTGGCCCGACGCGGCACGCGCACGGCCGAGGCGATGCGCCTGCTGTCCGACGGCCGTCACGCGTGCGCCGCCGGTCTGGTCACGCACCGTCAGCGCCCCGCCACCGCGGCCGGAACGACCTTCCTGACGCTCGAGGATGAGACCGGCACGGTCGACGTCATCATCTGGCCCGACGTCTTCGACCGTCACCGCCAGGCCGTGCTCAACGCCGGCCTGCTCGTGGTACACGGCCGCTGGCAGCGCGACACCGACACCGGCGGCCAGGTCTGCAACCTGATCGCCCGCCGGCTCGAAGACCGCACGCCGTGGCTTGGCGAGCTGGCGGTGAAAAGCCGGGATTTTCGTTAGAGTCCCGAGCGGCGGTCCGCTGACCTCAGCTGGTTTTCACGTACAGCCCGGATGCCCCGGAACGCGCCATGCCGAAGCCACAGTTACGCCCGGCGCTTTCGTCCGCCCCCGCCGCGCCCGTACGTTTCCGCGGCTGCTTCCTGCGCCGAATACGAAAAAGGACTTCGGATGCGAACACCGTCGATCAGCGCCCCATCCTGCAGGTCTTCGGTGAGCAGCACTGCGCACCCCTGCTCGCGCGCCGCAGCGAGGACGAGCGAATCCCACCATGAGAGCCGATATCGTGTCTGGATAATGCGTGCCCGCGTCATCGTCGGATGATCGACCGGCTGCGGCTGCCAGCACAGCAGCGCTTCGATGTCGTCCCAGGCATCTTCCTCGGTCAGACCCGGCTTCAGCTTGCGGGTAACGGTGACGTAGTACTCGGAGAGCACCTGCATGCCGGTGCGGCCGAGTCGTTCGGCCCACAGCCATTCGAGCCAGGCCTGCGCAAGTGGCTGACGTCGGGTTTCACCCGAGTCGCGGGCATACACCAGTACGTTGGTGTCAACGAAGATCGGTGCGGTCATGAAGCGCATCGCGCGCAGGCAGATCCCATCCGGCTTCGTTGATGCGCGAAGGTGAACGATCGAAGAAGCGCTGCATCGCGTTTGCATAGTCGTCCGACGTACGCATCCGCTCCCCCAGCATTTCGGCGATGTAACGGGACACGCTCCGCTCTCCCCGTGCTGCCGATACGCGCACCCAGGCGGCAGTTTCCTCGTCGAGCGTGATGGTGATGTTCTTCATGCTTTCTGCCGGAATCGACTGACACGAATTCAGTGTAACACGGTTTCCGTGTTCATCTTCTACCTCTATGCGCTTCCTGCACCCTCCTTGCGCCCTACATCCCGCGCGCCAGATCGGCACAGATATCGTCTACCGCTTCCAGGCCGACCGCCACGCGCAGCATGCCTTCGCCGATCCCGGCTGCACGGCGCGCCTCCACCGGCATGCGCCCATGCGTCGTGCTGGCCGGGTGGGTGATCGTCGACTTGACGTCGCCCAGATTGGCGGTGATCGACAGCAACCGGCAGGCATCGACGATGCGCCAGGCGCGTGCCTTGCGTTCGGCGTCGTCGGCGCCGCGCACTTCAAAGGACAGCACGGCGCCGCCGGCCTGCTGCTGCGTGCGCGCCAGTGCGTGCTGCGGATGCGATTCGAGCCCCGGATAGCGCACGCGCTCGATTGCCGGCTGTGCCTCGAGCCAGCGGGCCACGGCGAGCGCGTTCTCCGAATGCTGGCGCATGCGCAGTGACAGCGTCTCCAGGCCCTTGGCCAGCACCCAGGCATTGAAGGCCGACAGTGTCGGACCGCCGTAGCGCAGCACCGGCTGCAGGGTTTCCTTCATGTACTGCATCGAGCCGAGCACGGCGCCGCCGATCATGCGACCCTGGCCGTCGAGGTACTTGGTCGCCGAATGCACGACGATGTCGGCGCCAAGTTCAAGCGGGCGCTGCAGGGCCGGCGTGCAGAAGCAGTTGTCAACCACGAGCGGAATGCCGTGTGCGCGCGCCAGCGTCGACAGGGCGGCGAGATCGGCCACTTCGGTGAGCGGATTTGACGGCGTCTCGACGAAGAGCATACGCGTGTTCGGCCGGATGGCGGCGCGCCACCGGTCCGGATCGGACATCGGCACAAAGCTCGTCTCGATGCCGTAGCGGGCAAAGAGTGCAAAGAGCTGGATCGTCGTGCCGAACAGGCCCTGCGCGCAGACGATGTGATCGCCGGCGCCGGTCAGGCTGATCAGCACCGCCTGGATCGCCGCCATGCCCGAGGCCGTCGCCCGGCATTCCTCGGCGCCTTCGAGCGAGGCCAGGCGCTGCTCGAACAGGCGCACGGTCGGGTTGCCGAAGCGCGAGTAGATGTAACCCTCGGCCTCACCGGCGAATTTTGCCGCCGCATGCGCGGCACTGTCGTGCACGAAGCTCGACGTGAGGAAGATCGGTTCGTCGTGTTCGCCGTAGGCCGTGCGCTGGAAGCCGCCACGGATCGCGCGTGTCTCGAATGCCCAGGGCGCATCCTCGTCGCGCCCGTCTTGTCCGCTGGTCATTGCCGTCGGCTCCGTCACTCCTGGACCGCCGAGAAATGCAGGCTCATCTGGCTGAGCGGCACATCGTCCTCACCGGCGACCGGAGCGCCCAGGCGCTCGCGCTCGATGTAGTCGAGATACTCGGCCGTGACGTCTCCGGTGACATAGTGTCCATCGAAGCATGAACCTTCGAACACGTCCAGATGTGGCGCGACGTCGCGCACCGACTGCTGCATCGCTTCGGCGCTCTGGTAGATCAGCGCATCGGCGCCGATGGCGGTACGGATTTCCTCGTCCGTGCGGCCGTGCGCGATCAGTTCCGCCCGCGTCGGCATGTCGATGCCGTAGACGTTGGGGAAACGCACCGGCGGTGCAGCCGAGGCGAAATACACCTTGTTGGCACCCGAATCGCGCGCCATCTGCACGATCTCGCGCGAAGTCGTGCCGCGCACGATCGAATCGTCGACGAGCAGCACGTTCTTGCCCCGGAATTCGACGCTCATCGCGTTGAGTTTCTGCCGTACGGATTTCTTGCGTACCGCCTGGCCCGGCATGATGAACGTGCGCCCGACATAGCGGTTCTTCAGGAATCCTTCCCGATAGGAAAGACCGAGCTTCATCGCCAGCTGCATCGCCGACGGACGCGAGGTGTCCGGAATCGGCATGACGATATCGACGTCGCCGCGCCACAGTTCGCGCGCGAGCTGCTCGGCGAGATATTCCCCCATGCGCAGGCGCGCGGCGTAGACGCTGGCGCCATCGAGGATCGAATCGGGGCGCGCGAAATAGACGTACTCGAAGATGCACGGCACGAGACGCGGATCGGGCGCGCATTGCTGGGCATGGAAATTGCCGTCGAGATCGATGAAGATCGCTTCGCCCGGGGCCACGTCACGCACCAGCCGGAAGCCCAGGCCTTCGAGCGCGACCGATTCCGAAGCGACCATGTATTCGGTGCCGCGCTCGGTTTCCGACACGCCGTAGCACAGCGGCCGGATGCCGTACGGATCGCGAAACGCCAGCATGCCGTAGCCAGCGATCTCGGCCACGCAGGCGTAGGCTCCACGCGCGCGCTCGTGCAGCGCACTGACCGCCGCGAAAATCGCCGACGGTTCGAGCGACACGCCGCGTGCGCACGCCTGCAGCGAGTTGGCGAGAACGTTGAGCAGAACCTCGGAGTCGGACTCGGTATTGATGTGACGCCGATCGCGGCGGAACATCTCTTCCTTCAGCTGCCGTGCGTTGGTCAGGTTGCCGTTGTGTACCAGCAGGAGCCCGAACGGCGCATTGACGTAGAACGGCTGCGCCTCGGCCGAGTTGCCGGCCGAATGGATCGTCGGATAGCGCACGTGTCCGATGCCGACGGTCCCGGTCAGCGAGCGCATGTTGCGCGTGCGGAACACGTCACGGACCAGACCGTTGCCCTTCTGCATGTGAAAGGAATTGGCCTGTTCGGTCGCGATGCCGGCCGCATCCTGGCCACGATGCTGCAGCAGCAGCAGACCGTCGTAGAGCAACTGGTTGACGGGTGAGCGCGCTACGACGCCCAGGACTCCGCACATGCCGAACCTCCTCGGTTGGTTCCCGCGCCAGCCCGCACGATCTGCGTCTGCCCGGGATGAACCGGAAACCAGGATTCGACCCAGGTCACCAGTGTTTCCAGCAACGGCCGCGACAGCGCCTGCTGCCAGGCTGCCTGACGATCGGCACCGAACTGATGTCCGACCACCGCCACGACCGTAATGATGACCAGCGCGCGCAGCGCCCCCAGCGCCAGGCCGAGTACGCGATCGACCGGCCGCAGACCGATCCGCGACAGCATGCGCGCGAGCAGCGCTCCGCACAAGCGAACGGCAACGAACACGAGCAGGAAGACCCCTGCGCCGGCCAGCAACGGAGCGATGTTCCAGCCGGTCGCGGCGAGCAGATACGCAACCGCCGGCGGCGTGAGCAGCAACGCGGCCACCCAGGCGCCCAGCGCGAATACCGTGCGCACCAGACCGCGCACGGCTCCGAAAGCACCGGAAATCACCAGGATTGCCACGACAAACCAGTCCCAGGAGGTCAATGCATGCAGATCAGGCACGCGGGCGCATCCTGCCGGCTCGACCGCCGGGCCGGCCGGTGGACGGCGGAGATCCGTCTGCGGATCTCACCGGGCATCCACGACAACGGATTCCATTCCGGCCAGCGAGAGCGTGGCGCGTGCCTGATCGGCCTGCGCACGCGTGGCAAACGGGCCGACCCGCACCCGCGTTCGCCGGCCCTGGGAAGTCTCGACGGTTTCGGCCCAGGCTGGCAGGCCGGTACGTCGCACCTTGTCCAGTTGTGCGCGTGCACTGCCGGCATTGGCATAGGCGCCGATCTGCAGGGCGAAGCGCTCCCCGGCCGACGCTGGTGCCGGTGCCGCGGGCAGGGTCTGGGCCACGCTGGCCACGGCCGTGTCGGCCGCAGTGCCCACCCGGTTTGCCGCCTGGTTTGCCGCGCTTGTGCCAGCCGCCGTGGCTGACGGGGCAACGGTGCCATCCGGTTCGGGTGCGGCGCCGGATGGTGCCGGCGCCGATACCGTACCGGATGCGGCTGTCTGGCGGGCCGGCTTCTTGCCCGCCTGTTTCACGACGCTTGCAGACGGCCGCGTTTCCGTGCCGCCGGCCGAAAGGTCCGCCGGCTCGTCCGTCGCGGTTTCTGCGGATGAAGATGCCGCCGATGGCGGGCGATCCGCGGCGGACGTGCCGCCGGAAGACTCCTCGGGCACCGGTGGCACCACCATCTCGGTCGCCGCCAACGGCGCAGTCGGCGCGACCGCCAGCTCGCCGGAGCGCGGCCGCTCGATGGCCGGCAAGGCATCGTCCAGTGACGGAATCGAGATCTCGATGTCCGTGATGTCCTGACGCGGCTCGG
>DAIUFU010000039.1:5759-17615 GCA_036844405.1 Burkholderiaceae bacterium | reverse complement strand
CGAATTCGTGTGCGATACGCCGGATGACGCCCGGGTCGACCTCGCAGATCGGGCCGGCCCACTCCGGAGAGTACGGCGCGATGTGCGCCACCAGCTTGTCGAAGGCCGTGGTGCCGCTTGCCTCGTCGTGCGTCCAGCGCTCGCCGTCGGCACCGAGCTCGAATGTCGGACCGACCGTGAACGTGCCCGACAGTGCCGGCACCACCCCCGGATGATCGTGCGGGACGGCGCCCTGCCCGACGCTGTCGAACACCAGCGGCTCGCCGCTGTCCGGATCGCGCAGGTAAAAGCCGTTGGGGCCGACGAGATACGGCGAGGCCGTGCGATCGCGCAGGAACTCCAGATCCAGATCCCCGCGCGCGCGTTCGTGCAGCATCACGTGGATCAGCGCGAACATGAAGGCCGGGTCGGTCTTCGGCTTGATCGGTACCCACTCGGCCGAGACGGCGCCGGTCACCGACAGATGCGGCTCGATCACGATGCGCCGGGCGCCGCGCACGCGGGCATTGGCCTGGCGCATCACCGCCGACGGTCCGCCCGTCACTTCGACATTGGCACCGAACGACAGATTCAGCTTCACCAGCGGCGTGTCGGCCGAAACGGTGAAGGCCCGATGCCAGTACTCGCCATACAGGTGCTCGGAGTGCACGCACTTGACACCCTGCCCCGAACCGAAGCTGTAATCGACCAGCCCCCAGGCCGACAGGAAGGCCGGGAACGTGCCCATGTAATACGCCGGCGTGCCGCCATGGCCCAGACTGACGGCCAGGCGCGGATAACCGGCCTCGTCCTCGAGTCCGCGCTCGCGGATTCCCTTGCGCTTCGCCGCGATGAGGTCCAGCGCCTCGTCCCAGGAAATCGGCACGAAACCCGGGTCTTCATCCATCCCCTTGCGCGGGTTCGTGCGCTTCATCGGCGTCAGGACGCGGTACGGACTGTAGGTCTTCTGGATCAGGCCGTACGCCTTGACGCAGGGGCGCCCTTCGGCCGGATGGATGCCGGCACCGGCGTGATTCGGACTGATTCCGGTGGCGACGCCATCCCGGACTTCCACACGCAGCAGATCGGGTCCGGCCACGCAGTTGTAGCAATAGGTGGTGACGTAACGACGTCCATCGTCGCTGGCTTTCTCGCCCGGCTGCGGTTGCGGCGTCATGGACTGCTCCTTGATTCTGGCCTGGTCCTGCCATGGCAGGAAATCGGGAGCAGACAATCTAACAGGCACGAAACGAATGAATGAATCAGCAAATAATTACATATATATGCAGGTGACGGGTTTGCCTGCCGACGATCCCGTCCATCGGATCGCGGACCGTATCGGCCCGCGCGCATGATCCGGAGTGGTTTCGGCTATCCTCGCGACAAAGGGAGACGAGCATGCAAACGGCACGACGCAGACTGGAAGGGAAGACCTGCCTGATCACCGGAGGCGCAGGCAGCATCGGCAGCACGACGGCACGACTGTTCGTCGACGAAGGTGCGTCGGTCATGCTGGCCGACATCGAGGCTGATGGTCTGCGCGCCGCGCTCGCCGGTCTTGACCCGCAGCGGGTCGCCATGCGTATGGCCGATATCACGCAGGCGGACGAGGTGGCCGCGCTGGTCAAGGCCACCGTCGAGCGTTTCGGGCAGATCGACATCGTCTTCAGCAACGCCGGCAATCTCGGCGCCATTCGCCCGATCGCCGAATTTCCCGACGAGGCATTCGACCAGGTGCTGGCCGTGCACGTGCGTGGCGCCTACCTGATGTGCAAGCATGCGCTCCCCGTCATGAACGACGGCGGGAGCATCGTGATCACGTCCAGTGTGGCCGGCGTGCGCGGCGATCCGGGCGCCTATGGCTACATCACGGCCAAGCACGCCCAGGTCGGTCTGATGCGCGCCGTCGCCAAGGAAGTGGCTGCACGCGGAATTCGCGTCAACACCCTGCATCCGGGTCCGGTCGACAACACTTTCCAGCAGCGGGTCGAGGAGGATCTCGGCGAGGTGCTCGAACTTGACGCGACCGCCATGTTCAATCAGTTGATCCCGCTCGGACGCCACGCCAGAGCCGATGAGATCGCCCGTGCCGCACTGTTTCTGGCCAGTGACGACAGCACGTTTGTCACCGGCAGCCGGCTGATGGTCGATGGCGGCATGAGCGCCTGAACCGGGTCGTTCGGACGCCGGACAAGCGATTGCGATTCAGAGGGAAACCCGTCGGCGGCGGGCATCCGCTTGCCGGTACCGGTTCCTGGTCGACGGATTCAGTCCGTTTCAGCGCGCCAGCGCGTACTCCTTCAGCACGCCCGCGCGCGCTCCCCTTCCAGGCACTCGCGCACCGCAGCCGCGAACCGCACGGCCCAGTCGCCAGCCTGCAGCATCGGTGCGTTCTCGTCGCAGGCGCCCGTGTACGCATCCAGCGCCGCACCGTCTCCCGAAGGCGCACCGACTGCGTCACACATCTGCTGCCACGGCGGACGCGACAGCAATGTGCCGGCCGAAAAGGCCACCGCGCCACGCACGCGCCGCTGCGACAGGCCGGTCAGCTTGCGGCCCTGCGCGTCGACCACTTCCCATGGGGACAGCCCGCCGAAACAGGCCCATTCGATCGGCGCACGCGTAACCGGATGCGGATCGGGGGAAACGCCGGCGGCACCGGATGATCCGGCCGACCCGGAAAACGTGACGGCACCGGCGGGATCCAGTGCCTGTGCATCGACACCCGCGCCGGTCAGAACCCGGGCATGCAGTTCTCCCAACCAGCGATAGCTGCCGACGAGCGTGCGCCCCGTCAACAACGGGTGCGCGTCCGGCAGGACGACCGTGAGCCCGAGCAGCCAGGGACCGGCAAAGACCGCGCCGCCGCCGGAGGCGCGCCGGAAGACCGGCAGATCGGTACTGCCGGTGCGCTCCAGTTGTTCCAGCAAGCGGCGCTGCGAGCAGCCGAAGACGATTTCCGCGCGTCCATAGTGCCAGATGCGCCACCGTCCGGCCTCGCCCGGCTCGGCCAGCGCAGTTCGGGTCCATTCCAGTTCTTCCCCGATCGACGCATCATGGCGCACGTGCGGATCGGAATCGGGCAGATCGACCCCGCCAACCGATTCGGAGAACCGGGCGGCGGGGTGTTCTTCCGCGCGCTGCCGTCCGCTCAGGCGGGAACCTTCGGCAGGCCGGCCAGCGCCGTCGTCAGCTCCTGCTCGTCGTACGACAGATCGACAAGCGCCCCCGAGTTGTAGGCCATGTACGCCGCCATGTCGAAATGGCCATGACCCGACAGGTTGAAGAGAATCGTCTCGGCGCGTCCTTCGCGCTTGCAGCGCAGTGCCTCGTCGATCGCGCCCTTGACGGCATGATTCGCCTCGGGTGCCGGGACGATGCCTTCGGTGCGGGCAAACTGCACGCCGGCGGCAAAGCATTCCGTCTGCTGGTACGCGACCGCTTCGATCAGGCCGAGGTCGAGCACGTGCGAAACCAGGCCGGCCATGCCGTGATAGCGCAGACCGCCGGCATGGAAGCCGGGCGGCGTGAAGGTCGAGCCCAGCGTATGCATCTTGACCAGCGGCGTCATGTGGCCGGTATCACCGAAGTCGTAGGCGAACTGCCCGCGCGTGAGCGTCGGGCAGGCAGCCGGCTCGACGGCGACGATGCGCGGCTTCTCGCCACCGCGCAGCCCGTGCCCCATGAACGGGAAGACGAGGCCGGCAAAGTTGGAGCCGCCACCCGTGCAGCCGACGATGACGTCCGGCCAGCAATCGGCCATCTGCATCTGTTCCATCGCTTCCAGTCCGACCACCGACTGGTGCACGAGCACGTGGTTGAGCACCGAACCGAGCGCATATTTGGTGTCATCGTTCTGTGCGGCGATCTCGACCGCCTCGGAGATGGCGATGCCGAGGCTGCCCGGATGATCGGGCCGCTCGGCGAGCACTCTGCGGCCGTACTCGGTCTCGTTCGACGGCGAGGGCAGGCAACGCGCACCATAGGTTTCCATCAGTGCGCGGCGATACGGCTTCTGATCGTAGGAAACGCGTACCTGGAAGACGGTGACGTCAAGATCGAAGAGCGCCGCGGCAAAGGCCAGCGACGAGCCCCACTGGCCGGCGCCGGTTTCGGTTGTCAGGCGACGGATACCGGCCGCCTTGTTGTAGAAGGCCTGCGGCACTGCCGTGTTGGGCTTGTGACTTCCTGCCGGGCTGACGCCTTCGTACTTGTAGAAAATCTTCGCCGGCGTACCCAGCGCCTTCTCCAGCCCATGTGCCCGGAACAGCGGGCTCGGGCGCCAGAGACGGTAGATGTCCCGTACCGGCTCCGGAATATCGATCTCGCGTTCGGTGGACACCTCCTGCAGGATGAGTTCCATCGGGAACAGCGGCGCCAGATCGTCCGGCCCCACCGGCTGAAGCGTGCCCGGATGCAACACCGGATCGAGCGGCTTGGGCAGGTCGGCCTGGATGTTGTACCAGCGCTTCGGAAGCCGGCTTTCGTCCAGCAGGTATTTGGTTTTTTCTCCCATCGTCTCCTCCAGATGCGATATCGGGGATAGTGCAGAACATGAAGAATAGCCGAGTGCCCGGGTTTCGGGAAAGCCCGGTGACGCAGGAAGCCGAAGTCGGACCGCAGGAAGGAGCGCAGGAGAGACGACAGGAAGGGCGACTAGACCGCCGCCCACCCGTCAGAAGCCCGTGCCGGACCTGCGCCGGGCGGTGCTTCAGGGTGCCGACGCCGCCATCAGCAATGCGATGGCCTGGGCGGCGATGCCCTCGCCCCGTCCGATGTAACCGAGCCGCTCACCGGTTTTCGCCTTGACATTGACCTGTGCCGCGGCAATGCCCGTCGCGCGCGCGATGTTCTCGGCCATCTGCCGGGCATGCGCAGCCAGACGCGGCGCCTGCGCCGATATGGTCGAATCGATGTTGACGATCTGCCAGCCGTCGGCGCGCACGCGGCGGGCCACCTCGGCGAGCATCCGTGCGCTGTCGGCGCCGCGCCAGCGGGCATCGGTATCCGGAAAATGCATGCCGATGTCGCCCAGGCCGGCCGCACCGAGCAGGGCATCGGTGACCGCATGCAGCAGCACGTCGGCATCCGAATGTCCGAGGGCTCCGCGCGGATGCGCGAGTTCGACGCCGCCGATGCGCAGCGGCCGGCCCGGCACGAGCGCGTGCACGTCCGAACCCTGGCCGATCCGCCATCCGGCCGGTCCGGCACCTTCCCGTTCCGTGCCTTCTTTCTTTCCGCTTTCCTTCTTTCCGCCCTCTCTCTTCACGTCCGCTTCACTCACTGTCATCCCCGTTACTCCGGACGCGCGCGTGCGTCGAGCACCAGACGCATCAGCTCGATGTCTTCCGGATCCGTCACCTTGAAATTCGAGCGCGCACCTTCGATCAGCCATGGCGCGTGGCCGGCCTGTTCCATCGCCGCAGCCTCGTCGGTCACATCCGGACACGCAGCCAGCGCGCGTGACAGCAGGCCGAAGCGGAACATCTGCGGTGTCTGCGCCACCCATAACTGTGAACGATCGAGCGTCTCCCAGACCTCGTCGCCCTGGTGTGCATCGACGTGCGCACCGCCATGCACATCGCCGTGCGATGCGGCTGCCGCGCCGACCGGATCGACCGACGGCGTCGAACGGGGTCGTGCGCGCGCGCGCTTGACGGTGTCGCGCAGCGGCAGGGCCAGCAACCCGCCCACCGGCGCGCCGGCCAGCCCGAAGCGCAGGCGTTCGAGCGCCGCTGCCTCGATGCCGGGCCGTGCCGCATCGTGCACGAGCACCCAGTCGTCCTCTGCCGCCTCGGCCGCCAGCGCCCGCAAGCCGGCCAACACCGTGTCCCGCCGGCTTGCCCCGCCGGCGGCCAGTACCTGTACCCGCGGCCGGCCGGCCAGTTCCGTCGCGGCCTGCATGTCGTGAGCCGCGACCACGACGACGATGCGTCCGATCCAGTCCATTGCCGCCAGCGCGTCGACACTCCATTGCAGCATCGTGCGCGCGCCGAAGCGCAGGTACTGCTTGGGTACCGGGGCTCCCGCCCGGCTGCCCGTACCAGCGGCCGGCACGAGGGCGAAGTAGCGCGGGACACGACCGGCACCGTCCGCATCAGGGGAAACCGGGTACACCATCAGCAAGAAGTTAGAATCGCGGCAACCTGACGAATTGTAGTGGTACCCGGGCGATGCCGGATCCTGCGAGCCGCACCGGGAACGTGGGCCGCAGGCTGTATCGGCCCTTCGCCACCAGACCGTGCCCCCGATCCTTTCCCCTGCTGCCGGCCTCGCTGCCGATCCTTCCGTCCATCCGCCGATTTCGCCTCTGCCCGACGACCGGGCCCTGACGCCGCCCGCCCCCGGACAGATCCGCACGCTGCCGTGCTGCCATGGTTCGGGCGACGCGCTGCTGCTGGCGACGCTGTCGATGCGATTCTCGCCGGCTCCGCCAGACCCGTCCGCGCCGCACGCCACGCAGGCGGGCGATGACCGGCGACCGCTGCTCATCCTGACGGCAACGCCGGGCAATGCGTCCCGTCTGGCCGAAGAGATCCGCTGGTTCGCACCGGGGCAAAGGATATTCACGCTCCCCGACTGGGAGACCCTGCCCTACGACGCCTTTTCTCCGCACCAGGATCTCGTTTCCTCGCGTCTGGCGACGCTGCACGCGCTGCAGCAGCACGAGTTCGATGTCGTGCTGGTGCCGGTCACGACTGCGCTGCAGCGGCTGGCACCGGCCCGCTTCCTGGCGGCACGGACCTTTTTCTTTCGCAAGGGACAGCGACTCGACGAAGCCCGCCTGCGCGAGCAACTGACCTTTGCCGGCTACGAGAACGTCACCCAGGTCGTCCGACCGGGTGAATACGCGATCCGTGGCGGCCTGATCGACCTCTTTCCGACCGGCTCCGAACTGCCGTACCGGATCGATCTGTTCGGCGACGAAATCGAGTCGATGCGCACGTTCGACCCGGACACGCAGCGCAGCCTCTATCCGATCGATCGCGTCCGCCTGTTGCCGGGGCGCGAGTTCGCGCTCGATGAGGCCGCGCGCACGGCATTTCGTGGCCGCTGGCGCACGCGCTTCGAGGGAGACCCGTCGGCAAGCACGATCTACCGCGACGTCGGCAACGGGATCGCGTCCCCGGGCATCGAATACTGGATGCCGCTCTTCCATGACGAAACGGCAACGCTGTTCGACTATCTCCCGGCCAGCGTCCTCATCGTCTCGCATGGCGACGTCGATACGGCTGCACAGCGTTTCGCGCGCGAGACGGCCGAGCGCTACCGCTTTCTGTCACACGATCGCAGCCGACCGCTGCTGCGTCCGGACGAACTCTTTCTCGATGGCCAGAGCCTGTTCACGCTGGCCCGGGAACGCGGTCGCTGGGCGCTGCCCGTGGCCGGCACCGGCAATGGTGCCGCCCTGCCCGACGCGGACCCGGCGATGACCGCCGAAGCCTCCACGCCGGCGCCGGATACGCAGACCGCGCACGCCGGACACGTGACGGACACACCGGACACACCAGACGCGGCGGACACGCAGCAGACGCACAGGAGCGCATTCTCGGTCACGCCGGCGCGCGTTGCGATCGATCGCCGTGCCACCGATCCGGTGCAGCGGGTGCGGACATGGCTGGACACGACAGGCACGCGCAAGCTGATCGTGGCCGAATCGGCCGGTCGGCGCGACACGCTGGAGCAATTGTTCGCGGACAACGGTCTGCGTCTGGCTGCGGTCAGCGACTGGCAGGAGTTCGTGGCCGGAGACGGACCGGCGGCCCTGACCGTCGGCCCACTGCTCGACGGCTTCGAGGTCCCGGGGGCGGGACTGTCGATCGTCACCGAAACGGAGCTCTTCGCCACTTCGCCACGCCGTCGCCAGCGCCACTCGCGCGACGCGCAGACCGATGTCGACTCGATCATTCGCGATCTGTCCGAGCTCAAGAGCGGCGATCCGGTCGTGCATGCGCAGCATGGCGTCGGCCGCTACGAGGGCCTGATGACGATGGAGCTCGATGGCGAAACCACCGAGTTCCTGCACCTGACCTATGCGCGCAACGCCACGCTGTACGTTCCGGTGGCGCAACTGCACGTCATCTCGCGCTACAGCGGCGCCAACCCGGAAAACGCCCCGCTGCACGAACTGGGTTCCGGCCAGTGGGAGAAGGCGCGCCGGCGCGCGGCGACGAGGGCGCGCGACGCGGCGGCCGAACTGCTGAATCTGTACGCGCGCCGGGCCGCACGCCAGGGTCATGCGTTTGGCTTCTCGCGCGGCGACTACGAAGCCTTCGCCGACGGCTTCGCGTTCGAGGAGACCGCCGATCAACAGGCGGCCATCGACGCCGTGGTCGCCGACATGATCTCGGATCGACCGATGGATCGGCTGGTGTGCGGCGACGTCGGTTTCGGCAAGACCGAAGTTGCGCTGCGTGCCGCCTGGGTGGCCGTTGCCGACGGCAGGCAGGTGGCGATCCTGGCGCCGACCACACTGCTCGCCGAGCAGCACTTCCAGACCTTCAGCGACCGCTTTGCCGGCTTTTTCGTGCAGATCGGACAGTTGTCACGCTTTCGCTCGCGCAAGGAAGCGGCCGCCACCATCGACGGCCTGCGACAGGGCACGACCGACATCGTGATCGGCACGCACAAGCTGCTGTCGCCGGACGTGCAGTTCGCCCGGCTGGGTCTGGTCATCATCGATGAAGAGCACCGCTTCGGCGTGCGCCAGAAGGAAGCCCTGAAGGCGCTGCGTGCCGAAGTCGACGTCCTCACCCTGACGGCAACGCCGATTCCACGCACACTGGCGATGAGCCTGGAAGGCATCCGTGATTTTTCGGTGATCGCCACGGCACCGCAACGCCGCCTGGCAATCAAGACCTTCGTGCGCCGCGAAAGCGCGGGCACGATCCGCGAAGCGCTGCTGCGCGAGCTCAAGCGCGGCGGCCAGGTCTACTTCCTGCACAATGAAGTCGACACCATCGAGGACCGGCGCGCCCGGCTCGCCGAGCTCGTTCCGGAAGCGCGCATCGGCATCGCGCACGGCCAGATGCGCGAACGCGAACTCGAGCACGTGATGCGCGACTTCCTGCAGCGGCGCTTCAATGTGCTGCTGTGCACGACGATCATCGAAACCGGCATCGACGTTCCCAGTGCGAACACGATCATCATCCACCGGGCCGACCGCTTCGGCCTGGCGCAGCTGCACCAGTTGCGCGGCCGCGTCGGGCGCTCGCACCATCAGGCCTGGGCCTACCTGCTGGTGCCTGATGAAAAGGCGATGACCCGCGATGCCGTCAAGCGGCTCGAAGCGATCCAGGCGCTCGAGGAACTCGGCTCCGGCTTCTATCTGGCCATGCATGACCTGGAGATCCGCGGTGCCGGCGAGGTGCTCGGCGAATCGCAGTCGGGCGACATCCAGGAGGTCGGCTTCACGCTTTACAGCGAAATGCTCGCCGAGGCCGTCGACAGCCTGCGCGCGGGCCGGGAACCGGACATGTCGGCGCCGCTGTCGGCGACGACCGAAATCGTGCTGCGTGCGCCGGCACTGCTGCCGCAGGATTACGTCCCCGACGTGCACGAGCGCCTGTCGCTGTACAAGCGCATGGCCAGCTGCCAGTCGGCCGACGCGCTGGAGACCCTGCGCGAGGAGCTGATCGACCGTTTCGGCAAGCTGCCGGAAGCGGCCCGCACCCTGCTGGAGACGCATCGCCTGCGGATCGCTTCACGGGCACTGGGAATTGCCAGACTCGACGCCGCGCCTGATACCATCACGCTGCAATTCGTACCCGACCCGCCGCTGGAAGGAATCGCGCTGATCCGCTTCATCCAGTCGCGACGCGACGTCCGCCTTGCCGGCCCGGACCGCCTGCGCTTCACCATCGCGACCCCGGACATCGATACCCGCATCCAGCGGATCCGCAACATTCTTGCCGAACTCGCCCGACTCGCCGCGCCTGGGTCGGACGCAGACGAAACGAGCCGGAACACCGACCACCAGAAAATGCCCGAACGCCCCGAGCCGACCGCCAGCCGCGCGCGCCAGCGCAAGCCATCCGCACGCCGTCCCGCGCAATGACCGGACAACGCCTGGTCGTACAGCACCCCCGGCTCACGGACGACGCGGTGCAGGCATACCGCAAGGTGATCCATCGCGACCCGCATCTGCGCCTGCCACGGCTGGCCACCTGGGACGACGTGTCGATCGGCGAGCGCCAGGTGGCACGCATTGCCGAACGCATGGGCGTGGATGCCGAACTGGTGCCGATGAACCGGCGCCTGGACGATTACTGTCTGCTCGCCTTCGACATGGATTCGACGCTGATCACCATCGAGTGCATCGACGAGATCGCCGACTACGCCGGTTGTCGCAAGGAAGTCGCCGCCATCACCGAAGCAGCGATGCGCGGCGACACCGATTATGACGAGAGCCTGCGTCAGCGTGCGGCCCTGCTGGCGGGGCTGCCGGAATCGACGCTGGAACGCGTCTACGAGGAGCGGCTGCGCGTCACGCCCGGCGCCGAAAGGCTGATCGCGGCCGCCAGACAGGCAAAACTCTACGTGCTGCTCGTCTCCGGCGGCTTCACTTTCTTCACCGAACGGCTGCGCGAACGTCTCGGCCTCGACTTCGCCTGCGCCAATACGCTGGAAGTCATCGACGGCACCCTGACCGGACGGGTACTCGGAGAAATCATCAACGCCGAAGGCAAGAAACGCGCGCTGGAACGTACCTGCGCCGCCATCGGTGCCGACCCGTCCTGCGCCATCGTCATCGGTGACGGTGCGAACGATCTTGAAATGATGTCGATCGCCGGCATTTCGATCGCCTATCACGCCAAACCGCGTGTTCGATCCAGCACCACCCACGCGATCCGCCACGAATGGCTGGATGCCATCCTGAACTGGTTCGACGACCAGTTGCCGCGCAGGGAAGAACCCGAACGCTGAACGCGGCGCCGTGGTCAGGCGCGGCCCATGTGCTGCAGGCCGTGTGACGGGCTGCCGGACGCTCGTCCGCTCAGGCAGGATCCTGCGGATGTCGTCCGGCTGCGGTCTCCTCGACTTCCGGATCACCGTCGGGCGCGCCCGATGGCGGCACGGCAAAGGGGAAATTCTGGAACATCGAACGCGTCTGCGCCTGCATCTGCTCCTGCATCTGCACGAACAGGTTCTTGCTCTGCTCGATGTAGTTGCCCATCATCGCCTGCACCATCGGCGCCTGCACCGACATGAACTGCGCCCAGAGCTCGGGGTTGGGCATGCCCTTGGGATCGTAGAAGCCCTTGGACTGCTCCTGCATCTTGTTCTGGATCTCGACGAAGGCCTGCATCGTCTTCTCCAGATAGGCGCCCATCATTCCCTGCATCGCATGTCCGTAGAAACGGATGATCTGCGCGAGCATCGACGAGGAAAAGAGCGGCGTGCCGCCCGCCTCTTCCTCGAGGATGATCTGCAGCAGAATGCTCCGGGTGATGTCTTCTCCGCTCTTGGCGTCGACCACCTGGAAATCCCCGTTCTCGAGTACCAGCTGCTTGACATCGGCGAGCGTGATGTACGCGCTCGTGCGCGTATCGTACAGACGCCGATTCGGATATTTCTTGATCAGACGGGTGGCATTCGCCATCAGCTTCTCCGCGCTCAACCCATGTGCAGACCACCGTTGCACGAAAACTCCGCACCGGTCGTGAACCCGGCGTCGTCACTGGCCAGCCAGCCGACGATCGATGCGATCTCCTCGACCGTGCCGAGCCGCCCGACCGGGATCTGGCTCACGATCTTGTCGACCACCTCCTTGCGCATCGTCGACACCATCTCGGTTCCGATGTACCCGGGCGCCACGGTGTTCACGGTCACGCCCTTGCGCGCCACTTCCCGCGCCAGGGCCATCGTGAAACCGTG
>DAIUFU010000039.1:0-5749 GCA_036844405.1 Burkholderiaceae bacterium | reverse complement strand
GCAGCCCGGCCTTGGCCGCCGAATAATTGGTCTGGCCGAACTGGCCTTTTTCCCCGTTGACCGACGAGATGTTGATGATCCGGCCCCACTTGCGCTCGATCATCCCGTCGATCACCTGCTTGGTGACGTGAAACACCGAATTGAGATTGGTGTTGATGACGCTCAGCCAGTCATCGAGCGCCATCTTGCGAAACGTGCCGTCGCGGGTGATTCCGGCATTGTTCACGAGAATGTCGATGGGTCCGATTGCGGCCGCCTTCTCGAATGCCGCACGCGTCGAACTCCAGTCGCCCACATCACCGACCGACGCGTGAAACTCGTATCCGGATTCCTTTTGCGCCGTCAGCCATTTCTGATAATCACGTGTCGGTCCGCATCCGGCAATGACCGTGAAGCCCATATCGTGAAACCTGCGGCAGATTGCTGTTCCGATTCCGCCCATTCCGCCAGTCACATATGCAATTCTGCTCATGATCGTGATTCCTTCCTGTCGTCCTCAACCCGGTTTTCACACCGTTGATCGGAAAAGAATGCCGGTTGCTGACCTTCCGGTTCGATTCCGATCCGCTCTTCCCTCCGATTTTCCCTTCGCCGCGCGTCTGACAGACCTCCTTGTTCTTTCATTGTCGTTCGATCGATGGCGAAATCCCGAACCGGCATTTCCCGAAGGATCCGGAACTCACTCGGCCTTCTCCCGCACATAACGCCCCGGAGCCGGCTCGATGGCCGGATAGCGCTGATTGCCGGGCACCTGCGGTGCCGTTCGCATTTCGCCGCCGAACGATGACAGCCAGTTCGCCCAGTCCGGCCACCAGCTGCCCGGACGCTCGCTGGCCACCGCAAACCAGTCGTCGGCCTCCCTGGGCAGATCATCGCCCAGCCAGTGGCTGCGCTTGCCGCGCGCCGGCGGATTGACGACGCCGGCGATATGTCCGCTGGCACCGAGAACGAAACGCAAGGGACCGGACAGCAGCTGCGTCGATTCATACGCCGCTTCCCACGGCACGATATGGTCTTCGCGGGAAGCGTAGATATAGGTGGGAACACCGATTGCCGAAACATCGATCGGCACGCCCAGGCAGACCAGCCGCCCGGGTTCACGCAATTCGTTCTGCAGATACATGTGCCGCAGGTACCAGCAGTACATCGGACCGGGCAGATTGGTGCTGTCCGAATTCCAGTACAGCATGTCGAAAGCCGGCGGCGCCTCACCTTTCAGATAATTGGAAACGACATAATTCCAGACCAGGTCGTTCGGCCTCAGATAATTGAATGTCAGCGCCAGTTCGCGCCCGGGCATGATGCCGCCGGAACCGATCGTCGATTCCCGGTATGCCACCTGATGTTCATCGACAAAGACGCCAATCGAGCCCGGCCGCGAAAAATCGATGAACGACGTCAGCAGCGTCATCGATTCGAGCCAGCTCTCGCCGCGCGCGGCAAGCACCGCGGCGGCATTGACCAGAAGAGTCCCGCCGACGCAGAAACCGAGCGCGTTGATCTTCGGATTGTTGGTGATCTCACGCACCACGCGGATTGGTTCGATCACCCCTCGCGCCAGATAATCGTCCCAGGTCAGGTAGCCCTGATCCGCATGCACGTTCTTCCAGGAAACGACGAAAACCGTATGCCCCTGCGCAACCGTCCAGGCGATCAGCGAATTGTCCGGTTGCAGATCCAGGATGTAGTACTTGTTGATGCACGGCGGCACCATCAGCAGCGGACGACTGCCCACGGTCGCGGTCGACGGTGCGAACTGGATCAGCTGCATGAGGTCGTTTTCGAAAACGACGCTGCCCGGCGTGGTCGCGATGTTCACGCCGGTCTCGAAGGCCGACTCGTCGGTCTGTGAAATCCTGCCGCGCTGCAGGTCCGACAGCAGGTTGCCGATGCCGGCACGCAGGCTTTCTCCGGCCGTATCGACGATGCGCTGCTGCGCTTCCGGATTGGTCAGCAGGAAATTGGCCGGAGAGATGGCGGCCAGCCATTGATCGGTGGCAAAACGGATCCGTTCACGCGTCTTTTCGCTGCCGCCGACCAGCGCGCTGGCCAGTCGACGGGTGAATTCCTCGTTGATGAGGTAGAGCGAGGCCGTCCAGGCAAAAGGACCCTGCCGCCAGGCATCGCTGGCAAAACGGCGATCGGCCGGTTGCGGCCCGCCGGGAGTCTGCATCAATTCCTGCAGGCGCGTCAGGTATTCGGTCTGCAGGCTGGCCAGCCGTTCGCCCGGCACGTGTACCGGCTGCTCCGTTTCCGCAGCCTGGTTCGCGGCGGCAGCGGACGCGCGCTCGTCTCCGACCGGCCCGGCAGTGCTCCCCCGGCCGTTCTGCGCCGGCCCGTGCCCGGCCCTTGTGGAAGCCTTCGCGGCGGTCGCGGCGGCCTTGCCGGTGGCTCCCGGGCTTCGTGCCGCTTTGGTGGCCGAGGCCGCACGCGGCCGAGTCGTTGCCTCCGTGCCGTCCTTCACCGGAACGGCGGCTGTCTTTGCCGGAGCCTTTCCGGGCGCCGTACGCTTGCGTGCCGCCTTCGCAGCCGGCAATTCGACTGCCTTTCCAGCGGCTTTCCCGGCGGCACGGCCGGACGAAGACTTGCCGCCTTCGCCGGCCGGTCGGGATGTGCTGCGTGTCGCGCGGGTGGAACCGGGCATCGTGTCTCCTTTCTGCAGTATCGGATATTCACCTTCATTCTGACTTGCGCGATCATTTTGTCAACGCGGGCGAATCCAGACGAGTGTGGCCATCCGCCCGCATGGCCCGTCGCGTCGCCAGGAATAGAAATCATCCGCATTGTCGACCGTGCATCGCGGCGCTCCATGCACATCGTGCACGCCCACGGTTTCGAGGCGCTGCCGGGCCAGCATCGGCAGATCGGCAAACCACTTGCCCGACACCGCAGCCGGCGTGAACGCACTGGTCGAATCGGCGCGCGCGTCCCGAAAGAGCGTGCGGACTTCTTCACCGACTTCGAAGGCCGCGGAGCCGATCGACGGCCCGAGCCAGGCATGGATCCGCACCCCGGGAACCGCCAGCGCGCGCACGGCGGCGACCGCGTTCTCGAGGACTCCGGCGAGCACGCCCCGCCAGCCGGCATGCGCCACCGCCACGACCTGCCCGCGGTCATCGGTCAGTAGTACCGGCAGGCAATCGGCGGTGAGCACGGCCAGAATGACCCCCGGCACATCGGTCACTGCAGCGTCTGCCTGGATCACTGACTGCGTGCGGCGCGGGTCGCCGGAGGCGAGCACCCGGTGCACCGTGGCTCCGTGCACCTGATCGAGCCATACCGGCATCGAACCGAGTGCGTCCGCCAGACGCCGGCGATTGCTCGCGACCGCACCCGCATCGTCCCCGCAGGCGGCACCGAGATTCAGTCCACCGGGCGCACCCCCGTGCAAGCCCCAGAGCCCCGTGCTCACGCCGCCGCGGCGGGTCGTCGACAAGGCGCCGATGTGATCCGGCACCGGCCATTCCGGCACGATGGCCGCGCTCAGTACGGCATCGGCGCCCACGAGCGACCCGTCGTCCGCCTTCGCCGTCACTACCGCTCTCCGCCGGCGCTCGAGCGCGCGCCATCGACATCGACAGCGTCTGCCGGTTCATCAGCCGCCTCGATGGCGGCCGCATCGATGCCGGCTGCCTTCAGGAGGGTACGGAAGTCTTCGGGCAACGGTGAACGGAAGCGGACAAGACGCCCATCGGCCGGGTGACGCAGACGCAGTTCACGTGCGTGCAGCGCCTGTCGCCCGCTGATTCCGGACAGCGTGCCCCGATACACCGGATCGCCGACCAGCGGGTGGCCGATGTGCTGCAGATGAACCCGGATCTGGTGCGTGCGCCCGGTATCGAGGCGACACTCGAGCAGGCTCACTTCACGGTCGGCAAGACTGCCTTGCGCCAGTGACCGGTAATGGGTACGTGCGTTCCGACCGCGTGGCGGCGTGACGATCGCCATGCGCACGCGCACGTCCGGATCGCGGCCGATCGGCGCGTCGATCGTGCCGGCCTGGCGGCACCGGCCGGCGACCAGCGCGAGATATCTGCGCCCGGCGCTGCGATCGGCCAGTTGTTCCGTCAGCGACAGGAAGGCACGCTCGCTTTTCGCCACCATCAGCAAACCGCTGGTATCACGATCGAGACGATGGACGATGCCTGCCCTGGGCAGCCGCGCAAGCGCGGGCCGATGATGCAGCAGGCCGTTCATCAGCGTACCGCGCCAGTTTCCGGCCCCTGGATGCACGACCAGACCGGCCGGCTTGTCGACGATGAGCAGGTCCTCATCCTCGTGCACGAAGTCCAGGTCCACCGGATCGGCAGCGAAGGAGCCGTCGGCCTCGCGCGGTTGCGGCTCCACCCACAGTTCTTCATCGCCACGCAGCCTGGTGCTGGCCGTCAGTGCACGCTGTTCGCAATGGACCGCACCCAGCGCAATCCATTGCTGCACCCGGGTGCGCGAGATGCCGTCGAGCCGGGCCGCAAGAAAGCGGTCGACGCGTTCGCCCCGTCCGCCGGACGCATCGATCCGGACGATGTCGGCCGCTGGTTCGGCAGTGGCCGCAGTGCCGTCATCGGGTCCGGCGGCTTGCGATGGTCGTGCTTCGGGATCCGCAGGCTCCGGCCCCGCTATAATCGCGCGCATGAAAACTGCTCTGGTCTCTCTGGTGCGAATGATCGCATGTGCCCTCCTGGTCACGCTGGCTGCGTGTGGCACCGCGAAGGGGCCTGACGAGACGATCGGATGGACGCCCGAACGATTGTATGCGGAAGCCCGCGACGAAATCTCGACGGGCAACTGGGCCAAGGCGATCGAACTGCTGGAAAAGCTTGAGGCACGCTATCCGTTCGGCACCTGGGCCCAGCAGGCACAGCTCGACATCGCCTATGCGCACTACAAGGACAATGAACGGGCGCTCGCGCTGGCGGCAATCGATCGCTTCATGCGTCTGCACCCGAACCACGATTCGCTCGACTACGCGCTCTACCTGAAGGGCCTGGTCAACTTCAACGAACAGCAGGGGCTGCTCGCCCGCTTCGGCGGACAGGATCTGTCCGAGCGCGACCATGCCGCCTCGCGCGAATCCTTTGATACGTTCAAGGAACTGGTCACCCGCTTCCCGGACAGCAAGTACAGCCGGGATGCCTGGCTGCGCATGAGCTATCTCGCCAATTCGATGGCACGCGGACAGGTACACGTTGCCCGCTATTACTTCGAGCGTGGTGCCTATCTGGCTGCGGTCAACCGCGCGCAGCAGGTCGTGCAGCAATTCCAGAACGCGCCGGCCGTCGAAGAAGCCCTTGCACTGCTCGTCCTGTCCTACGACCGCCTGGGCCTGACCGAACTGCGTGACGACAGCCAGCGCATCCTGCTGGCCAATTTTCCGGACAGCAAGCTGCCGGCGGCACTGCTGGCCGGCGACGATCGTCGCTGGTGGCAGCTCTGGCGCTAGGCTGACACCCCTGTCCCGCCCTGACGACGACAGAACTCGAGTGCCTCGCGGGCGTCGTGCGTGATGCGAAACGGCGGCAGACTGGCCAGCAGCGTGCGTCCGTACGATCGTGTCGTGATCCGCTGATCGCAGATCATCAGCAATCCGCGATCCGTACCGGAACGGATCAGACGGCCGGCACCCTGCTTCAGCGCCATCGCGGCTGCCGGCAACTGGAGCGTGCGAAAGGGATCCTGTCCGGCTCGTCGCGCCGCCTCCAGACGGGCCGCCAGCACCGGGTCGTCCGGCACCGAAAAAGGCAGCTTGTCG
>DAIUFU010000038.1:0-17851 GCA_036844405.1 Burkholderiaceae bacterium | reverse complement strand
TCGCGCTTGTCGAGATAGAGCGTGAGCGGATGCTCGCCGGCGATGGCGGTCGGAACGGTGCGGCCCCGCTCGTCGACGGCGTCCACCTCGAAGGTGGCCGGGCGGGCACAGGAAGTCAGCTCGAGCGACATGCGGGTACCGTTGCCGCCGTGCGCATCTGCATGGCCGGATTGCGCAATCGTCAGCCGCCGATGTACGACATTTCGATCTTGCGCAGCCCGACGGTCTGTGACGAGCGCAGTTCGGAATAGCGGTCGTCGCGGGCGCGCCAGACCGAGGCGATCGCTGCCGACAGCTGCTCGTCGTCGGCACCGCCGCGCAGCAGTGCGCGCAGGTCATGGCCGGCGTGCGCGAACAGACAGGTGAAGAGCTTGCCTTCGGTCGACAGCCGGGCCCGCGTGCAGGCGCCGCAGAAAGGCTGAGTGACCGAGGAGATCAGTCCGATCTCGCCACTGCCGTCGACATAGCGCCAGCGTTTGGCCACCTCGCCCGGATAGTTCGCCTGTACCGGTTCGACCGGGAATGCCTCGCCGATGCGCCGGATCACTTCGGCGCTGGGTACGACGTCTTCCATGCGCCAGCCATTGCTGTTGCCGACGTCCATGAATTCGATGAAGCGCAGGATGCGGCCGGTGCCGCGGAAATGACGCGCCATGGCCACGATCTCGTGATCGTTGACGCCGCGCTTGACCACCATGTTCACTTTCAGCGGACGCAGGCCGGCCGCCTCGGCGGCATCCATGCCGGCGAGCACGTCGGCCACCGGGAAGTCGACGTCGTTCATCGAGCGGAAGATCGCGTCGTCGAGCGCATCCAGACTGACCGTGATGCGCCGCAGGCCGGCGTCGGCCAGTGCACGCGCCTTGCGCGCCAGCAGCGAGCCGTTGGTCGTCAGCGTGAGATCCAGTGGCTCGCCGGCCGGCATGCGCAGCTGCGCGAGCATTTCGATCAGCTTTTCGACGTCGCGGCGTACCAGCGGTTCGCCACCGGTGAGCCGGATCTTCTCGACGCCATGGGCGACAAAAGCGCGTACCAGACGGGTGATTTCCTCGAAGGTCAGCAGGGAAGCCTGCGGCAGGAAGGCGTAATCCTTGCCGAACAGTTCCTTGGGCATGCAATAGGTGCAGCGGAAATTGCAGCGGTCGGTGACCGAGATGCGCAGGTCGTGCAGATGGCGGCCGCGCTGGTCGATCAGTCCTTCCCGGCCCTCGGTCGGCGTCGCGGCGGTGGCTGACGGCGCTCCGGTCGTCGGCTGCCCGGTATCGGGAATTCGCGCGTTCATGAGCGGATCTCTCACTGGATTGCGTGCGCGCGTCCCGCCTCCGGTTTCCGGGGCGTGAAGCGCGGGTTCGCCCATGGTAGCAATCCGTGGCGCAAAGCGCGCAGAGCCCGGGGTGCGGACAGCGGTTTCCGGTCTGGCGACATCGCCTCGGGACGCGGGTGTCCCTCCTCTTGCGAGGCTTTCGGCACAGGTATAAGATGCCGCTTTCATGTGCGTTACATGTTTCTTTGATGTGCATCACATGTTAATGCGACATGGTAACGTCACCTGCCGGTGGGTCGACATGGATCCGAAATCCGGTTCGCTCGTGTCCGCGCCGCCTGTGTCCCGATCACCTTCGCTCTTGTTGCTCGCGCCGCCACCCAGCCTGCATGTCCAGGGCATCCCGGCGGCGGTGCCGGAAACGGAATGGAACTGAAGACCGCACGTCTGACCCTGCTGATCGACCCGGCCAAGAAGTCGGCCTTCGAGCGCCTGTGCGCCAGCCAGGACGTGACACCGTCACAGGTCGTGCGCCGGCTGATCCGCGAATATCTGGCCGCGCACGGAGTGTCGTATGTGCCTTCCGGCGCGGCCGTGAAGCCTGCCGGGCACGCCCGGTCGGGGCCGGCACCGGCACATCCGGCGTCGGCACGACGTTCCGGCGGCACGGACGCATCCGGTCGGCGCGAACGCTGAATCGTCCGTGTCACTCGATCGGATCGCGTTCGATGGCGCGTTGTGGGTAGCCGCGTGCTGGCTGGCAATCGCGCTGGCCGGCCTGTTCGCACCGTGGCGTCTGCGCTGGATCGCACGCGTGCTGTTCCCGCTCGGCAGCCTGGCGGGAATCGTTCTGGCCGGCGCCGCGCTGCTGGTGCTGACCGGTGCGGCGAAGGTGCCGCAGGCTGTCATCCTGCCGATCGGCCTGCCGGGGCTGCCGTTTCACTTCCGGATCGATGCGCTGTCCGCCTGGTTCCTGCTGATCATCGGTTCGGCGTCCGCGGGTGTGTCGCTGTTCGCCGCCGGGTATTTTCGGGACGGGGAAGGAACGGCACCGGGATTGCTGTGCCTGCAGTATCACGTCTTTCTTGCCAGCATGGCACTCGTCGTCCTGGCCGACGACGCCTATTCGTTCATGGTGATGTGGGAGACGATGGCGCTGTCCTCGTTCTTTCTGGTCACCTCGAACCACCGGATCGAGGAGATCCGCCGCGCCGGCTATCTCTACCTGCTGATTGCACACGTCGGTGCCATCGCGATCCTGATGTGTTTCGGCGTCCTGCAGTCCGGCAGCGGCGACTACACGTTTGCCAACCTGCGTGGTCAGCAACCCGGGCCGTTCTGGGCTTCGGTGGCTTTCCTGCTGGCGGTGG
Organism: Burkholderiaceae bacterium; assembly: GCA_036844405.1. Classification (GTDB taxonomy): domain Bacteria; phylum Pseudomonadota; class Gammaproteobacteria; order Burkholderiales; family Burkholderiaceae_E; genus Zeimonas. The sequence continues at coordinate 15,217 of DAIUFU010000038.1, read as the reverse complement.
CGGGTTTCGGCGCGAAGGCCGGCATCCTGCCACTGCACGTCTGGTTGCCGGAGGCACACCCGGCTGCACCGTCACCGGTGTCGGCGCTGATGAGCGGGGTCATGCTCAAGACCGCCGTCTACGGTCTGTTGCGCGTGTGCTTCGATCTGCTGGACATGCAACTGTGGTGGTGGGGCGTGCTGCTGCTGGCGCTGGGCCTGGCGACCGCCCTGTACGGCGTGATCTTCGCCGCCGTGCAGACCGACATGAAGCGACTGCTGGCGTATTCGTCGATCGAGAACATCGGTCTGCTGTTTGCCGCCATCGGCCTGGCGCTGGTGTTCTCGGCCTACGACATGAGAATGCTGGCCGCGCTGGCGCTGACCGCCGGGCTGTATCACGCGCTGGCGCATGCCTGGTTCAAGAGCCTGCTGTTCGTCGGGACCGGCGCCGTTCTGCATGCCACCGGCGAACGCAATCTCGGCCGACTCGGCGGCCTGATGCGCTACATGCCGCGCGTCGGCTGGGTCGTGCTGGTCGGCACGCTGGCCAGCGCCGGTCTGCCGCCATTGTCCGGCTTTGTTTCGGAATGGCTGCTGCTGCAGAGTTTCCTGTTCACGCCCGGCCTGCCGCATCCGGTACTCAACATGCTCATCCCGGTGGTGGCGGCATTGATCGCGCTCGTGGCCGCGCTGGCCGGCTACACGATGGTGAAGTTCTTCGGCGTCGTGTTTCTCGGCCAGCCACGCGAGGAAAAGCTGGCGCAGGCGAGTGATGCCGGGCGCTGGGAGCATGCCGGCATGTGGTGGCTGGCTGCCGGTTGCATCGTGCTCGGTCTGCTGCCCAACCGGGTCATCCAGTGGATCGATCCGGTCACCCAGTTGCTGGTGCAGGACGGACTGGCCGGCACCGTCGCCGCCAATGGCTGGCTGCTGGCGCCGGCGGGCGTGGCCCGCGCCAGCTATGGGCCGGTGATCTTCCTGCTCGGAATCGCCGCCAGTTTCCTGATTGCCTGGCTGCTCGTGCGGCGTCTGTACCACGGCCGGGTGCGCCGTTCGGTTCCGTGGGCCTGCGGATACCCGGAATGGACGGCGCGCATGCAGGATACCGCCGAGGGATTCGGCCAGCCGATCCGGCAGATTTTCGAGCCGTTCTTCCGCATGCAGAGGGAACTGCCGACGCCGTTCGACGAGCGGCCGCGTTACCGGGTGGCCGTCGATGATCATTTCTGGCACTGGCTGTATCTGCCGCTGGCCAATCTGGTCCTGCGCCTGTCGCGGCTGGCCGGACGACTGCAGCAGGGGCGGATCGCCGTCTATCTGATGTACAGCTTTGTCACGCTGATCTTCGTGCTGGTGCTGCTGCGGTGACGGGAAGAGTGCGATGAGTGCGCTGCATGCAGGCTTTTCGCAGGTGCTGGCGATCGTCGCCGCGCTGCTGCTGGCGCCGGTGCTCTCGGGCTGGGTGGCGATGTGCCGCGCCTGGCTGCAGAACCGCTCGGCACCCAGTCTGTGGCAGCCGTGGCGGGTACTGCGCAAGCTTTTCGTCAAGGAATCGGTGATCGCCACACACGCCTCGCCGATTTTCCGCGGGGCACCGTACATCGCTTTCGGCTGCATGCTGGTGGCCAGCGCGATCATTCCCGCGCTGTCGACCGACCTGCCACTGTCGAATGCGGCCGATGCCATTGCGCTCGTGGGCCTGCTCGCACTGGCACGGGTGTTCGTTGCGCTGGCGGCCATGGACGTCGGCACGGCCTTCGGGACGATGGGTGCGCGCCGCGAGATGCTGGTCGGCTTTCTCGCCGAGCCGGCCCTGCTGATGGTGCTTTTTTCCGCCTCGCTGATTTCGCAGTCGACTTCGCTCACGACCATGGTCGAGTCGCTGGCCCATCGCGAACTGCAGATCTATCCGGTGCTGGCCTTTGCCGGCGTCGCGTTCGCCATCGTTTCACTGGCCGAGAATGCACGCATCCCGGTCGACAACCCGACGACGCATCTGGAACTGACAATGATCCACGAGGCGCTGCTGCTCGAGTATTCGGGCCGTCATCTCGCCCTGATGGAATGGGCGGCGAGCCTCAAGCTGTTCGTCTATTCGTGTATTGGCCTGGCGCTTTTCTTTCCGTGGGGCATTGCCGAGGCACAGGACCCACTGGCATTGCTGCTGGCGCTGCCCGTCCTGATCCTGAAACTCGCGCTCGGCGGTGCAGCGCTGGCCGTGCTCGAGACGCTGAGCGCCAAGATGCGGATCTTTCGCGTGCCCGAGTTCCTCGCGACCGCTTTCCTGCTGGCGGTGATCGGGCTGCTCGTGCACATCCTTCTCGAGGGCTGAGCCGTGGACATGCCGCTGCCGCCGTTCATCGCGCTGCTGGGCGCGCTGCTGCTGCTGCTCGCGTTCGCGATGCTGTCGCAGCGGCGGATCCTGTCGCTGATCAACCTGTTCACGATGCAGGGGGCGACGCTCGTGGTGGCCACAGGCGCGGTCGGCTATGTGACGCAGCAGCCGCATCTGTACGTCTCGGCCGGCCTGACCTTCGTGCTCAAGGTGATCCTCATCCCGGTCCTTCTGCACCGGGTGACCGACCGCCTCGACGTGCGCTGGGATGTCGAGCCGCTGATCAACATCCCGACGACGATGCTGATCGGCATCGTGCTCGTGATCTTCTCCTTTCACCTGGCCACGCCGATCGCCGCGCTGTCGGCGTCGGTCGCGCGCGGTGCGCTCGGCATCGCGCTGGCCTGCGTGATGCTGTCTTTCCTGATGATGATCACGCGCGCGCGGGCGGTGCCGCAGATCATCGGTTTCCTGTCGATGGAGAACGGGCTTTTCTTCGCGGCGACGTCGGCCACCTACGGCATGCCGATGGTGGTCGAACTCGGCATTGCCCTGGACGTGCTGATCGGCGTGCTGATTCTCGGCGTTTTCCTGTTCCAGATCCGCGAGCAGTTCGACAGTCTGGACATCCGCCATCTCGAACGGCTGAAAGACAATTGAGAACGCGTGAATTGAGAACGCGTGAAGTGAGAACACGTGAAGTGAGAACACGTGAAATGATGGCGGCAATGCGGGCGGGCAGGGCGCACCGGGACACGCACCGCAACGGAGTGGCGTGAACGTGCAGGCCCTGTATTTCGTCCTCGGAATTCCGCTGGCCGGCGGTGTCGTGCTGGCATGGGGTGGTCACCACGATCGGGCAATGGCGTGGAACGCCATCTTCAGCCTCGGCACTTTGCTGGCCGCCTGCGCGCTGACGGCGCAGGTGATCGCCGGCGGCCCGCTGCTGCTCGTGCAGGGCGAGTTCTTCATCGACGCGCTCAATGTCTTTCTCGTCGCGCTGACTGCCTTCGTCGGTTTCACGACGGCGCTTTTCTCGCGTCCGTATATGCGGATCGAGCGCGATCGCGGCCGCATGACGAGCCGGCGCCTGCGGCTGTACCACAGCATGTACCAGTGGTTCCTGTTTGCCATGCTGCTGGCGCTGACGACCAACAACATGGGCATTCTCTGGGTGGCGATGGAAGCGGCGACGCTCACCACCGTGCTGCTGGTGAGCGTGTATCGCACTGCAGCCAGCCTGGAGGCTGCCTGGAAATACTTCATCCTGTGCGGCGTCGGTATCGCGCAGGCGCTGTTCGGCACGGTCCTGCTCTACATGGCCGCCGAGAAGGTGATCGGCGCCGACGGTGGCGCGCTCCTGTGGACCAGTCTCGAATCTGTCCGGACGCAGCTCGATCCCGGCATCATCACGCTGGCATTCGCCTTTCTGTTCATCGGCTATGGCACCAAGGTCGGCCTGGTGCCGCTGCACAACTGGCTGCCCGATGCCCATGCGGAAGGACCGACACCGGTGTCGGCCGTCCTGTCAGGGCTGCTGCTCAATGTGGCGCTGTACGCGATCCTGCGTTGCAAGGTGCTGACCGACGGCGCGCTCGGCACGTCGCTGGCCGGACGCATGATGATCGGCTTCGGGCTGCTCTCGGTGGTCGCCGAGACCTTTCTGCTGATCCGCCAGCGCGACGTCAAGCGGATGTTCGCGTACTCGTCGATCGAGCACATGGGCCTGATGACCTTTGCCTTCGGGCTGGGCGGGCCGATCGCCAATTTCGCCGGTCTGCTGCACATGAGCGTGCATTCGCTGATCAAGTCGGCGATCTTCTTCGCCGTCGGTCACGCCACGCAAAAGGCGGGTTCGCAGTGGATGGACGACATTCGCGGCCTGATCCGGCTCAGCCCGACCGTCGGCTGGGGGCTGATGCTCGGCACGCTGGCGATTCTCGGCATGCCGCCGTTCGGCGTCTTCGCAAGCGAGTTCCTGATCATCACCACGGCGATGCGCGAGCAACCCTGGGCGACCCCCTTCCTGCTGGTCGCGCTGGGGGTCGCTTTTGCCGCGATCTTCATGCGGGTCCAGCCGATGGTATTCGGCGACACGACGCTCGAGCGCCTTGGCCATGCACCGGCAATGCTGCCGGTTTTCGTGCATCTGGCACTTGGCCTGATGCTCGGCTTGTACGTACCGCCGTATCTCGATGCCTGGTACCGCGAGGCAGCAAGGATGATCGGGGGATGAGGCCGTGAAACTGACCGGACTGGATCTGGCCTTCGAGCGCCTGGTGGCGCCGGTGCCGATCTGGCGCGCCCGGATCGCCCCCGGGGACTGGCTGTCGGCGGCACAGACGGTGGCCGCGGCCGGCGGCCGTCTCGTGGCGCTGTGGGGCACTGATCGGACGCCGGCGCCTGGCGCCGGTGGCGCGCAGCCCGGGGCTGCCGGCAACGACCAGTGCTCTCTGGCCGTCTGTGCCGCATACGCGACCCGTGACGGAATGGTCTGGCTCGATCTGATGCTCGATGGAGCGGAACCGTTCGTCGCCGATATCGCCCAGATCTTTCCCGCTGCCGGGCGCATGCAGCGCGCGCTCACCGATCTGACCGGCGTGGCGGTGCGCGGCGCGGCCGACACCCGCCCGTGGCTCGATCATGGTCTGTGGCCCGGGCGCTGGCCGCTGCGCCAGGACCGCCAGACGGGATCACCGGCAGCCGCCAGTCCGTCACCGGCCGCGACGGCGTCCCCTTCGAGCCGCGACACACACGAGCGGGCCGTCCCGTCATCGAGAGCGGCACCGTCCGGACAGACCCGTGCGGAAAACGCCGGGTCGCTGCTGCCGGCGCCTTATCCCTTTGTCCGGGTCGACGGCGAAGGCGTGCACGAAGTGGCCGTCGGGCCGATTCACGCCGGCATCATCGAACCGGGTCATTTCCGCTTTTCGGTCGTGGGCGAGAAGGTCCTGCGACTCGAAGCACGGCTCGGCTACACGCACAAGGGCATCGAGAAGCGCTTCACCGAACTGCCGACGCTCGATGCGTATCGTCTGGCCGCCCGCCTGTCGGGCGATTCGACGGTAGCCAACTCATGGGCCTGGTGCATGGCGCTGGAATCGGCCATCGGCAGCACCATTCCGGATCGCGGACAATGGCTGCGTGCGCTGTGGCTCGAACGCGAGCGGGTGGCCAACCATCTCGGCGATCTCGGCGCACTGGGCAACGACGCCGGCCTGGCCTTCGGTCTGGCGCAGTTCTCGCGCCTGCGCGAGGATTGGCAGCGTCTGTCGGCGGAGATCCTCGGCCATCGCCTGATGATGGACTGCATCGTGCCCGGCGGCGTGGCGCTCGATCCGCCGGCGCGGGCGCTCGAACGCGTGCGCGCCCAGTGCGATGCGGTCGAGCGGGAGGTGCTTTTCCTGCGCCGGATCTATGATGAACATGCCGGCCTGCAGGATCGCTTCATGGGCACCGGCATCGTCTCCCCGCAACTGGCCGCGCAACTGGGTCTGACCGGTCTGGCCGGACGCGCGAGCGGGCAGGCCGCCGATCTGCGCTGCGATCATCCCGGTGTGCCCTGGAATCAGCTGAACGTGACGATGGCGACCCGCCACGAAGGCGATGTCGGCGCGCGTGTCGATGTGCGTTTCGACGAAACCGTCGAGTCCCTGCGCCTGATCCGCGAACTGTGCGTGTCGATGCCGGCAGGCGTACATCGGCGCACGCTGACCGTACCGGCGCGCGAGGCTTTTGGTGCCGGTTGGGTCGAGGGCTGGCGCGGCGAGATCTTCGTTGCGCTCGAGCTCGATGCGACCGGTGCGATCCGGCGTTGCCATTGCCATGATCCGTCCTGGCAGAACTGGCCGGTGGTCGAACACGCGGCGATCGGCAACATCATTGCCGACTTCCCGCTGATCAACAAATCCTTCAATCTTGCCTATTCAGGGCACGATCTCTGATCCGGGGCCGACATGTGGAAAATCGGACTGCAGATCGGACGCACCGGGATCCGCACCGAGGCGCGCCCGGACGCGACCGACGAAATACGCGTCGAGATCGTGCGCATCCAGCGCGAGATCCTCGATATTCTCGGCAAGGCGCTGACCATCCGGGTAGTCGATGCCGGTTCGTGCAATGGCTGTGAACTGGAGATGCAGGCGCTCGGCAATCCGTACTACAACATCGAGGGGCTGGGCATCCGTTTCGTCGCCAGTCCGCGCCATGCCGACCTGCTGCTCGTGAGCGGGCCGGTATCGCGGCACATGGCCCATGCCCTGCGCCAGGCATGGGAGGCAACGCCCGAACCACGCCTGGTCGTCGCGGTCGGTGACTGTGGCCGTGACGGCGGCATCTTCGGCCGCGGCCATGCCACGCTGGGCGGCGTCTCGAGCGTGATTCCGGTCGACGTCGAAGTGCCGGGCTGTCCGCCGACGCCACTGCACATTCTGCGCGGGATCCTCGCCGCCGTGCGGCGCGAGTGAACGTGCAGGGCCGTCAGGTCCTGCACGCGCTCTTTCGGAACAGGTGAAGCAATCATCCACGCCCGGGCGCGTTCTGACGAGCTTCCCGGGCGCGGCCGATTACTTCCTCTCCTCAGGACTGCTCGCCGGACGGCGCGGTCTCGACCTGCTCCAGCGGCGTGCTGGCCACCGGCTTGCGTGGCCGGCGCACGCGACGCGGCCGTGGCGGCGCTTCGGCTGCTTCGGCCGGCAACGGCTGCGGTACTGCCGGCGCCGTCGTTTCGACCCATTGCAGTCCGGCAGACTCGATGACCGAGCGCAGTTCCTCACGGGGCAGGGCGATCGGCTCGGCCGCGTCGCTGCTCATGGCTGCCGGTGCGGCTTGCGGCGTGTCTTCGGTCTCGCGGGCGGCTTCCCCACCGACCCCGGCGGCTGAGGCCACGGGCTCGAGGGCATCCCGGGCGGGCTCTTCAGCCTCTTCGACGGCCTCCGGTGTGCGCTCTTGCGCCAGCGGCTCTGCAGCCTCGGCATGCGATGCCGGCGGCGACGCGGGAAGTGTTGCGGCTGGCGCGACATCAGCGGCGTCCTGGTCCCGGTCGTCACGATGTGCCGGTGCGCGTGTCCTGGCCGCACCGGTTTCGTCGGCGCTTGCTGCGTCCGCGACCATTGCCGGCGGTGCGTCGCTGACGGTATCCGCCGACTCGGGTTCGGCCATCTGCCGATCGACGGTCTCGACGGAGGGCTCCGGTTCGCGCGCAACTGCCGCTTCGGCCGCATCGGAGTCGCTGTGCGCGTCCGATTGCATGTCCGATTGCGCGTCCGCAGCATCCCCGGCGCCGTCGGCGCCGTTCACGGCGGCCGCATTTCGACTCCGGTTGGCCCCGCCGCGTCGTCCGCGTCGTCGGCGCGTCCCCGTGCGGCTGTCGCCGTCGCCGCTGCCAGCCTCTGCGTCACCCCCGTTCGTCCCGGCGGCGACCGCGGTGTCGACATTCTCCTCCGCAGTGGCGAGCGCGGTGGCGTCGGTCGCCATGACGTCGACCGTGGTCGTCCGTCCGTCATCCCCTTCACCGGCCGCCATCACCAGGGCAGTGCCCGCGACCGCTTCGACCGTGCTGCCTGCCGGCTCGCGCGCTGCCTGTCCTTCGCTGCGCCCATCGGCCTTCTCGCCGCGTCGGGCTCCAGCCTGCCGCGGCTCGCGCGGCTCCTGCTGTGCTTCAGACGTCGGCTGAGCGTCGTCGCCGGCACGAGCCCCGTTCCTTGCGCGCGAACCGCTTTCGGCACGCGCGCCGCGCTCCGCCCGGGGACTGCGTCCCGTGCTGCGCGCAGTCGATCCGGCTTCGCCGGCCGGTGCGCTCTGCTCACCACGCTCGCGCCGGTCCGTGCGTCGCGACGACGTGCTGCCGTCCCGCGCTTCGGCATCACGCGAGCCGCTGCGGCTGCGCGTCTCGGTGCGCGTCTCGTCGCGTTCCTGATCGCCTTCCGTTCGGCTGCGACCGCCGCGGGTGCCGCGTGTGCTTCGCGAACCGCGCTCCGTGCGTGCCGCGCCATCCGTCGAGCCTCGCGCAGTGCGCACTCCGTCCTTGCCGTCGCGTCCGGTGCGCGCACCGCGTGTGCCCGAAGCCGTGCGCGCAGCCGTTCGCCGGGGTTCTGCCGGCGTGGTCGGTGCTGTCGGCAGGATGGCGGTCGTGCTCGCCTCGTTGGCCGCCTTGCGTCGGAACCAGCCGAGTATGCGTCCGAGCAGACCATCGCCATCGCCCGACAGCGGGTCGAGCATGCCGGCTCCCGGGCGTGGTGCGGCACCGTTGCCGGCGACGGCAGCGGCAGTCGTTTCCCGCTCGACCCGGGGCGGCGGCGGTGTCGCCGGCGTGACTCCCCGTACCACGGCTTCCTGGCATGGTCTGGCCGCTTCCAGCTTGCTTTCCAGATACCAGTTTTCCTGGCTCGGTGCCTCGGCCAGTGTATGGCTGGCCGGCCGTGTCGCCAGACGCTCGTCGTCGTGGCGCAGCCGCTCGGTCTTGTAATGCGGCGTTTCCAGATGCTGGTTCGGGATGAGCACGATTTCGACTTTCAGGCGCGCCTCCAGCATGCTCAATTCATTGCGTTTCTCATTGAGCAGCCAGGTGGCCACGTCGATCGGCACCTGCGCATGCACCGCGGCGGTGTTGTCCTTGATCGCCTCTTCCTGGATGACACGCAGCACGTGCAGCGCCGACGATTCGGTATCGCGCACGACGCCCGTGCCGTTGCAGCGCGGGCAGGTGATGTGGGTGCCTTCGTTGAGCGCCGGACGCAGCCGCTGGCGTGACAGTTCCATCAGGCCGAAGCGCGAGATCTTGCCGGTCTGCACGCGTGCGCGGTCGTAGTGCAGCGCGTCCTTCAGGCGCTGCTCGACTTCGCGCTGGTTCTTCGTGCTTTCCATGTCGATGAAGTCGACGACGATCAGCCCGCCCAGATCGCGCAGGCGCATCTGGCGGGCCGCTTCATCGGCGGCCTCGAGGTTCGTGCGGAAGGCCGTCTCCTCGATGTCCGAGCCGCGCGTCGCGCGCGCCGAGTTGACGTCGATCGCCACCAGTGCCTCAGTGTGGTCGATGACGACCGAACCGCCCGAGGGCAACGGCACCAGGCGCGAATAGGCGGTCTCGATCTGATGCTCGATCTGAAAGCGCGAGAACAGCGGCGGATCGTCCCGGTAGCGTTTGACGCGATCGACGTTTTCCGGCATCACGTGCGCCATGAACTGGTGCGCCTGTTCGTAGATGTCGTCGGTGTCGATCAGGATCTCGCCGATGTCACTGGTGAAGTAGTCGCGGATCGCCCGGATGACCAGGCTCGACTCCTGGTAGATCAGGAAGGGCCCGGGTGCCGAACCGGCTGCCGCTTCGATGGCTTTCCACAATTGCAGCAGGTAGTCCAGATCCCACTGCAGCTCTTCGCTGCTGCGTCCGATGCCGGCGGTGCGCGCGATCAGGCTCATGCCGGACGGATACTCGAGCCGGTCCATCGCTTCGCGCAGTTCCTGGCGGTCTTCGCCCTCGATGCGACGCGAGACGCCGCCGCCGCGCGGATTGTTCGGCATCAGCACCAGATAGCGTCCGGCCAGCGAAATGAAGGTCGTCAGCGCCGCGCCCTTGTTGCCGCGCTCCTCCTTCTCCACCTGGACGATGACTTCCTGGCCTTCGGCCAGTGCATCCTGGATGCGCGAACGCGAATCGGCACCCTCGCGGAAATTGCTTTTGGCGATTTCCTTCAGCGGCAGGAATCCGTGGCGTTCTTCTCCGTAGTTGACGAAACAGGCTTCCAGGCTGGGCTCGACCCGGGTGATCACGCCCTTGTAGATGTTGCTCTTGCGTGATTCACGGCCTGGCGATTCGATATCGATGTCGATCAGTTTCTGGCCGTCGACGATGGCCACGCGCAATTCTTCGGCGTGCGTGGCGTTGAACAGCATTCGCTTCATGCAAATGACTCCATAGGTGGCGCTCGGGCGTGGCTGCGCGCGAAGGAACCAGCGAGTCGGGGCGAAGACGAATCGGGAGAAGGGCAATCGGGAGCGTGGCTTCCGATGAATCGGAACTGCACCGGAAGCGCCGGTGCGCATGCAGGTTCACTGCCACGATCTTCGGCGCTGCAAACCGGATGCGCGCGCAGGCACCGGAGCGAAGCCGGAGGAACCGGGCTCGGGGCGGGTGTTTGCGGGTATCGTGGATCGGGGCACGGTAGCGGGCGGCCACGCCAGTACTGGCAGCGATGGGCCGCGCGAATTGCATTCTTCTCGTGATGACTTTCGCATCGACTCGCGCCTGCCGGCTTTCTCGCCCGGGCAGGCCGCGATTACTGGATTCTTGTCCTGTGCTGGTGGCGGATCGGGTCGTGAACGGGTCTCGATGCCGGTCAGCCGGTACAATCCGGACTTTCAGCAGGGAACCGGTGACGACGCGCGGATGATTCGATCCGGCGTGTCCGGACGGAAAGACTCCCTGGATCCGGGACAGTCGACAGGCGTAACCGTTCCGGTCAAACCGTGACGCAGTCGACTCGCGGAGTATATCGCAATATGCAACAGTCGCGGCAAGAGCGTATGCGGGTCGCGTCAGCGTCGCGAACCGCCGCCGGAGCCGGCGTCGCCGTGCAACCGGTGCAGCGGATCGTGGTCGATGACGATGATGCCGGCCAGCGTCTCGACGCCTTTCTGGCCCGGCGTTTCCCGCACCTGCCCAAAAGCTGCCTCTATCGCTGGATCCGCAGCGGCCAGTTGCGCGTGAACGGCGCCCGCAGCGCCGTCGACTACCGGCTGCAGGCGGCGGATCAGCTGCGCATTCCGCCGATCTTCAACGATCCGGCGCAGCCTGCCGGGCATGACACGGCGTCCGGCGCCAGGCGCGGATTGTCCGATCCGGTCCGGCAGGAGCGTGCACAACTCGCGCGCCGGCTCGGCATCCTGCATGAAGACGCCGACCTGATCGCACTGGACAAGCCGGCCTCGGTCGCGGTCCATGGCGGCAGCGGCATCGCCAGCGGCGTCATCGAGCAATTGCGCGCCGCGCGTCCGCAGGCGCGCTTTCTCGAACTCGTCCACCGTCTCGATCGCGAGACCTCCGGCGTGCTGCTGGTGGCCTGCCGGCGTACCGCACTGGTGCATCTGCATGCGCAGTTTCGCGCGCGCACGGCCGACAAGCGCTATCGTGCCCTCGTGGCCGGACACTGGCCGCTGCGTACCCGCAAGCTGGCGTTTCCGCTGCACCGGCTGGAAGCACCGGACGGCGATCGTCGCGTCATCGTGCGTGCTGACGGCCAGGAGGCCGTCACCTACGTCACCGGGCTGGCGAATCTGGATCTGCCCGGGGCCGGGCCCTGTGCGCTGGTCGAGGCACGGCCCGAGACCGGGCGTACGCATCAGATCCGCGTGCATCTGGCCCAGGCGGGCCATCCGATCATCGGTGACCCGAAATACGGCGACTTCGCGCTCAATCGCCAGTGCGCGCGCGCCGGCTTGCGGCGCATGTATCTGCATGCCCATTCCCTGACGTTCCGTCATCCGCGTACGGGCGAGCGCATGTGCATCGAGGCGCCGTTGCCCGATGCCTTCCTGCGTTTCCTGCCGGCCGGACATTCCGCACTGCCCGCCGGTTCTCGTGCGGTACGCTGACAGGTCATGAAACGACCCGCCACCGGATGCCGCACCATCGTGGCCACCGGCAGCGGAACCACAGGCGTCAGACACGATGAACGACGAACGAGAGCTCACCCGCAGTACTGCCCGTACCGACGCGGCCGATGATGTCGAGGGCACGCGGCGCTGGCAACGCGATGTGCTGGAGCGCCTGCTCTTCGCCAGCCTGCGCGAGCAGCGGCGCGCACGGCGCTGGACGATCTTCTTCCGGCTGCTCACGCTCGCCTGGCTCATTGCGGCACTGGTGCTGGCCAGCGGCCGCTTCGTGGCCGACAGTGCCGTGAGCACGGGCCGGCACACGGCGCTGATCAACATCAAGGGGGTGCTGGCCGCCGACGGCGATGCGGCTGCCGCCGACATCATTCGTGCGTTGCAGTCGGCGTTCAGTGATCGCAACACGGCGGCGGTCGTGCTGCGCCTGAACACGCCCGGCGGCAGCCCGGTGCAGGCCGGCGCCATTTATGACGAGATCCGCCGCCAGCGTGCCGCGCATCCCGACACACATCTGTATGCCGTCGTCGAGGATGTCTGTGCTTCGGGCGGCTACTATGTGGCCGCCGCCGCCGACCGGATCTATGTCGACAAGGCGAGCCTGGTCGGCTCGATCGGGGTGCTGATCGACGGTTTCGGTTTTGCCGATGCGATGCATCGCCTTGGCATCGAGCGGCGTCTGCTGACGGCCGGCGAGAACAAGGGTTTCCTCGACCCCTTCTCGCCGTTGACAGCGCAGCAGCGCGACTATGCGAAGAACATGCTGGACGAGATTCACCGACAGTTCATCGATGCCGTGCGCACCGGACGCGGCGAACGGCTGCACGAGTCGAAAGAGCTCTTCAGCGGTCTGGTCTGGACCGGTGCGCGCAGCATCGAACTTGGGCTGGCCGACGAATTCGGCACGGTCGAGTCGGTGGCCCGCAACGTCGTCGAAGTCGAGCGCATCGTCGATTTCTCACCGCGCCGCAATGTGCTCGAGCGGCTGACGCAGCGCTTCGGCGCAGCCGCCGGCGAGGCTGCCGCGCGCGTGCTCGGAACCGGGACGCTGCAGTTGGTGCCGCGTTAGCGCGCCCTGGCTGCGGTGTGGTACCGGAGAGCGGTGCCGCGCGCTCTCGTGGCAACCATCATGTCGTTCGGGAATCCGGCCTGCGTCGGCCGACGGCCGCCTGCAACGCGAACACCGTCGGCGCCTTCGGCACGTCGCGCGGCGTACGCCGCCAGCCGGCGACGGTGTCGACGACAATGCGTTCGGTCGCAGTCGTCAGTTCGCTGGCCAGCATCAGCCGGGTTGTTGGTGCCAGCGTCTGCAGTGCGGCATCGAGCAGCGCACGATTGCGGTACGGCGTCTCGATGAAGACGATCGTTTCCTGCTCGTGCCGGGAACGCCGTTCGAGCTCCTGCAGCTGGCGCAGGCGCGGCTGCGCCGGCACCGGCAGGTAGCCGGCGAACGAGAAGCGCTGCCCGTTCATCCCCGAAGCCATGAGGGCGAGCAGGATCGCGCTCGGGCCCACCAGCGGACGCACGGGGATGGCGTGTTCATGCGCGGCGCCGACCAGCGCCGCACCCGGATCGGCGACTGCCGGCGCGCCGGCTTCCGACAACAGGCCGGCGTCGCGTCCGGCCAGGATCGGCGCGAGCAGCCCGGGTATGCGGGCGGCGGGCGTGTGTTCGTCGAGCGTGACCAGCTCAAGCGACTGCAGCGCCTTGCTGGTGCCTGCTGCCTTCAGGAAGGCGCGTGCACTGCGTGCGTTCTCGACGATGAAGTAATCCAGCGCAGCCACGCGCTGCAGGGTGGCCGGCGGCAGTTGCATTGGCGCGTCGGCAGGCGTCCCGATCGGCGTCGGGATGAGCCACAGCGTGCCGCTCACGGTGCGCGCCGCGCCGCCAGCGGCGACAATCTTGCCAGCGGCGACAATCCCGCCCGGGACAGCATTGCGCTCAGGGCGATCAGTGGCAGACCGATCAGCGCGGTCGGGTCATCGCCTTCGATGGCCTCCAGCAGCGCGATGCCGAGGCCTTCGGCGCGCGCGGAACCGGCGACGTCCCAGGGTTCTTCGAGGTGCAGATAGTTTTCGATTTCGCTCCCGGTGAGCCGGCGGAAGCGCACTTGCGTCGTCACGACGGTTTCGTCGCGGAAGTCGTCGGCCTGGCGGATGCAGGCCAGCGCCGTGTGGAACAGCATCGTGCGCCCGGACGCCGCGCGCAGTTGTTCACGCGCCCGCTCGTGGTTGCCGGGCTTGCCGATGACGTCGCGACCATCGAGGCTGGCTACCTGATCGGAGCCGATGACCAGGCGGTCGGGAAAACCGGCGGCGACATCCATTGCCTTTTCCCGCGCCAGGCGCCGTGCCAGGTCTGCGGGCAATTCGCCCGGCCGGGCGGCTTCGTCGATCCCCGGTGCGTGCACGTCGAATCCGGGGACGATGCGCTCGAGCAGCATCCGCCGCCAGCGGGAGGTCGAGGCCAGAATGATGGGTGGCGGTGAGGAAGACACGATCGGACACCGGGAGGGTGGTGAAAGTCGTCGATTATGATGGCGAAAGACGATGATGGCGAAAGGCGGCGCGCACCGTTTCCGGCAGGCCGCCCGGAGAGACGGGATGGCGGATCTGCGGATCGATGTTTTCCGGCTGGCGCAGCGCGGCGAAGTGCTCGCAGGGCGTCTGCCGATTGCGCGGATGGGACGGCTGGCCGATGTGCTGGCCGCCACCGGGGGCGAGATCGAATGGCATGTGCGTGGCTGGCGGCAGATGCGAGCCGGTATCGAACCCGAGGATTTCTTCGAACTGTCGTTCGATGCTGTCCTGCAACCGCCGTGCATGCGTTGCCTGGAAGCCGTCGAGGTGCGGGTGGCCGATACCCGGCGCTATCGGCTGGTGCACAGTGAGGAAGAAGCCGAACGACTCGATCCCGACGACGATGCATTCGATGTACTGGCCGGCGATGCCCGGTTCGATCTGGCTGCACTGATCGAAGACGAGCTCATTCTCGCGCTGCCGGCGATGCCGCGACACGACGCCTGCGGGCCCGATCGGCCGGCAGAAATCGGGGAATTCCGGCCAGAACAGCGTTCGCTCGCGGGCATGCCGGCGCAACCCGGGAGGAGCGAGGTGTCGACGGAGGATCCGGAAGGAGATCCGGCCGGGGAGGGCGGGGCCGGACCGTTCGCCGGACTGCGCAGGCTGCGCCGTGAAGATTCCTCATCGGGCTGAGGAACGTGTGAAGCAATCATCCACGCCCGTTCTGCCCGCCAGGAAGCGCCCGTGCTTCGTTGCAAATGCTCGCCATATGA
>DAIUFU010000037.1:0-18021 GCA_036844405.1 Burkholderiaceae bacterium | reverse complement strand
AAATGCTCGAGTTCCGACAGCCGGTGCGCCGGCAGGGCCATGACCGGGATGACGCCGATGCGCAGCAGCGCAAAGAACGCGTACAGCAGTTCGATCGAGTTGGGCAGCTGGAAGATGACGCGATCACGCGCCTTCAGCCCGAGTGCGGCGAACTGCGCCGCAAGCCGGTCGGAGCGTTCGACCAGTTGCCGGTACGTCGCCGACTTCGCGCCATCGACGACCGCCATCCGGTCGGGCACCCGTGCCGCCGTACGATCGAGCATCTGCCCGAGCGTGATGTCCTGCCAATAGCCTTCGGCCCGATAGCGCCGGGCAAATTCCTCAGGCCAGGGCGTACACCCGTCGAGCATCAACAGCCCCCTGCGCACGCTGGCATGCGATGCGCTCACTTGATCCTGCATTCACGAGTCATCGCAGCGGCCACGCCGGTCGATGCGGCTGTCTCCCCTCTGGTCTTCCTCCGCCCGGACCGGATTCGGTACCGGCGATGCGGATATACCGCCGCACGGCCAGACCCGGTATCAGGGCATCGGTCGCCCGACTGAAAATTCGTATTTTTCGTTCAGGCTCGAACCATCTCGAATCATTATAGAGGCGAAACGAATTCATGGACAAGCCGGTGCGGAAGGCGTGCCGGCGGTGGCGGAACAGGCCTGGCGCTGCGGACTGACGCTGGGCTGACGGTCCCACGCTACGGTGCTGGCGGAGTTCTGGAGCGAGGAAGAGATGGACGCACGGACAAGCAGGATGGTCCAGGCCGCCGCCACGGGCATTTCGTCACGTCGGCGCTTCATGGCCGCGGCGACGGCTGTTGCCGCGACGACGCTGCCGTGGCCGCTTCCGGGCAGGACTGCCGAACCGACACAGGAAGCAACACAGGGAGCTGCGATGAACGACAGTGCGCTGGAGCGTGGTCTGACCCGCGTGCGGGGCTTTGACGACGCCGAGATGGATTTTCAGCTGATCCGCCAGCTGGGTGCGGTGCGCTACGGCGGCGCATCGATCGGCGAATGCCTGGCGCTGGCACGCGACATTGAAAACGGCGTGCCCGACAGTTGGGTGGCGGCCTTCAGCGCTGCGGCGGAGCGCCAGGAAACCGATGCGCGGGCGCGGGCTGCCCGCGGACACGCGGTGAGCGCGCGCGAGCAGTTCCTGGTGGCCAGCAACAGCTTTCGTGCGGCCGAGTACTACACCACCGTGGTCGACCCGCGCCACGCCGGATTCGGACGCAGGAGCCGCGACTGCTTTCTGGCCGCGATGAAGCTGGCAGACTACGGCTTCGAGGAAGTGTCGCTGCCCTTTGGCGAGCTCGCGCTGCCGGCGTATTACATGCGCCCGCCGGGAGCTTCGGCCGGTCAGGGCAAGACCCTGATGATCATCAGCGGCTACGACGGCACGCTGGAAGAGACCTGGCTCGCTTACGGCCGCCCGGCGCTCGAGCGCGGCTACAACCTGATGCTCTTCGCCGGTCCCGGCCAGATGGATACGCTGCGCCGGCATCCCGGTGTGCCGTTCCTGCCCGAGTACGAACGCGTTGGAACCATCGCGGCAGCGCACGCGCTCTCGCGCCCGCACACCGATCCGCGTCGCCTGGCCCTGATGGGCATCAGCTTCGGCGGCTATTTTGCTACCCGGATCGCCGCCCACGAACCGCGCATCCGCGCGCTCATCCCGAATTCGCCGATCGTCGATCTGCATGCCTACATGACGTCGTTCGTCGGTTTCGATCCAGCGCAGATGCCCGACGAGGAGGATTTCCGCGCGGCAGACATCGACCGGATTCCGGACACACTCATGACTGCGCAACAGCGCGAGATGGCGCACAACCTGATCGTGCGCTTCGGCCGCGACAGCTTCAAACAGGCGTATATCCGGCTGCGCGATTTCCGTGTCAGCGAGCGCGACCTGGCGCGCATCACCTGTCCGGTGCTGGCGCTGGCGGGAACCGGCGAAGGCGACGAGCCGCTCGCGCAACTGGAGCGCTTCTGCCAGGGCGTATCAGGCCCGGCGAGCCGCTATGTCTTCTCGACCGAAGAAGGTGCAGACGGCCACTGCCAGTCGGGCAATCTGGCCTATTCGGCAGCCGTATCGCTCGACTGGCTCGACGAAGTCTTCGCCTGAATCGACGGGTACGCACCGGCCGCCGGCGGGCGCCACGCCGGTCGGTGCACTGCCTTCCTGAATATCGCCTGTCCTGCGCCCACCCTGCGCCCACCCTGCGCCTGGTCCGTGCACCCGCCCGTGCGCCAGGGTTGTCTGCGCGCTACTCGACGGTCAGCGCGAGTTCGCCGTGGTCGGCCAGATCGATCCGGAAGCGGAAACGCTGCCAGGCCTGCGCCGTGACCGCCGCGGTCGGGCCGGGCAGCGGCAGCGCCGATCCGTTGTGCCGCAGGAAGGCGTTCAGCCGCAGACGGGCGTTTTCCCTCAGGTCGAGCCAGAACAGGCTGATGTCGAACACGTGGTAATTCGCCCCGCCGAAGATGCCGCCGTCATCGAACAGATCGGGCGTCAGCAGCGGCGACACGAAGGTGTAGCGCCCGTCGTCGCGGGCACCGACCAGTTGCGGGCGCGGGCGCGTGAAGTCGGTGCCGGCCACGCCGAACGGAACGCCGCCGCGATGACGTGCGGCCGGCGTGACCGGTTCGGCCACGTCCCAGCTGACCGGATTGATGTTCACCAGCGGCACCCCCGGCGTGGCGACCCAGCGCCCGCGCGCGGCATCCCACCACGGGTTGTCGCCCCAGTCGGCGAGCATGGTCTCGTCGACCCCCTCGCCGAAGACGCCCCAGACTGCGGCGCACCCGGTCTGCTCCGGTCGCCGGCAGGGCGGGATGCCCGTCAGATCCTTGTCGAACACCGTGCGCGGAAGCGGCTGGCCCGGAATGTAGGCGGCGATCAGCCGCTTTTCCAGCGCCGTGCCCTGCACGACTTCCGACAGCAGTCGCTGCACATGATTGGAGCCCTGGCTGTGGCCGAGCAGAAAAAAGGGCCGCCCGCCGTTGTCGTGCGCGAGGTAATACTCGAAAGCCCGGCGTACGTCGGCATAGGCACGGTTGTTCGGCGCCTGCTGCGCGTCCAGGTCAAGCTGGTAGGTCGGCAGCGTCAACTGGCGATAGCGGGGCGCAAAGATGCGCGCCACCGCATTGAAGGGCGTCGCCTGCGCCTGCACCATCTTCTTCGAGATCACGTCCACCTGAGGATCGTCGATCGTGGCATTGCCGGGCTTCCCGCCCAGACTCGTGGTCGGATGCACGTAGAAGAGATCGGCATGTGCGAAGGCCTGCAGATTCGAAAAGCCGCTGCCCCTCGGCACCTCGTTCGCGGGCGAGGCCAGGCCCGGCCGGGCGAGCCAGGATTCGTCACGCGAATAGTCGATCGGCTGCGTCCATGCGGGGTCATCCGGTGGCGCAGGCGCCGTTCCCGCACTGCCGCCCCCGCAGGCTGCCAGGAGCAGGCTGGTAGCGAACGCCAGCCCGGCACGAGCCCACCCGCCACCGGACGGCAAGCCGAGCCGGTGGTGAGCGCCGTTTTGCAGGGCTTCGGAACCCGGGCATTGCGCGGTGCGCGCTGCCGTCGCGCTTTCCTTTCGCATCGCCGACCGTGCTTCCGGCGTCGCTGTCGTTTTCGCTTTTGCCGTCGATTCTTTCGTGGCTACAGTCGTTGCTTCCGTCGTTGCTTTCGCCTGCGCGTGCGGGTTCATGTCCCTGCCCCTGACGACACGATGGCCCAGCATAGAAAAGTGCCGTCAGTCGATCGTCAATCGGCGATCGGAGACGGCTCCGTGGCTCTGGCGCCGATCGCCGGGATCGCAGCAGGCGGCTGGCGCCTTGACATGCCGTGACGTGACTCCTCAGGCGTTATCCGGCCACGCTTGGCGCATTCGTTCGCGGGCCATCGCCTCCAGTTGCGCCGCGCCCTGCGCGCGCGCCACGGCCAGCGCCCGGCGCGCAGCGGCCGCAGCCCGCACCGGACGACCCTGCTGGCTCGCGAGCCGGCTCTCGAGCATCAGTCGCACCGCCGCGAACATCCCGGCGCGGGTGCGGCGCAAGCTGCTGCGCAGCGCCAGCAGGACGTGACGTGCCTGCCGGCAGTCACCCTGCGCCAGGCAGATCTGCGCCGCGATCACCTGGAAGCCGGCCGCGCCGCCGGGATACGCCTGGCACAGGCGATCGAGCACCTGCAGCGCCGGCGCGCACCCGGCACCGATGCCGCGCGCGCTACCGGCCCAGCACTGCAGCAACTGCCCGATATCGGCCCACATCGCCAGATGGTGTGCCTGCGCGGCATGCACGATCCCGGCGGCCACATCGGCGCTTTCTTCCTCACGACCACTGCCCATGGCGATCGAGCAGAAGGTGGTCGCGGTGTGCATCGACGTCAGCACGTGACCACGCGTGCGCGCCAGCTCCATCGCGCGCCGACCGTGCTCCAGCGCCGCTTCCGTGCGTCCGAGATACCAGTGCGCCCAGCCGAGATAGCCGATGGCCGTCGCCTCGAAGTCCTGGTCGTGCGCGAGCGCAGCAGCCTGGTCGTGCGCAGCCGCAGCAGACGTCCCGGTCGATGCCCGCCGAAGCAGGGTCACCGCCTGCTCCAGATGCGCGAACGCTTCGGTGAACCCGCCCAGCCACAGCGTCGAGTTGCCGATCAGATAGCGGGCGATGCCGCGCAGCGATGGCGACTGGAGACCATCCGCGATGCGCGCCATCTCCTCTGCGATCGAACGCGCTTCCTGGTGCGAGGCGCGACTGCTGGCGCCGAACCAGTAACCGCGCAGAATGCCAAAGGCCTGCAGCGGATCGACCTGCTTCTTCTCCAGAAGCGCACGCGCGCGCTCGTGCAGCCGTCGGGCGTCGGGATCGAAATAGCCGCCAAGCGCCACGCGTGCGTAGGCGCCGAGCAACAGCGCAGCCAGCTCGGTCTGCGCCCCGGCGTCGCGTTCGGGGGCCGCCTCGATGGCGGTGAGCGAACGCCCGGCGAACTGCACGGCCTCCTCGTAGGCCGACAGACGGCTCGCGCGCTGTGCCGCCCGCAGCCACCACTGCGCTGCTTCGGCATCCAGGCCGGCCGCCGACAGATGCCAGGCGAGTTCTTCCGGGGCACTGCCGGCGCCGATCTCCGCGCGGATCTGCTCCGCACGACGCCGGTGCAGTTCGATGCGCCGCGTGCGCGGCAGCGAATCGTAGGCACAGCGCTGCAGCAGGGCATGCGTGAAACGCGCTCCACCGGCGGTGCGTTCGAGCAGATCCAGCGCCACCAGGCGCTCGAGTGCCGCGTCGAGCGGGGCGCACGACTCGCTCGCCAGGCCGCGCAGGGCACCCGCCTCAAAGGTGCGGCCGATGACCGCCGCTGCCTGCAGCAGCATCCGGTCGGCACCGGCCTGGGCCAGGCGCGCCGTGAGCAGATCGCGCAGATTCGACGGCAGGCCGTCTGGCGCGCCGTCGCCCGCCGCGCGCATGCGGGCCAGTTCGATAATGAACAGCGGGATGCCTTCAGCCGCTGCGGCGGCCGCGACCCGCGCCTCGCCAGGATCGTGCGTGCTCGCTGCCAGCCGCGCCAGCGCAGCCGATGCGCCCGGATCGAGCGGCGCCAGCCGTACGGATTCGAACCAGGGCGCCGGATCGTGCGGCCACGGCAACTCGCGCGCCAGCATCAGGACGAGGAACTTCCCGCCCCGGCAACGGGCCAGCGCATCCAGAACTTCGAGGGTGCTGGCGTCTGCCCAGTGCGCGTCCTCGCACAGCAGCACCGCACCAGGACCTGACGCGGCAAGAACCTGCGCGAGCAGTTGCGCCATCGCGCAAATCAGCGGCCTGCGCAGGCCGGCCCCGGAGATGCCGGCATCCGCTGCATCGACGTCGGGACCACTGCTGCAGAAAAGCGGAACGAGCGCCTGCGCCAGCGCGCCGCTGCGGTCATCGGGCAGGGATGCGTGCAGACGCGCACGCAGCGTCTGCGTGTCGTCTGCCGGCGTCAGGGCGAGCACCCCCTGGAGCATCCGGCGCAGTGCAAAGAGCGGGCTGTCGACATGCAGGGGATCGCACTCGCACCAGTGCACCCGCGTTCTGCGCAGTTCTTTCGAGCGCATGAATTCGCGCGCCAGACGGCTCTTGCCGATGCCCGCCGGTCCGGTGAGCGCCACGACGCGCGGCCCGTCGACGCAGGCCCGGCGCCACGCCCGCGTCAGGCGCGCAAGCTCGGTTGCACGTCCGGTCAGCGCCAGCGGCTCGACGCGCTCGAGCGGTACCGGCCGGCGTTCACCAAGCAGGCGCCAGCCCCCGGAATCGCCCGCGCTCGAGGCGTCCTGCTCCAGATCGAACCGTTCGGCCAGGGATGCGGCCAGTGCTGCGCCGACCTGCACCGTGCCGGGTGGCGCGCGCACGCGCAGGTGCAGCGCGCGTTCGGCCGCCAGCCAGCCGCCGCTTTCGTCGTCTCCGACCAGCATTGGCGCCTGGTCGATGCCGATGCGGATGTCCGTGCCGGGGTGTTCTGCCGCCAGGCGCTCGAGCAGCGCGAACGCCGCACGGGCCGCGTGGATGGCCGCGCGCTCGTCGGCCGCCGGCCATCCGAAATAGGCAGTGATGCGGTCGGGTTGCGGCAGCGCCACCCAGGCACCGTGCGCCACCAGCAGTGTCTGCGCGAGGCACCGGGGTTCGGCCAGCGCCAGTGCGATCGCCTCCGGGTCGTCCTCACGGCAGCGCAGCCCGCAGTCGAGAACCGTGATCTGGCGGCGTTCGGTCGGTGCGTACGACCGGGTCAGGCGCGCAGGCACCAGCATCCCGTTGCGGATGCGTTCGACCAGCGCCACGGTTTCCGCCTGGGCATCCGCATCCAGTTCCCGGCGCAGGTCTTCGCGCCACGCGTCGAAATGCTGCACCGCTGCCGCCGCGTGACCGGCGTGTGCGAGCAGGCGCAGCAGGCGGCGCTGCGCGCTTTCGTCCCACGGTTCGAGCCGTGTGCAGCGACGCGCATGCTCGATTGCCCGATCGATCTGTCCGGCCTGTTCGTGCGCTGCGGCAAGCCGGCTCTCCACGATCAGTGCCAGGTTGCGGCACTCGGCCCGGCGCTGCGCCAGCCAGACATCGAAGCGCTCGCTGATCCCGCCGACGCAATCCGCCAGAAAATCGCCGCGACACAGCGTCGCGCGTTGCTGCAGTTGCGCGATCGATTCATCACCGGTGAGCGGCGTGGCGAACGCCGTCAGATCCAGCCAGTATCCGGCGTCCGGATCGAAGTGGACCGAGTACTTGTGATTCGGCAGACAGGGCCGCGCGGCATCGCCGTCGGCCAGCAGCCGGCGCAGACGCAACAGCGTCTGGCGCAGGTTCTGTCGCGCCCGCTCCGGGGCCAGATCCGGCCAGAAGAGATCCGCGAGATCGGCGCGCGTGTGCATCTTCCCGGCGCTGGCCGCGAGATACGCCAGCAGCGTGAGGCCCTTGTCGCGACCGTTGTAGCGCACGACGTGCTCATCGGTGCGGATCTCGAACGGACCGAGCAGACGCAGAATGAGCATGGGCCGCGGAACCTCCCTGAAAGTCGATGCACCCGGAGTGTGCCGCCATTCGCCAGGGCCGATGGCGGCCCCGGTTCAGCTCCCGCCGGTCCGGGAGCGTGCGCCCGTTTCCGGGCGCAACAGCGCGCGCATGCGACCGAGCAGATGATCGAGCTCTTCCAGTTCGGTGCGATCCAGTCCGCTGAAGCGTTCGCTGATCCAGGCATGGTGCGCCGGAATCAGGATGTCGACCAGTTCCTGTCCGGCCGGCGTCAGGTGCACGCGCTGGACGCGCGAATCATGCGGATCGCGTCGACGTTCGACCAGACCTGCGACCTCGAGCCGGCCGACCACGTCGGTGATGCTGCCCTTGGTCACCATCAGCCGGTGCGACAGCTCACTCATCGTCGGATTGGTTGGCGGGCGCCCGAGTTGCGTCAGCACGTCGAAGCGCGCCAGCGTGATGTCGAACTTCTGCCGCAGACGGTTGCGCAGGTCCTGCTCGACCAGACCGACGCAACTGAGCATGCGCAGCCACAGCCGCGCTTCCAGGTGGCCGGCCGGCAGCGTCCCCGCGCCCGGCTGGCCGGCGGTTTTGGACGTCCCTTTCGACGTCCTTTCCGACGCCTTTTTCGATGCCTTCCTGGCCGCGTTCTCCCTCATCCGCCCCTCTCTTCGCCGATCGCGCGCAAACGGCGATCCGGCCTCCCCGCTCATGGACTGTCCCGCCCGTCGGCCGGCCTGCCCGGCGTGTCGATGCGTCCGCTCACGACAGACATTCCGGAATGTACCGGGCTGCTCGACCGGACGAAACTTGCCCGAACATTACTTCAAACTTAAACTATCTCGCTGAATCCGGCTTCAGGAAACGCGAACGATGTACCGCCCCCCACAGAAAATCAAATGGAAAGCCCGTCCCGGCGACTGGCCGACCCGCGAGGAAGCAGAGCGCTCGCGCCTGTTCTCGCCGATCGTGCACGGCCCGTTCGCTCTGGCCACACGCACCTGGGTGCCGGCGATGGTGCCTTGGCGCGCCACCGAGGACGGTTTTGTCACGCAGGACAACATCGACTGGTATGCGCGCTTTGCCGCCGGCCGGCCCGGCGCCATCGTGCTCGAGGCCACCGGCATTCGCGACGTCCCGAGCGGACGCCTGCTGCGCATCGGTCACGACCGCTTCATCCCCGGCCTCAAGCGCATTGCCGACGCCGTGCACGAAGCCAGTGCTGGCGAGACGCGGCTCTTCATCCAGCTGATCGACTTTCTCGCGATCCGCCGCCGACCCGAACCGGCGAAATTCTTTCAGCGCCATCTCGCACTTGCGCAGCGCCATCGCGACGCGCTCGGCCTGCCGGATGCCGGCGACGAGGAAGTGCGCGCCGCCCTGTGTGCGCTGCCCGAGGCACGCTGGCCCGAAGTGCTCGACGAGCGCGAACTCGAAGCGCTGCGCATGGGTGCGCGCGAACGCATCAACGACACGCACCTCGAGCACATCCGCGAACTGCCGCAGGTGCTGCCCGGCCTGTTCGCCGACGCTGCGCGACGTGCGCGCGAGGCCGGCATCGACGGCGTCGAACTGCACTACGCGCACGCCTACACGATGGCTTCGTTCCTGTCGGCGCTCAATGTGCGTGACGACGGCTACGGCGGCTCGCGCGAGGCGCGCGTGCGCCTGCCGCTCGAAGTGCTCGCGCGCGTGCGCGCCGAAGTCGGCACGGATTATCCGGTCGGCTGCCGCTTCCTGTCGGAGGACTGCATCGAAGGCGGCTCGACCGTTGAAGACGCGGCGTACTTCGGCATCGAATTCGCCCGCGGCACGGGCAATGGAGGCATGGACTTCCTGTCGCTGTCGCGCGGCGGCAAGTTCGAGGATGCACGCCAGCCGGCGATTGGCGAGGCCGCCTATCCGTACACCGGGCCGAGCGGCTACGAATGCATGCCGGCCTATGTGTCGGACGACCGCGGCCCGTTCGGGCGCAATTTCGAGCCGTCGGCGCAGATCCGGGCGGCGATCCGCGCTGCCGGCTTCGATACGCCGGTCGTCGTCACCGGCGGCGTACACGGCTTCGGCCAGGCCGAGGATCTGCTGGTCTCGGACCAGGCCGACATCATCGGCTTTGCCCGCACCAGCCTGGCCGATCCCGACTGGTTCATGAAGGTGCGCGGCGGCTACGGCGGCGAAGTCAATGTGTGCACCTACGCCAACTACTGCGAGGCGCTCGACGAGCGTCACGAAGAAGTGACCTGCCAGATCTGGGATCGCGTCGGCCTCGACGACACCGGCATCCGCAAGTCGCACGACGGCAAGCGGCGACTGATCCCGCGCGCCTGGACCCCGCCGGCCGGCGGCTGAACCGCGAGCGAACGAAGCGCGGCGACCGCAACGAACGCATGAAGGACAAACGCACGAAAGCGCCGGGCATCATGCCGGCGCTTTCGTGCTTTCGTGTATTTCGTATGTCCGGCGCTTTCCGCCGGCTTGCCTGCAGATTCCGCCCGGGTTTGCCGGGCCGGATGTTCAGTACGTCTCGAGGTGCAGCCGGCCTTCGCCGCTCAGGCGTCCGGCCAGTTCGCTCCAGTCGACTCCGCCCTGCGCGGCCGCATCGCGCAGCGCATCGAGCACCCCTTCTTCCATGCTCTTCAGGCCGCAGACGTAGACACAGGTGTGCTCGTCCTGCAGCAGTGCGAGCACCTCACCGGCGCGTTCGCGCAGCAGATCCTGCACATAGCGCTTCGGCTGATCCGGCATGCGCGAGAACGCCAGGTTCACGTCGATGAAGTCGCGCGGCAGTTTCATCAGCGGCCCGAAATAGGGCAGTTCGCGCTCGGTGCGCGCACCGAAGAAAAGCATCAGGCGGCCACTCTCGAAGCGGCCGCCAGCGTGCAGGCGCCGCCGATATTCGGTCATCGCGCGCATCGGTGCGCTGCCCGTGCCGGTACAGATCATCAGCAGGTTCGAGCGCGGATGATTGGGCATCAGGAACGAGGTGCCGAACGGGCCGGTGACCTGCACCGTGTCGCCTTTTTTCAGGTCGCAGACATAGTTCGAGCACACGCCGTGCACCGGACGTCCGTCATGGTCGCTGGTCACGCGCTTCACGGTCAGCGCGAGGTTGTTGTAGCCCGGGCGCTCGCCATTGCGCGGGCTGGCAACGGAATACTGGCGCGGATGATGCGGCTTGCCCCAGGCATCCGCACCGGGCGCGATGATGCCGATCGACTGGCCTTCGAGCACCGGAAACGGCATCGTGCCGAAGTCGAGCACGACGTGGTGCGTGACGCTCGACGCGTCGGCTTCGGTGATGCGGTAGTTGCCGACGACCGTCGCCGTCACCGGGTTCTTCGGTCCGTACAGATTGACGTAAGGGTGCGCCGCCGACCACGGCTTGACGGTCGAGCCGGGGCGCTTCGTCACTGCGGCCGCCGTCGATTCGGCGCGATCGAAGCCGGCAGCCTCGGCCAGCACCGCCTTCGCCTCGGCCGCCGCATCGGCGGCCAGCGCGTCGCTGTCCGCTGCGACGCCGTTCGCGGATGGAGCGGCCGTGGCGACCGGCAAAGGCGCTTCCTCGGGCAGTTCGTCCCAGGTGAACTGCTCGTCGATCGACCATGCGTCGCTCTTGAGCACGCGGATCCAGTTGTCGATCGCTCCCGTCGGGCAGGGCGGTACGCACGCCATGCAGCCTTCGCAGACGTCGGGCTTGACGACGTAGTTGCGCTCATCGTGCGTGATCGCACCAACCGGACAGGCTTCCTCGCAGGTATTGCAGCGAATGCAGATCGCCGGATCGATCAGGTGCTGGCGGATGACTTCATCGGCAACGGCGGACATGCGCGGGCCTCCCTCGTGTGTCGGGTGGAGTGAAAGGGGAAAGGGGGGTGTAGGAAGGAAACCGCCGGCTGCGCACGGAAGGCGCAGCCGGGGTCTGGAACGTTCGGGGCCATCCAGGGTGCGATGGCCCTGCACATTCTCAGTTGAAGCGCACGTACTCGAAGTCGATCGGCTGGCGATTGATGCCCATCACCGGCGGCGCGATCCAGCCGGCGAACTTGCCCGGCTCGAGGACCTGGCCCATCAGCGAGGCGACGAACGCGCGATCCTCGCTGCTCGGCAGCCACTGGTCCTTCTTCGCATTCCACTCGGCTTCGGAGATGATCTCGCCTGCGGGCGAGAAGCGTGCGCCGGCCAGCGAGCCGATCGCGCGGTTGAACGCCTTGTGCGGCACCTGCAGGCGGAACGAAATGCCGGCCTTCTCGATGACGCGGTTCCAGCGCTTGACGCCGGCGATCGAGTCGCGGATGTAGTCGTCGCGCAGGACTTCGTTCAGCGCGTTGAGCATCGGCACTTCACGCTCGATGAGCTTGCCGTCGACGATCTCGAGGATCTTGTACGACGAGCCGTGCAGCTTGTGGTCGTCGTCGCGCTTGCCTTCGTCGAAGCGCCCTTTCAGGCCGGCGGTATAGAAGATCGCCGCGTTCGACGACTGGTCGGCACCGAACAGGTCGATCGTCACGCTGAAGTGGAAATTCAGATAGCGCTGGATCGTCTCCAGATCGATCGCACCGGCGGCGCGCACCCTGGCCGGGTCATCGCTCTTGATTTCGTTCATCACTTCGCAGGTGCGCTGCACGACGCGCGACACACCCGACTCGCCGACGAACATGTGGTGCGCTTCCTCGGTCAGCATGAACTTGGTCGTGCGCGCCAGCGGGGCGAAGCCCGACTCGGCCAGCGAGGCCAGCTGGAACTTGCCGTCGCGGTCGGTGAAGTAGGTGAACATGAAGAACGACAGCCAGTCCGGCGTCTTCTCGTTGAAGGCACCGAGAATGCGCGGGTTGTCGGCGTCGCCCGAGCGGCGGGCCAGCAGCTCCTCCGCTTCCTCGCGCCCGTCGCGGCCGAAATAGCTGTGCAGCAGGTAGACCATCGCCCACAGGTGACGGCCTTCCTCGACGTTGACCTGGAACAGGTTGCGCAGGTCGTACAGGCTCGGCGCGGTCGCGCCCAGATGACGCTGCTGCTCGACCGAGGCCGGCTCGGTGTCGCCCTGGGTGACGATCAGCCGGCGCAGATTGGCGCGGTGCTCGCCGGGCACTTCCTGCCAGGCCGGCTGGCCCATGTGGTCGCCGAAGTTGACCTTGCGATCGGCCTCGGCCGGGTTCAGGAAGATGCCCCAGCGGTAATCGGGCATCTTGACGTAACCGAACTGCGCCCAGCCGCTCGGGTCCACGCTGATCGCCGTGCGCAGATAGACATCGTGCGTACGAGAATTCTCGGGCCCGGCCTCCTTCCACCAGTTCAGGAAACCGGGCTGCCAGTGCTCGAGCGCGCGCTGCAGGGTGCGGTTTTCCGTCAGGTTGACGTTGTTGGGGATCTTGTCTCCGTAATCGATCGTGCTCATGAGTTGACTCCTGAAGTCATTACAGCGCCGGAACGCTCGTACTTACACCCGGTTCCAGTCGAAGCTGGCCTTCTCGCCCTTGCCATATACCTTCAGTGCGCCCTGGCTGCCGACGGCATTGGGGCGGTTGAAGATCCAGTTCTGCCACGCGCTGAGGCGGCCGAACACGCGCGTCTCCATGCTCTCCTTGCTGGCGAAGCGCAGATTCGCTTCCAGCCCGGTCAGCGCGTCCGGCGACATCGACGCACGTTCCTCGACGGCGATGCGGATCTCGTCCGCCCAGTCGATGTCATCGGGCGCGGCCGTGACCAGACCGAGACTTTCGGCATGTTCGCCATCGAGTTCCTGGCCGATCGCAGCCCGTGCCGCGGCGAGCGGTTCGGCCTCCTCGTAGAAGCGGCGCTGCAGGCGCGACTGGCCATTGACCATCGGATACCAGCCGAAGTTCGCTTCGGTCAGCTCCATTTTCGGGGTGTCCACCGGATCGCCCGGCAGCATCATCATGTAGGCGCGGTCGGCGGCGAACGCCAGCTCGGCCAGCGTGCCGACAAAGCATGAACCCGGCTCGATCAGCGCGAACAGGGAGCGCGACGACACGTCCAGCCGGGCCAGCGTGCGGCGCAGCATGCCCAGCGTCTCGCGCACGAACCAGTGGTCGGCGTGCTTCGCCAGTGTCTCGTCCATCCGGCGCACGGCGCCGATATCGCCGGCGGTGCGCAGCAGCCAGATGCCGGTATCGAGTTCGTTGGTACGCATCGACAGGATGGCGTCATCGAGTTCGCGCACCATCTGCAGCGGCCACCAGGCGGCGCCGGCGGCGACGATCGCGTCGATGTCCTGCGGCTGATCGCCCTCGGGCGCCTTGACCGTGAACGAAGCCGTGCGCTGCGCGCGATCGATGACCACGTCGACGAAACGGTAGTGGTAGCCGTCATCGTCGACCGTGCGCTCGACGCGGGTCAGGGCGACGCCCTTCGCATCGGCCGGGCGATCGCTTTGCGCGGCGAGCTTCGCCACACGCTCGGCAACCACTTCGTCGAACTGCTGCGGACGCGCGATCTCGTCGACCAGGCGCCATTCCTTGGCGCGTTTGCCGCGCACGCCTTCGGTGGTCGTGCTGAAGATGTCGGCGAGGTCATGGCGCACGTGACGCTTGTCGGTGACCCGCGTCAGGCCGCCGGTGCCGGGCAGCACGCCCAGGAGCGGCACTTCCGGCAGCGACACCGCCGACGAACGGTCATCGACCAGAACGATGTCGTCGCAGGCCAGCGCCAGCTCGTAGCCACCGCCGGCACAGGTGCCGTTCAGGGCGGCGACGAACTTCAGACCCGAATGCCGGCTCGAATCCTCGATGCCGTTGCGCGTCTCGTTGGTGAACTTGCAGAAATTGACTTTCCACGCATGCGTCGAGGTGCCGAGCATGAAGATGTTGGCGCCCGAGCAGAAGACGCGGTCCTTGCTGCTCGTGACAACGACGGTGCGCACCTCGGGATGCTCGAAGCGGATACGCTGCAGTGCGTCGTGCAGTTCGATGTCGACGCCGAGATCATAGGAATTGAGCTTGAGCTTGTAGCCCGGGCGGATGCCGGCATCTTCGTCGATGTCCAGCGACAGCGTTGCCACCGGACCGTTGAAGCTCAGCTTCACGTGCCGGTATTGCGAGGGATCGGTGCGGTAATCGACGGGGGGTGGCGTCTGCTCCGGGGCTGCGGTGGTCGTGGCAGCGGGGCGCGTTGCCGTGGCGGTGGTGTTCATCAGATCGGCTCCTCTGGGAACGCTCCGGCAGAAGAACAATGTCTGCCGAGGCCATGAACTTTAGTGCGTCACATCGTTTGGTGCATGCATCATGGTGCATGTTCATAAGCTTGTCAAGCACTCGAATGCATGTTGTAACGATATTTTTTAATCTCTCTGATTGATCTAATGTTGTCGATAGGGGTTTTCTTTTCCCGGGTTCCTTTCCTTGCGCCGGGAAACGCCCTCTCCCGGTGATCGGTGCACACAAACGGCGCGGCCAGCAGCCGCGCGCGTGCTCACGGTGCGTCGATTGCGGCGCGGACCTGCGCGCGCAGGCCATTGAAACTTTCTTCGAGCGTCTTGCCGCTCGTCGGATAGGCCAGATCGGCCTTGCCGTAGAACAGCGCGCGGCCGGCCAGGATGCTGCGCAGGTCGTCCATCGCGCCAGGCGCCGACATCGGCCGCAGATCGCCCTGCTCGCGTACCCGGCGCATGTGATCCTCCGGTTCGGCCTGCAGCCACACCGTGTAGCAGTGCGCGAGCAGCAGGTTGAAGGTTGCGCTGTCCGACACCAGTCCGCCCGGAGTCGCCATGACGACCTCGGGGAATATCTGGATGACTTCCTCGACCGCACGGCGCTCGTAGCGGCGATAGGCATTGGCTCCGTACAGCGAATGGATCTGCGGGATGCCGCAGCCGGCCAGCTTTTCGATCTCCCGGCTCAGCTCGACGAACGGAAAGCCGAGATCGTCGGCCAGCATGCGTCCGAGCGTCGACTTGCCGGCGCCACGCAGCCCGATCAGCGCGATGTGGCCGCGCCGCAGATGCTCGTCGGCGGCCATGTTGTCGAACAGTTCGGCCAGCTTGAGACGGGCGCGGCGCAGATCGGCCTCCGAACGGTCCTCGAGCAGCTCGCGGATCAGCAGCCATTCGGCGGAATCGGTCGTCATGTCGCCGACCAGTTCGGCCAGCGGACATTCGAGCGCTTCGGCCAACTGGTTCAGAATCAGGATCGAGGCGTTGCCGGTGCCATATTCCAGGTTGGCCAGATGGCGCTCGGAAATGCCGGCCGAGGCCGCCAGCGCCTTGCGCGTCAGGCCGCGGCGCGCACGCAGGGTGCGGATGCGCTCGGCCAGCGCCGGCAATACCTGTGCGGCCGGCGGTGACATATCCGCTGGCCGGTCGGGAGAAAGATTCGGTTCGTACAATTCACTCATGGGGATTCCGGGCCGCGTCTTGAGACCCGATCAGATCGGAATACATGCATTCTAGTGCTTGACCGAAGGCAAAGAAAAGCACTATCTTTCATGAAACGGCCTGATTCAGGCCTGAAAACGGTCTGAGCGAGGGTCCGGATCCGACCGGAAACCAGCTCCGGAATGACGCCCGAAACGCCTGGACCGAGATCCCCGAACACCCCCTGGAGCCTTCATGACCCCCCTGCTCGAAAATCACCTCGGCGGCCGCTGGCAGAGCGGCAGCGGCGCCGGAACTGCCCTGTTCGACCCCGTGCGCGGCACCGAGCTCGTACGCATCTCCGCCGCCGGACTCGATCTGGCCAGCGGCTTTGCGCATGCGCGTCAGCATGGCGGACAGGCATTGCGAGCGCTCACTTATGAAGAGCGCGCCGGTCTGCTCGCGCGCATCGCGGAAACGCTGCAGAGCCACCGCGACGAGTACTACGACATCTCGCTGCAGAACTCGGGCACGGTGCGCAACGACACCGCCGTCGACGTCGACGGCGCGATCTACACCATCGGTCAGTAAGCGCGCAGGGGCGGGAAACTCGGCGCCACCCGCTGGCTGGCCGACGGGCCGGCAGCGCGCCTCGGCAAGGGCGGCGAATTCCAGAGTGGGCATGTACTCACTTCGCAACAGGGGCTCGTGCTGTGCATCAACGCCTTCAATTTCCCGGCCTGGGGCCTGTGGGAGAAGGCGGCACCGGCCCTGCTCTCGGGCGTACCGGTCGTCGTCAAGCCGGCCAGCGCCACCGCCTGGCTGACACAGCGCATGGTCGCCGACGTCATTGCTGCCGACATCCTGCCCGACGGGGCGCTCTCGGTCGTGTGCGGCTCCAGCGAAGGTCTGCTCGAAGCGCTGCAGCCCTTCGACCTGCTGTCCTTCACGGGGTCGGCCGATACCGCGCGCCTGCTGCGCATGCATGACGCCGTCCTGCGCCACGGCGTGCGCATGAACGCCGAGACCGACAGCCTGAACAGCGCCGTGCTCGGCCCCGACGCCGCGCCGGGCAGCGATGCCTTTGCCGCGCTGGTACGTGAGGCCGTGCGCGAGATGACCGTCAAGTCAGGCCAGAAATGCACGGCGATCCGCCGCGTGCTGGTGCCGCAGGAACACGCCGGCGCCGTCGCCGACGCGATTGCCGCGTCACTGGCGAAGATCACCGTCGGCGATCCGCGCAACGAAAGCGTGCGCATGGGTGCCCTGGCCAGCCGCGCGCAGGCCAATGCCGTGCGCGCAGGCCTGCGTGAACTGGGCGAAGGTGCGCGCACCGTCTACGCCGGTGACGAAAACGCGCTGGTCGACGCCGACATGCAGACGGGCGCATTCGCCGTACCGCACCTGTTCGCCGTCGACGACGCCGATGCGGCCAGCCACGTGCACGAAACCGAGGTGTTCGGCCCGGCCGCCACGGTCGTGCCGTACCGCGACCCGGCGCACGCCTTTGCGCTGGCACGCCGCGGCGCCGGCTCGCTGGTGTCGTCCGTCTTCACCGACGACGCCGACTTCGCCGAACAGGCGTCGCTCGAGCTGGCGCACGCACACGGGCGCGTGCACGTCGTGACGCCGGCCGTGGCCAAACTGCACACCGGCCACGGCAACGTCATGCCGATGTCACTGCATGGCGGACCCGGACGCGCCGGCGGCGGCGAGGAACTCGGTGGCCTGCGCGCACTCGGCTTCTATCATCAGCGCAGCGCCATCCAGGGCCCGCAGGCGCTGGTCGAATCGATTCTCGGCAAGGCGGCGCACTGGCAGGACATCGCCTGATCGCTCCCCTGTGCGGCTGTCGGTTCCGGCCGATGGCTGCACAGGATGAGTCCGGGTCGTCTGGTCCGGCCCCGTCTTCGCGCGGCTCACCGGTCCGGGCTGCGGCACCGTGGGCGGATTTCCACCGTCTCCGACGCCGGCAGACCGGTCTGGCTCAGTACCGTCAATACCGCCAGGTTGCCGCGGCGCCACTGTCGACCGGCATGCGCTCCGACGGCACGACGACCACTTCGCCGCCCTGACGCAGTACGGCTTCGGCCAGGTCGTCGATCAGGTCATCGGTATCCGGATCGGCCAGATCGCCGGTACGGATCGCACCGGTCTCGCTGTCCAGGCTGCCGGGCACGACGCGCTCGGCATCGATGAGCAGCGTGGCGACGCGACCGCCGA
>DAIUFU010000036.1:16709-18619 GCA_036844405.1 Burkholderiaceae bacterium | reverse complement strand
TCAGCTTCCGGCTCGAGCAGCGCAACGACGAGGCCGAAGAGCGCCCTGCCCTCATCGAACACGATCCCTGGGGCGCCGGCTGGATGGTGCGCGGCACGCCGCTGGCCTGGGAAGAGGAAGTCGGGCAGCTTGTCGATGCAGCCGGCTATATCGCACACATCCGCGCCGTTGATCCGGACGCGGTGATCGAGCCGTGAACGGCGGCCTGCAGGCGTGATCCACCGCCGTTCGTCCCGCCAGTATCCGTTCCCATGAAAACAAGGCTCGCCATCCTGCTGTGGTCCGTGTCGGTCGATCGGCCCGAACTGGCTGCGGCGCCTTTCGTCTACGCCAGCGCCGCGTGCGCGATGGACTGCGAGGTCGAAATCCACTTTGCCGGCTCTGCCGTGCGTCTGCTCGAACCCGGAGTGGCCGACGCACTCTTCAATCCGGCCGAACCGGACTACCCGATCGGCTGGTTCATGAGGAACGCCGCCCGCGCCGGCGCGCGCTTTTACGGCTGCGGCATGGCCCTGCACACACACGGCCTGGCCGGGCGCGAACTCATCCCGGAGTACACGGGCGCGGCCGGGGCCGCCGCTTTCGTTGCACGCACGCTCGACGAGGAGTGGGCCACGATGATTTTCTGACGGCATAGTACCGATGGGCGATATCACCGGCGCGCGAAATCAGAAAAAATGATGTTGCGGGCAATAGCCGCAATCCGCTCGAAGATCACCCACCACCCGGCCCTTGATGTCCGGTAAACTTCCGTACAATTTGAATCTGAGGTGAGGTACGGCATGCCGCAATCACCAACCCGGACAGCGCGTCTCGAAGCCCGTCTTTCGCCGGAAGCGCTGACGCTCGTCAAACGCGCAGCGGAATTGCAGGGGCGCAGCGTGAGCGATTTCGTCGTTTCGGCGGCGCGGGAAGCGGCGCAGCGCACCATCGAGGAAGTACAGGTGCTGCGGCTCGCGGTGAAGGATCAGCAGGCGCTCGCCAATGCCCTTCTCGACCCGCCTGAGCCGAACGAAGCGCTGCGGCGCGCCGCCGCCGCGCATCGCCGCCTCGTCATTTCCTCGTAGTGCCGACGGGCTTTCGCATCGAGTTGCTGGCCGCTCACGATCGCGCCGGATTCACATCCGGCGTTGAAGCGCTCGACCGCTATCTCCGGACGCAGGCCAGCCAGGACATGCGGCGTCGCGTGTCCAACTGCTTTGTCGCCGTGCCGGATGGCGCAGCGACAATCGCGGGTTTCTACACGCTTGCCGCTGCCAGCATCCCGATCCATGACCTGCCCGATGACCAGACACGGCGGCTGCCGCGTTATCCGGTACTGCCGGCCGCCCGGATCGGGCGACTGGCGGTCGACGATGGTTTCAGGGGAAGGCAGTTGGGTGCAGCCCTGTTGTTCGACGCGGTGCTGCGCGCGCTGCGTGCCGAACCGGCAGTACTGACGGTGATTGTCGATGCGAAAGACGATACGGCCGCCGCCTTCTATCGTCATCATGGCTTTCAGCCATTCGCCGCACGACCCTGCAGCCTGTTCCTGTCGCTTGACACGGCCGCGAAGCTGCTGCGATAGCGCCGGGACCGGCGGCGGGAATCCGGCTGATCGCGTACACTCGGCATCAGTACCGTTCCACTGACGACCGCCGCACCGAACCGCCGATCCCGTTCGCTGCAAGCGTTTCATCGAACCTCATCATGTACAAATCGGAAGTCACCCAGTTTCTCGACGAACTCAAGCGCCAGCGCCCGCATCTGGAAGAAGGCCAGCGCGAAGGCCGCGCCCGCCTGTGGGAGCGGCCGCAGGACTACGACTTCCTGGCGCGCACGCGGGCATCGCGCGTGCCGCGTTTCTCGTACATGTACTGGCCGCGGAAATACACCTGAGCGCCGTTCGGCACCAGCGGGCGGTCGAAGCA
>DAIUFU010000036.1:0-16609 GCA_036844405.1 Burkholderiaceae bacterium | reverse complement strand
TCCGACGATCTGCCCGAGCAGCTCGAACTCAAGATCTGCGCGCGTCTCTACGGCGAGCCGCTGCTCGATCTGCCGCAGGATCTGTTCATTCCGCCCGATGCCCTCGAAGTCATTCTCGACGCCTTCGAGGGTCCGCTCGATCTGCTGCTCTACCTGATCCGCCGGCAGAACTTCAACATCTTCGACATCCCGATGGCCGAGGTCACCCGTCAGTACCTCGCCTACATCGACGAGATCCGCAACCACAATCTTGAGCTGGCAGCCGAATATCTGCTGATGGCCGCGCTGCTGATCTCGATCAAGTCGCGCATGCTGCTGCCGGTGAAAAAGGCCGACAGCGACGAGGAAGTCGAGGATCCGCGCGCCGAGCTGGCGCGGCGCCTGATCGAGTACGAGCGCATCAAGTTCGGTGCCGAACGGCTCGACCGCATGCCGCAGATCGACCGTGATTTCTTTGCCGCGACGGTGCACATCGAGCGCGTGGCCAGCGTCCGCCTGCCCGAGGTGAACGCCGACGATCTGCGCGATGCCTGGCGCGACATCCTGCGCCGCGCCCGGCTGGTGCAGCACCACCGGATCAGCCGCGAGGAGCTGTCGGTGCGCGAATACATGACGATCGTGCTGCGCCAGTTGCAGAACCGCCGTTTCGCCGAGTTCGGCGAACTGTTCGAGACCGGACAGGGCGCCCCGATCGTCGTCGTCACCTTCATCGCCCTGCTTGAGCTGGCGCGCGAATCCCTGATCGAAATCACGCAGGCCGAAGCGTTCGCGCCGATCTACGTTCGCCTGGCGTATCAGCCGGTGTGACCGGTCCGGCCTCGACGATCCCGACCGCCATGTCCAGTCGGCTGCATGAAAACGCCTCGTTGCGCGCGCTGAACACCTTCGGGGTCGACGCCCGCGCCAACCGCCTGTTCGAGATCCGCTCGGCGGACGAACTGGCCGGTCTTCCGGAAGACGTGCGGCAGGCCGATTCCGTGCACCGTCCGTTCATTCTCGGCGGCGGCAGCAACGTGCTCTTCACCCGCGACCCGCCAATGCCGGTCGTGCGCATCGCGATCGCTGGCCGGCGCATCCTCACCGGCGCCGATATCGCAAGCGGCACGGCAGCCGGGCGGGCGGCAGACCCGGGTGATGTGTTCGTCGAAGCCGGCGCCGGCGAGAACTGGAGCGATTTCGTCGACTGGACGCTCGCGCAAGGTCTCGCCGGCCTGGAAAACCTCAGCCGGATTCCCGGCACGGTCGGCGCCAGTCCGGTACAGAACATCGGTGCCTACGGCGTGGAGATGTGCACGCGCTTCGACTCGCTCGACGCCGTGTCGCTGCGTGACGGCACGCGCCGGCGCTTCGACGCTGCCGACTGCCGCTTCGCCTACCGCGACAGCGTCTTTCGCCGGGAAGCCGCCGGCGACTGGGTCATCGTCGCCGTGCGCTTCCGGTTGCGCCGCGACCTGCCGCTGGCGCTCGACTACGGAGGACTGCGCGAAGAGCTGCGCGCGCAGGGTTGCACGCAGCCGACGGCGCGCGACGTGGCGCAGGCGGTGGCCACCATCCGCCGGCGCAAGCTGCCGGACCCGGCCGTGCTGGGCAACGCCGGCAGCTTCTTCCATAACCCGGTGGTCGATGCTGAGTACGCCCGCACCCTGATCGCGCGCCATCCGCAGCTGCCGCACTACGAAGCCGGCCAGGGATCACCCGGCGCCATGAAACTGTCCGCCGCCTGGTTGATCGAGCAATGCGGCTGGAAGGGCTTTCGCGACGGCGACGCCGGCGTGCACGACCACCATGCGCTCATCCTCGTCAATCACGGCAACGCCGGCGGCGCGCAGATCGCCGCCCTCGCCCGGCGCATCGCGGCATCGGTGCAGGAACGCTTCGGCATCCGGCTGGTGCCGGAGCCGGTCATCCTCTGAAGATCCGGCGCTCCCCCGCATCGCTGCGCCGGCCTGCCGCGGCGACAGCGGAATCAGCGTTCGCCCGACGATCCCGCCTGACCGGCCCGCCAGAGCTCATGCTCGGCGGCCAGCAGACTGGCGTGCTCCTGCTCCTCGGCGGCGAGTTCGCGGTAGAGCCGCTCCTCGGCCGAGCCCTCTTCTGCCCAAGCGGCGCGCTCGCTGAAATAATCAGCGGCGCGATTCTCCAGCGCAATGGCGATGCGGAACAGGTTCTCGGGGTCGTCCGGGCGGTTCACCGTCCCGCCGAAGACCGCGGCCGTGTTCAGATCGGCAAGGCTGCGCACCTGCGGAATCGGCACGTGATAGCGCCGCGCCAGCGTCTCCATATGGCCACTTTCCATCTCGGCCAGCCCCTCGAACAGGCGACGCATTGCGGCATCACCCGTCTCCCGTGCCGCGCGCCGGTAGAACGCCTGGCCGCCCAGCTCGATCTCGAACGCCTTGCGGATGCCTTCGAGCGCCGCATCCTCTTCCGAGCGCGGCGCATCCACCA
Source organism: Burkholderiaceae bacterium (assembly GCA_036844405.1). Lineage (GTDB taxonomy): Bacteria > Pseudomonadota > Gammaproteobacteria > Burkholderiales > Burkholderiaceae_E > Zeimonas. The sequence goes on along the minus strand of DAIUFU010000036.1, from coordinate 14,161 downwards.
CGTCGAGTTCGCCACCGCAGTCCGGGCAACGCCGGTACGGCAGCGCAAAGCCCTCGATCACCTGCTCGCAACTCGTGCAGCGCCACCGCCGCGCCGCATCGGCGCAGCACATCGACGCACCCCCTTCCGGGTCATAGAGCGCCTGCTGACAGTTCGGACAATACGTGGTCTGCTCCATCGATTCCTCTCTCCTTCGGTTCATCAACCATTGTGCGACATGCCGGGCATGAAGCCGGCTTTACAGGATTTTGCACGTCCCCGAAAGAACTTGACGCGGGAGACAGGCAGAATCCGGCTGCCATGAGTCGATCCGACCTCCCCCTTTTCGTCGTCACGCCACCGGCCCGCACTCCGTCCGGGTCGGCGCAACCGCTGCGCCACCGACCGCCATCGCTGCGTCGCGCACCGGCCATCGGGCTGACCGTCGTGCTCGCCCTGTTGCTGACCGGCTGCGCGCCACTGCTGGTTCCGGACCGCGCACTGCCGGAGGTGCCGATCCCGACGGTCTGGTCGTCCGGCGCACCGGAGAACACGGGTATCGCCGATCAGGCCGCTGCGCCGAGTGACATACCGGCCACCGCCCTGGCCGACTGGTGGCAGCATTTTGATGACCCGCTCCTCACCGCCCTCGTCCGCCGTGCGCTCGCGGTCAACACGACGGTGCAGGGGGCACAGTCCGCCCTGCAGCAGGCGCGTGCCGTGCGCGACGTCCAGGCCGCCGGCCTGCTGCCATCGGCCAGCGCATCGGGCTCGGCGCAGCGCGCGCGCTCGGGGGGTGCCAGCGCATCGAATCGCTTCCAGGTCGGCCTCGACGCCAGCTGGGAAGTCGATGTGTTCGGGCGCGCCCGCAGCGCGCTGGATGCTGCCGAGGCCGAGGTCGAAGCCGCACGCACCGGTCTGGCCGGCACGCGCGTCTCGCTGGCGGCCGAGGTGGCGCTCGCCTATATCGACCTGCGCAACCAGCAGAGCCGGCTGGTGCTGGCGCGGCAGATTCTGGCCGCCCAGCAGGAAACGCAGCAGTTCGCGCAGTGGCGCGTGCAGGCCGGCCTGGCCACGTCGATCGAACTCGAACAGGCGCGCTCGGCCGCCGAACAGACGGCGGCGCAGCTGTTCGCGCTCGAAAACGGCATCGCACAGGCCGCGCACAGCCTCGCCGTCCTGTGCGGCGAAGCGCCGGGCACGATGTTGGACGCGCTGACCGGTGCGGGTGAAGGCACAAGCGTGCCATCCGTGCCGCAGGTCAGCCGCGAACTGGCCCTGACCATTCCCGCCGACACCCTGCGCCAGCGGCCCGACATCCATCAGGCCGAGGCCCGCGTTGATGCCGCGCTGGCGCGCGTCAGTCAGGCCGATGCCGCGCGCTACCCGGGTTTTCGCCTCGGCGGCTCGATCGGCCTGAGCGCACTCACGCTCGGCGGACTGAGCGGTGGCGCCGTCGCCAGCTCGCTGCTGGCCAGCGTGTCGCTGCCGCTGTTCGATGGCGGCGCGCTGCGCGCACAGGTGCGGGTGCAGGAAGCCGCACTCGAACAGGCGCGCCTGTCCTGGCAGGCGACCGTCCTGGCAGCGCTGCGCGAAGTGGAGGATGCGCTCGTCGCGCTGCGTACCGACCGCGAGCGGCTGGCACACCTGGAGCAGGCGGCCGAGGCCGCCGGCAACGCCGCACTGCTTGCGCAGGACCGCTATGCCAGCGGCCTGGTCGATTTCCAGGTCGTGCTCGATACCCAGCGCACGCTGCTCAACACCCGTGACAGCGTGGCCGGCACACTCGCCAGCGTCAGCGCCGATCACGTGCGCCTGTACAAGGCGCTCGGCGGAGGATGGATGAATGAATCAGAAGATCGATGAACTGATCGGCGGCACGCGCGCGCGCTGGTGGCGCCGGCCGCTGCCGTGGGTCGTGCTGGTGCTGGTCCTTCTGGCTGCCGGCGGCACCTGGTGGTGGACCGGCAAACAGCAGGACGCCGCGACACCACGCTATGCCACCGAAACCGTCGGCACCGGCGACCTGACGCTGACGGTGACCGCCAACGGCAAGCTGCAGGCGACGCGAACGGTGAACATCGGCAGTGAGCTGTCCGGCACCGTGCGCACGGTGTACGTCGACGTCAACGATCGCGTGCGCGAAGGCCAGGTGCTGGTCGAACTCGACACCGCCAAGCTCACCGCCCAGGTGGCGCGCTCGCGCGCCTCGCTGGCCGCGGCTCGCGCCCGGCTCGCACAGGCCGAAGCCACCGTCGCCGAAGCACAGGCCAACCTGAAGCGGCTCGAAGAGGTGGCCCGGCTGTCGGGCGGCAAGGTGCCGTCGGCAACCGAACTGGACGCCGGCCGCGCCGTGCTGGCCCGCGCGCGCGCCGAGGAAAACAGCGCGCGCGCCAATGTCGACGACTCGAAGGCGGCCCTGTCCACCGACGAAACCAATCTGTCGAAAGCGGCGATCAAGTCGCCGATCGACGGCGTCGTGCTGTCGCGCTCGGTCGAACCGGGCAATGCCGTGGCCGCCTCGCTGCAGGCCGTCACCCTGTTCAGCCTGGCCGAAGACCTGACCCGCCTCGTGGTCGAAGTCAGCGTCGACGAAGCCGACGTCGGTTCGGTCGAGGTCGGACAGAAGGCCGCTTTCACCGTCAGCGCCTGGCCGCAGCGGCAGTATCCGGCCACGGTCGGTCGCGTCGCCTTCGGCTCGACGCTGACCGAAAACGTTGTCACCTACGCCACCCGACTCGAGGTCGACAACACCGATCTCAGCCTGCGCCCGGGCATGACCGTCTCGGCGAGCATCATCGCTGCCGAACGCCACGACGTGCTGCTGGTGCCGAATGCCGCACTGCGCTTCGCGCCGCTTGCCGCCGACGCGTCGGCCGCACGGACACAGGCATCGGGCGGCAGTCCGCTGATGTCGCGTCTGGTAATGCAGCGCCCGCCCCGCCAGGGCCGATCGGCCCGGCCCGAGGCGCGCACCACAGGTGCCGCACAGGTCTGGGTGCTCGAAGACGGGGCTCCAAAACAGGTGGCCGTCAGAACCGGCATCTCCGACGGCCGGATGACCGAGATCACCGGCGGCGGCCTGCAGTCCGGCATGGCGGTGATCGTCGACCAGTTGTCGGCCGGAGCGAAGCCGTGAACCCGGGCGATGCTCCGGTAAAGGGCGAAGCCAGGGCGCCGTTCACCGGACATCGATCCCTGGAGAACCGGTCTGCGGAAAGCCCGTCCACGGTCGACCGCTCCGGAACCGATTCAGCGGCTCCGCAGGGCGGCGCGGCGAGCGATACGGAGCAGGCCGGATCGCCGCTGATCCGCCTGCGCGGCATCACGAAGATCTACGGCGAAGGTGCGACCGCCTTTCATGCGCTGCGCGGCGTCGATCTCGACGTCGACCGGGGCGACTTCGTCGCGATCATGGGGCCGAGCGGCTCGGGCAAGTCGACGGCGATGAACCTGATCGGCTGCCTCGACCGGCCCAGTGGCGGCCAGTACGAATTCCTCGGTGCGCGCGTGGAGGCGCTCGATCGCGACCAGCGCGCGCGCCTGCGCCGACGCTATTTCGGCTTCGTCTTCCAGGGTTTCAATCTGCTCGCGCGTACCTCGGCACAGGAAAACGTTGAACTGCCGCTGCTCTACCGCGGCGAATCCCGCGTCGAACGTCACCGGCAGGCGACGCGCGCGCTGGCCTCGGTCGGGCTGACCGGCTGGGAGCACCACACGCCGGCCGAACTGTCCGGCGGCCAGCAGCAGCGCGTGGCGATTGCGCGCGCCATTGTCACCGAACCGGCGGTGCTGCTCGCCGACGAGCCCACCGGCAACCTCGACACGCACCGCAGCCGCGAGATCATGGAACTGCTGTGGCGGCTCAATGCCGATCGCGGCATCACCGTGCTGATGGTCACGCACGAACCGGAGATGGCCGCCTGGGCGCGCCGCATCGTGCATTTCGTCGACGGCGTGGTCGACAGCGACCGGCGCAACGAGCAGCCGACCGGACTGACCGCGGATGCACAGGCCGCGGCCGCGAAGACAAGCGAGATCGAGGGCGCCTGATGCTGTTCAACACGCTGCTGCTCGCGCTGCGCTCGATCCGGCGCAATCTGATGCGCTCGTTCCTGACCATCCTCGGCATCGTGATCGGAGTCGCCGCCGTCATCACCATGGTCACGCTGGGCAACGGCGCCACGCTGGAGGTGCAGACGCGGATCTCCAGCCTGGGCACCAATCTGCTGATGATCCGCCCCGGTCAGCGTCTGGGCCCGGGCTCGGGCGGCATGTCCGCGCCGGCCTTCAAGGTGACCGACGGCGAGGCGCTGCTCAGCCAGATCGGCGGCGTGCAGACGGTGGCGCCGGAAGCGCGCAGTGCCGGCACCGTGGTCGCCGGCGGCGCCAACTGGAGCACGACCATCACGGGCAGTACCAATGCCTGGCTCGACACCGGCAACTGGCGCATCGCCGACGGGCGCGCCTTCACGTCCGAGGAACTGCGCGCCGGCAGCGCCGTCTGCATCATCGGCGACACCCTGCGGCGCGAACTCTTTGCCGGCCGCTCGCCGATCGGCGAGGCGCTGCGCGTCAAGCAGTTCTCCTGCCAGATCGTCGGCCTGCTCCACGCCAAGGGCCAGGGCGCAATGGGCAACGACCAGGACGACCTCGTGCTGATGCCGCTCGACACCCTGCAGCGGCGCGTCACCGGCAACACGCGCGTGTCCACCCTGCTGGTCTCGATGCGCGACGGCAGCGACGCCAATCGCGTGAAGGCCGGCATCCGCGACCTGCTGCGCGAACGGCGCAAACTGGCCGCCGGCGACGAGGACAACTTCAGCATCCTCGACACCCAGCAACTGGCCGACACGCTGTCGGGCACGACCAGGGTCATGACGACGCTGCTGGGCGCCGTCGCCGCCGTCAGCCTGCTGGTGGGCGGCATCGGCATCATGAACATCATGCTGGTGAGCGTCACCGAGCGCACGCGCGAGATCGGCCTGCGTTTGGCGATCGGTGCGCTCGAGCGCGAAGTGCTGCTGCAGTTCCTGATCGAAGCCGTCGTGCTCGCGGCCTTCGGCGGACTGGTTGGCGTCATCCTGGCCGGCGCCGCCTCGGTCCTGCTAGCGCAGCTGATGGGCGTGCCCTTCGTCTTCGATGCGACCGTGAACCTCGTGTCCTTCCTGTTCTCGGCCGGCATCGGCGTGCTCTTCGGCTATTTCCCCGCGCGCCGGGCGGCGCGCATGGATCCGATCGAGGCGCTACGGCACGAGTGAGTGTGCCGACCTTGTCCATCCACGATCCGTGACGTAATCACGCGTTTCAAGCGATACTCGGACGCGATTCGTGATCGAAACGCAAAGCTGATTGGCAGATCAGGCACTTTTTCCCTGTCGACAGAACCGGTACGCTTGCTGGTCTGACGGATGGCGTCGGGCCGGAATGCGTGTGCCCGCCACAGGCGAGCCATGCTCTCCCCGCCGATGGCCGGTACCGACCCGTGGTCCGTGGCCTGCAGTCGATCGCCCGCGCCCCGCAACCCGAACCTGCCGCCCGGTCCAGATGCCGCGCCGGCGACGAACTCGTGACTCACCTTCGTGGCTCACCCCGCGATTCATCCTCATCAATCACTCATTCCACGCAATCCGATGGAGGAATTTCAATGACCGATCGCATCGAGAAATCCGGCCTGCAGGTGGGCCGCAGCCTGCACGACATGATCGAGCAGGAGGCGCTGCCCGGCACCGGCGTGTCGTCCGAACAGTTCTGGCAGGGGCTGTCGGCGCTGGTGCACGAAAAAGGACCGAAGAATCGCGCGCTGCTCGAGCGCCGCGCCGAGTTGCAGGCGAAAATCGACGACTGGCACCGCACGCGCCGCGGCCAGCCGCACGACGCCGCCGCCTACACCGCCTTCCTGTCCGAGATTGGCTACCTGGTGCCCGAAGGCCCGGATTTTTCGGTCGAGACGGCCAACGTCGACCCGGAAATCGCCATCGTGCCCGGCCCGCAGCTCGTCGTTCCGGTGATGAACGCGCGCTATGCGCTGAACGCCGCCAACGCCCGCTGGGGCAGCCTGTATGACGCGCTGTACGGCACCGACGCGCTTGGTGACGCGCCCGAACCCGGCGGCTACGATCCGGTGCGCGGCGCGCGCGTGATCGCCTGGGCGAAAGCCTTCCTCGACGACGCCGCCCCGCTGGCCGCCGGCAGTCATGCCGACGTCACCGGCTACCGGGTCGTCGACGGCGCGCTGGTGGCCACGACTGCGGCCGGCGAACAGCGGCTGGCCGATCCAGAACACTTCGCCGGCTGGCAGGGCGACGCGCAGACGCCGTCGGCCATCCTGCTCGTGAACCACCAACTGCATATCGAGATCCGCATCGACCGCACGCACACGGTCGGCAGCAGCGATCGCGCCGGCGTCGCCGACGTGCTGCTGGAAGCCGCCGTGACGACGATCATGGACTGCGAGGATTCGGTGGCGGCAGTCGACGCCGAGGACAAGGCGCTGGCCTATCGCAACTGGCTCGGCCTGATGCGTGGCGACCTCGTCGAAACCGTCGCCAAGGGCGGCGGCAGCTTCGAGCGCCGGCTCGCAGGCGATCGCGAATACACGGGCGCCGACGGCAAGCCGCTCGCGCTCAAGGGCCGTTCGCTGATGCTGGTCCGCAACGTCGGCCACCTGATGACCAACCCGGCGGTGCTCGACCGGGACGGCAACGAGGCCTACGAAGGCCTGCTCGACGCCATGTGCACCGTGCTCATCGCCATGCACGATCTGCGCAAGCAGTCAGGCATGCGCAACTCGATCTCGGGCTCGATCTACGTCGTCAAGCCCAAGATGCACGGCCCGGAGGAAGTCGCCTTCACCGATGAAGTCTTCACGCACGTCGAACGCGCGCTCGGGCTGCCGGCCGATACGGTGAAGATCGGCATCATGGACGAGGAGCGGCGCACCACCGTCAACCTCAAGGAGTGCATCCGCGCCGCCAAACGCCGCGTCGCCTTCATCAACACCGGTTTCCTCGACCGCACCGGCGACGAGATTCACACCTCGATGGAGGCCGGTCCGATGGTGCGCAAGGCCGCCATGAAGGCACAGCCGTGGATCGCCGCCTACGAACTGTGGAACGTCGACAATGGCCTCATCTGTGGCCTGGCCGGCCGCGCACAGATCGGCAAGGGCATGTGGGCCATGCCCGACCTGATGGCCGACATGCTCGAACAGAAAATCGGTCATCCGCAGGCCGGGGCCAACTGCGCCTGGGTGCCGAGCCCGACCGCCGCCACGCTGCACGCGACCCACTACCACAAGGTCGACGTGCTCGCGCGCCAGGCCGAAATCGCGAAGGAAGGACGACGCGCGAAGCTGGCCGACATCCTGACGATCCCGGTGGAAAAATCGCCCGCCTGGTCCGACGCCGATATCACCGCCGAACTGGAGAACAACGCCCAGGGCATTCTCGGCTACGTCGTGCGCTGGATCGATCAGGGCGTCGGCTGCTCGAAAGTGCCCGACATCAACAACGTCGGCCTGATGGAAGACCGCGCCACCTGCCGCATCTCGTCGCAGCACATCGCCAACTGGCTGCACCACGGCATCGTCACCCGGGAGCGTGTGATGGACGTGATGAAGCGCATGGCCGCCGTCGTCGACCAGCAAAACGCTGGCGATCCGTTCTACCGCCCGATGGCTCCGGCCTGTGACGGCGTTGCCTTTCTCGCCGCCTGCGACCTCGTCTTCGAAGGCACGAGGCTGCCCTCCGGCTACACCGAGCCGGTACTGCACCGGCGGCGTCTGGAACTCAAGGCGGCGGGCGCGCGCTGAACGTTCACCGGGCACCCGGGGCCGTCGCCGTGACCCGCGGCGGCCGCGCCCGTCTGGCGGCATCAGGCGTCACATCAGACGCCACGACAGCGGACCGCGCGCTTCGGCAGGAGCGCGCCGACGCGGACCGGGCATCAGGCTTTGTCAGCGCACCAGCCATTGCGACAGGCCGGGCGCGACGATCAGAATCACCAGGCCAGCGAGCGAACTGACGAGAAAGGGCATCGCCCCAACGGCCACTTTCTCGATCGACAGTTTCGTGATGTTGGCCGACACGAACAGGTTGATGCCGACCGGTGGCGTAATCAGTCCGATGGCGAGATTCGTGATCACGACCACGCCGAACCAGACCGGATCCCAGCCGAACGAACGCGCAACCGGCAGGAAGATCGGCAGGCTGACCAGCAGGATTGTGACGGCGTCGACAAACATGCCTGCCACCAGCAGGATGACCATGATCGTGATCAGGGCGGCGATCGGCCCGCCGCCGTGCCCGATCAGCAGGTCTGAATACCTGCCGATCAGATCCTCGACGTTGATCACCCATCCGAACAGGCTGGCATAGGCAACGATCAGCATGACAAAGGCCGAGGCGGACGCAGCCTCCACCAGGGTCTTGCGCACGTCCGACCAGCGCACGTCGCGATAGATGAAGAGCCCGACGAACAGGGTGTACACGGTTGCGACGATCGCCGCCTCGGTCGGCGTCACAATGCCACCGTAGATTCCGCCGAGAACGACAACCGGTGTCAGCAGGGCCCAGAACGCCTTCCGGCCCGAACCCAGCACTGCTGCCGGCCACGAAGCCTCGTCCCGTTTGCTCCCGTCGATCGCCTGCAGTGCCCTGAGCGCCCGTTGCCGGCGCGCGCGATCCCGGTCGAACGGCAGCGTTGCCAGCAGCATCATGCCCATGACCATCCCGGGAATGATGGCCGCAATGAACATCTTCGCAATCGAGACCTCGGCAATCACGCCGTAGATGATCAGCCCGATCGACGGCGGAATCACGATCGACAGCGCCGCGCCGGCAGAGACGAGACCGGCCGCAAACGCCTTGCCGTAGCCGTCTTCCTCCATGCTGCGGATCACCAGTGGCCCGATCGCTGCCACCGAAGCCGGGCCCGAGCCACTGACCGCCCCCCAGAACAGGCACATGACGGTTCCGACCAGGCCCATGCCGCCCGGGGCGTTGCCGATCAGGCTGCGAAAAAAATCGATCAGGCGCCGTGCAATCCCCAATGATCCCATCAGGGCGCCGGCCAGAATGAAAAACGGGATCGCCAGGAGCGAATATTTCTCGACGCCGGCCACAAACAGATCGCCGGCCATCTCCAGGCCGAACCCGATTCGCCACATCGCCACTCCGGCCGACAGGGCCAGCGCAAAGGCCACCGGCACGCGGATGACCAGCAGCAGGCCGAATGCAAGCAGCATCCCGGGCCCGGGGGGCAACCACTCCGCGATCATCCGTCGTGCACGGCCAGGCGTTTCCATTCGCGAAACGCGCGCGCCGACCATTCCAGGAAAACGAGCAGAAAACCCAGTGGCAGGATGAAGTGGTAGTACCAGGCAGGAAGACCCAGGCCGTATGTGCGCAAGCCTGAAGCGAACTCGTTACGCACGAGCATGACGGCATACCAGGCGGAAAACAGGATCGCGCCAGCCGAACACGCGTACGCAAGCCAGAAAATGCGTCGCTGCCACGACACCGGCATCCAGTCGACAAAGACCGTCACCGCAAGATGCTCGCCACGCCGCGCCGCGATGGCCGCACCGAAGACGGTCAGCCAGAGAAAGCCGGCGAGAATCAGTTCCTCGCTGACGCCCAGCGAAGAATCGGTGAAATAGCGGGCAACGATATTGGCCCCGCCGAGCGCCGTCATCGCCAGAAAAAGCACGATGCAGACGGTTTCCTCGAACCAGACAACGAACCGGTACAGTGCTCTCATCCGGGCAGCGGATCGGCGAAGTCGAAGATCAGTCGGCCGAACGGATCGTTCGCACGAACAGGTCGACCAGATCGGCGCCTATTCTTTGCGACCACTTGTCGAACGACGGTTTCGTCTTCGCGCGAAACGCCTCGATCTGCTCCGGTGTGAGCGTGACGATACGGATCGGCTGCGTCTTCAGAAAAGCCAGATCCTTCTCGATGCTCGAACGCGAGAGTTCGCGCTCGTATTGCATGGCATCGCGAGCGGCCGTCTGAACGAGTTCCCGGGCAGGAGCGTCCAGCCTGTCCCACAGGCGAACGCTGATGCCCAGAAAGACCGGGTCGTAGGAATAGTGCCAGATGGTCAGATGCTCCTGCACTTCGTGGATCTTGCCGGGGACGATGGCCGAGGAGATCGGGTTTTCCTGTCCGTCCACCACCCCTTGCTGAAGTGCCGTGAAGACTTCGGTCAACTGCATCTGCTGGGGATTCGCCCCCAGGTCGTTCATGATGTCAACATAGAGCGGCGCCGCCACGCGCATCTTCAGACCGGCCATGTCGGCGGGTTTCATGACCGGGCGCCGGTTATTGGTCACCTCACGGAAACCGTTGTCTCCCCAGGCCAGGATGACAATGCCGTGCGTGCGCATGATGGCGGCCATTTCAGCCGCGGGCGGACCATCCAGAACCGCATCGACCTGCCGGTAATTGGCGAACAGATACGGCAGGGAAAACACATTCATTCTCGGTTCGAGCGGCGTGGCATTGATGGCTGACGTCAGAATGAAATCGATGGCCCCACGCCCGACCAGATCGACCTGCTTCATCTGATCGCCGTTCGTCAGCGAGGCGTTCGGGAAACTGCGTACCCGGATCGCTCCCTTGCTGCGTGTGTCAAGGAGTTCGGCAAACCGGGCTGCACCGCGCTCCCAGGTCGATGTATCCGCAGTGTTGTGGGTGAGGCGATAGGTCACCGCAGCGGCCGAACCGGCAGCGAAGAGGGCGGCAGACGCGACGGTGACCGACAGAAAAATCCGGGTCAGGAGAAAAAGCGGATGGCGGGAAAGCGAATGCCGGCGAACCGGACGATCAAGGCAGGGCATCAGGAGACTCCGGAAAACGTGGGGAACAACCGGACATGCCGCGAGTGTGTATGCTCCGGCCTGGACCCGGCCCGGCAAGGGGCATTCACAAAACCCGCGCAGATCGCCCCTGCCCGGACAGCAGCGCGACCGCCTTGCGGTCGAACGATACGAATGTATCGCCGCCGAGCCACTTTCCTTCGTGTGCAATGACGCCATCGGCGAAATCGCCCCCGCTCTCGAGCAGGGCCAGCCCGGCCTCGACGGCGGGGCGATCCATCGCCACCTTTTCCGTATCCGCCAGCGCCCGGATCGCCGCAGCGACATCCTCTTTTGCCAGCCTGGCGCCGCGCCGCAATATCCAGACCAGTTCACACAGCACCGGCAAGGGAACGGCTATCAGAGCCGCCTCCTGAAGCAGTTTGCGGGCAATGCGACACTGTTCAGGATCATCCTGCAGGATTGCACGGGCGAGCACATTGGTGTCCGCCGTGATTTTCATTCGGGCTTATCGAGTTCACCGGCCCATCCGGCCGCTGCAATCCGGTTCATTTTCTCTATCGTCAGCGGGTTTCCCATCTTCACCTTGTCATCGAGCGAATGAAAAAAATCGTCGATCGATCCAGCGGATCGTGCCGCCCGCACACGAAGTTCACCATCCGGCAACTTCACGAATTCGATCCGCTCCCCCGGCTTGATACCCAAGTGTTGCAGCAAGTCCCGTTTCAGCGTGACCTGCCCTTTTGCCGTGACGGCCTGCGATACCATTTTCACCTCCCTTGACCAGCCCGAAAATAGTAATGTAAATATGCATTACTATCAATGGACGGCCCGCATGAACCTGAAAAACAGAACGGCACGGATACTACCCGCCCCGTTTACCACCTTGTTCGTCCCCCTGTTTCTTCTCTGTACGCTCGGCAGTACCCCGATCGGTGCCGCCGTGCTGCCGGACGAAACTGGCCAGGCGCTCGATCGGCAGACCCGGGCTTTCGTCGCCACCGAAAGCTACGAGACGATCGAACTGGATCAGGCTTTCTGGGACGAGCGCTACTACACACCGGAGCGCTTCCCAAAAATGGCTGTCGGTAGCCCGATTCTGCCCGACGCACACCTGCGCCCGGTTGCCCGGGCCATTCTGCTGCTCGAAGCACACGAAGGCGTGCTGCCGCGGGTACGCTACAAGCTCGAATACCGGCGTGCACCATCGCCCGACGAAAATTTTCCGCTCGAGATCGGGCATGTACAGTTGACGCGCTTCAACCTCGGACCGGAACTGCGTCGCCAGGCCGTCTCGGCGTACGGCGCGGAAAGCGTCGCCCCGGCCGAAGCGTTCGGTGTTGGCCCGCACGTACGCTGGCGGCTGGTGCTGCAGCCGGCGATGGGCCAGCTGGCCGACGTCGTCGCCATCTCGCGCCGTGTGCTGAGCGACGCGGAAGCCAAAGCCATCGACTGCCTCGGCACCCCGTGCCTGTCGACCGAACCGGCCTGGGGGCCGGAGGACGGCTGGAAGCCGCTGCCATCACCGCCGGCAACTGCAACAGTCAGCCGTTCACGGCCGGCCATTGCCGCGGCTGATCTGGGCGAGGCGCTGCAAGGCGACGCCGCCTACGGTGAAAGCAGCGAAGGCGGAAGTGCCGGCAAACCACAACTGATTCTGGTGATCTCCGCCGGTATCGACGGCCAGGATCCACCGGTCGCCGCAGTCGGTCAGGTCCCCAACGCCCTGGACGACGCCATCGAGCAGTACTGGATCCGTCGCATCGAATCCGACACCTCGGTGGACCGGGAACGACGTTTCGTCTACCGCCCCGGCCGAAGCTGACGGCAACCTTGCAAGGCCTGCGGCAACTCTTCCGTCGACCACAGCATCATCCGAATGGAATTGCCGTCGACTTTCCACCTGGAAAAATCTCCTCATGCGACTGTTTCCCCTGTTCCGTCTTCTCGGCTTCGTCACCGGCCTGGCCATGTCAGCGGCTGTGCCTGCTGCGGCCCCACTGGCGCAACATCGCAGCGTGCCGGGCGGCGTCGCGCTGATCGACGTGGGTGCATCACCCCGCGCGCCAGAGGTGCGCTACGGCAACGAACCGGTCCTTGTGCTCGGCGATGAACAAGGCTGGACCGCCATCATCGGCATCGGCCTGAACACCACGCCGGGCGCTGCACACGTAATCGTGCGCCGCGCCGGCGAAGACGAACGGCGCATCGGATTCAAGATTGACGCACACCACTACGCCGAACAGCACCTGAAGGTCCCGGCGGCGAAAGTCGATCTGTCGAAGGAAGATCTTGCGCGCTATCAGCGCGAACGCGCCCATCTCGCCGGCGTCACGTCGACCCGCAGCCCTGCCCTGCCCGCATCGTTGCGTTTCGCACCCCCCGTTGCCGGCGTGCGCTCGAGTTCATTCGGCCTGCGCCGCTTCTTCAACGGCCAGCCGCGCAATCCGCACAGCGGGATGGACATTGCAGCACCGGCCGGAACGGCGGTCGCCGCTGCAGCCGACGGACGCGTCATCGACACCGGTGACTACTTCTTCAACGGCCAGACGATCTGGATCGACCACGGCAGTGGCCTGCTGACGATGTATTGCCACCTGAGCGCGATCGGTGTACGCACCGGCGACACCGTGCGCGCCGGCGAGCAGATCGGAGCCGTCGGCGCCACCGGGCGCGTCACCGGTCCGCATCTGCACTTCTCGGTGAGCCTGAACCGGGTGATGGTCGACCCGGCGCTGTTTCTGCCTGCTACGCCCTGAGAAGCCCCGGCCGGTCACCACCCTGTCGCGAAGCACAGACTCCGGCATGGCCCGCTCGCGAGCCCCTACCCCCGCCGGAACACCCAGCTCGTCTCGCTCGACGCCGCCGGCTCGAAGCGATAGCCATCGACATCGAAGCCCTGCAGACGCAGCGGATCATCGATACGCTCTTCGATGGCGTAGCGCGTCATCGCGCCGCGCGCACGCTTGGCGGCAAAGGCCATCACTTTCCAGCCGTCGGCCCGGCGTTCCTGGAAGACCGGCTGCACGACGGGTGCGCGCAGGCCGCCGAGCGCCCTGAAATATTCCGCCGAGGCCAGGTTCACCAGGATCGGGCTGGCGTGCGTCGCCAGTTCCTCGTCGATCGCCTGCGCCAGGCGCTGGCCCCAGTATGCGTACAGATCCCGGCCTTTCGGGTTTTCCAGACGCGTGCCCATTTCGAGCCGGTACGGCTGGATCAGGTCGAGCGGGCGCAGCACGCCGTAGAGGCCGGACAGGATGCGTACGCGGTCCTGCGCCCAGGCAAGATCGGCCTCTTCCAGACTCTTCGCATCGAGCCCCTCGTAGACGTCGCCGTTGAAGGCGAGTACGGCCTGGC
>DAIUFU010000035.1:0-19923 GCA_036844405.1 Burkholderiaceae bacterium | reverse complement strand
ATTGAAAGACCTGTGCAATGATCAGAATCAGACTCGGCGTTGCCGCGTCAGTTTCGAACAGATAGTCGAGAAATTCTCGCTTCGAGAAGAAATCGGGAGCACTGTGTACCCGTTCGAAGGGGAGTGCTAGCGTGCTGGCCACTTTTTTTGCGATACGGCCGTCAGCGTCAAAAAATTCGTCGCTGTGCGCGACGCTCAGTGCGTTCGGATGTATGCCTACCTGTACAAGCGCGCAAGCGAGCAGGCGCGAGTCGAAACCGCCGCTGAGCAGCACTGTTCCCGGGATACCGTAGGCAGCGTAGCGTTCGATACTATCGAGAAACGCGTCCGCGAGTTCATTGACGTCGACGTCGACGTCATTCGATGGTTTCGGCCATGTCCAGTATTGTTGTTCGGAGAGCTGATCAGTGTCTGGCTGGTAGACAAGAATGGTCGCCGGGCGCACCCGCTCGACGCCAGCCAGAAGAGTGCGGTCACCGATCGTGTGACCGAACGAGATGAATGCGCCCCAGGCAGCGAGATCAGGTGCACCGTTCCAGGCTCGCGTCGCGTTGGCCAATTGTAGCCCGCCGTGGCTGCGGCGCAGGTAAAGTGGCTCGAAGCCGAGAAAATCGGTCACAATGACCAAGATGCGTTCGCGGTCGTTCCAATAGATCGACACGAAGGCACCGTCTTGCGTCGGCAACAGCTCAATTGCTGCCCGGGTGTCGCTGATGCGTTCCGGATCGGCTGGAGACAGCGGTGTGCCAAGCGTGACGAGAAAACTGCCGTTAGAACCCCGATGCACGTTTGCGTCGCATGTTGCGATAGATCCACCACCGATCGATTGAACGAAATCTATCGCTATCGGCATAGGTAATATGCGGCTCAGCATTGCTTCAGCATTGGAACCGTTGCTGTCGAGAGCAAGTTTCATCGCAATGAAGTGCCTTCAGCAAGTGGAAGTGAGGATTTATACATTTTGGATTCTTTCAGGTTGATCCTGATCAGACGCGGCTCGTCCAAGGCGATCGAAACGTTCCGTCCGGCCTAGAGGTAATTCAGAAAGACACGACGCGCCCGATGCGTGACAGTAACCGTATCATTCCAGTATGAGAGAGTTCAGCTGATAATCGGCGCTCGTGTGCCCCGACAAGAATTAAGCTCAATTGTATTAATGTCAATTCTTTCGGAGCTGCTAAATATTATGGTTGGCTAACTTCCTTCGGTGCTATGAGCGCCGGAACATCATGCACTCTGTATAATGACTGATAGCAAGGTCAAATATGTCAACTTTAAGAGTGTGCAAATCTGTTAGACTGACGGGCTGCAACAGGCAATCCAATTTATTTGTTAGCAATGAACCGATATGTCTAGTATTTTCGGTATCGCTATTCCAGGCATTTATTGTAAAATAATTCGCGGAAATGATAGTCAAATGAAATTTGTTTGTAATATTGATATTGTGAGATTGTTATAATATTGAATCTTTATTCTGCAGTCCGGATGAACATGAGGGGCGTTCTTGAGTTTACCATGAGAATCAATCCTTTCAGTTCAGGCAGGTAGTTGAATCTGCCGTATACTTGCTCTTTGGAAGTTGTAGGTTTAATTCCAGTGGTATGCCGCATCATCGCTATGAAGGTTGATGCGTTTATTTGATATAATGTATCTTCATTTCTTTTCCACAGCCAGAAGATGTCAGTAACAGGATCGTAAACCATTGAGCTGCCTGAACTGATTTGTTCTGCGGCGGGTCCAGTGATCTGCACATTCGTGATGAGGCCGTTCCTATTCAAATCATAATATCGAGCGCCAGAGTTGCTTCCGGGAATTCTAAACAAGCGATGTCGTTTGGTATCCAGCGCATAGGGGATACCGTTACGAGCCCCTCCTTTGCGTCCAAGATCATTCCAGGAATTGGTTTTCTCTTGCCAATAGTATAAATGCCCATTACGATGACTGTGAATATAAAAATTGCCGTTATTGTCTATCCCGGTCCCGCTCGGCCCACCAATCAGACTTGGGGCGGATGCGATGGTTCCCGGCAGGTCGTAATCATTTATGGAAAAATTATAGGAATCCACTAGATTATTGTAAGTTGGTTTGTCGCCCCAAGGCGCGCCACCAAAAAAAAGCAAACGATCCAATTTGGAGTCGTAAACAAGGTTCCAGTAGGTATGACGGGAACTCGGACGTCCATCCGGATAGTATGGAGTATTCATTGGCGTATCCGTGCTCGGATCATTATGCCGTATCCATTGGGGGAGGTCGTCACCCAGACGAATCGAGAAAATCTCGTTGCCTGCATAGTCCAGATGGCCGCCTCCGGCGATGAAGAATTCGCTGCCGCGGGTCTTGACGGCAGCACCGGAATAGGCAAGCAGGCCACGCTTCCCGGTGTTGCCGCGCGCTCCCTTGTAGTTCTTCCAGGCATCCGCCTGGTCGATTTGCGTATCGGGAATTTCCACCCACTCGAAAAGATCGGCATCCGCAAGCCAGGCAGGAAGTCGCTCTTTTGCGTCCACTCGCGTGTTCGTGCCGAAGCCGAACATCAGAAGCAGCAACAGGAACGAGAACCAGAGCCGGAAATCCCGGGCAGGCCAGGCACGGTCACGCATGCTCGCACGGTGCCGTTCGACAGGACGCATCGCCAGCCCTCCGGTTCGACTGCAGGTGGTCAAGGGTTCCGCGCCGGTTGCAACCTCAGACCGGTCGCCCGGAGGACCGGGGCGGCGTGGTTTGCGTGCGTTCCGCTGCCGGCAGTCGCTTGCCGCTCGCCAGCCCGGCGACGAGGTGTGCATTGTGTTCCCAGGTGTACGGGCGTTCGATCACCAGCTGGCGGGCCTGTTGTCCCAGCGCCCGGCGCAGCTGCGGCTCTTCGTACAGACGGCGCAGGCGGTCGATCAGCTGGCCGGCGTCGTTCGGGTCGAACAGCAGCGCGTTTTTTTCATGTGTCAGGACTTCACGGATATTCGGCGTGTCCGGGGCGATGACGGCGCAGCCCGCGGCCAGATATTCGAACAGCTTCAGCGGCGAGGCCCAGGCGGTGACCGCCGGCTGCAGGGCGATGTCGAAGGCGGAGATGTAGTCCGGTATGTCTTCGCGGGGCACGAACCCCGTGATGCGGGCCCGCCCGCTGATGCCAAGCTCGTTGATCCGTGCTTCCAGACGCGCCCGGTCGAGTCCGTCGCCGACGATCAACAGCTGGATCGGCAGATCGGGCCGTTCGGCGACGAAGTCGATGATCTGCGGCAGGCCATGCCAGTCGCGCACGAAACCGGTGAAACCGAGCACGACTCGATCCTGCAGGCCGAGACGCCGGCGGGCACGCTCGCGCTGCGTGCCGTCGGCAGGGTACATCTGCAGATCGACGCCGTTCGGCACGACGATGATGCGTTCTTCCGCTACGCCGGCCGCCCGGACGTAGTCGGCCAGCGCATCGGTCACCGGCAGCACGTAATCGGCGCCGCGCCAGATGCGGCGGTCCGACCAGGCGGCAAAGCGCTTCAGGCGCAGCTTGCCCCAGGCCGAGCGCTCTTCGGTCAGCGGGGCGTTGACTTCGAGTACCAGCGGTACACCCAGTGCACCGGCGACGAAGCGTCCGGCGTGCAGATGCAGGTTGTAGCGCTCATAGATCAGATCGGGGCGGAAGGAACGCGCCGCCCGCCCGAGCCGCCAGAGGGCCACTGCGCTGTAGGCGAATTCGAGCACTTCGTAGAGCGCCCCGGGCAGCAGCTTCTTCAGTCGGTTGACGAGCCCGCTGGTCTGGCCGAGCGAAGAGCCTTCGGACAGGTGTGGCCCGACGATGAGCACTTCATGGCCGGCCGCACGCAGGGCACGGACCAGTTCCGTCAGATGAACGAACTGGCCGTCCGCCGAGGCAATCCGGTGATGAAAGAGGATCTTCACGAAGGTCTCACTGATGCAGGCGTACGTTGCCGAAGGCGACGGAGCGTCGCGCCAGCCTGTCCGGCACGGCGATCGGCACCGACGATTCCGTTGCCGGTGCGGTGCTGGCGATCCGGTTCAACGCGAAGACGACGATGGCCAGGTAATAGGGCAGATCCCAGTTGGCAATATTGACGAAGGCGCCGCCAACCGAGTATCCGACGAGACTTACCTGGATCATGCGCAGCAGCAGACGCATCGAATCGTTTTCCGGGTCTGCCGGCAGTCGCTTCCGGGTCCGGCCGCACTGGAACCAGACGCTGAACCAGAAGGCCAGAAACAGGGCGAGGCCGGGCCAGCCGTGTTCTCCGAGCATCTGGAAATAGATGCTGT
Source organism: Burkholderiaceae bacterium (assembly GCA_036844405.1). Taxonomy (GTDB): domain Bacteria; phylum Pseudomonadota; class Gammaproteobacteria; order Burkholderiales; family Burkholderiaceae_E; genus Zeimonas. The sequence continues at coordinate 15,660 of DAIUFU010000035.1, read as the reverse complement.
GGGCCGAATGGACATCCTGCGGGTTTGGCGCATAACGCGCAAAACTGCTCGGGCTGTAGTACTCATAACCGCCGCCGGTGAGGCGATTGTTCGCAATCCGGTACGCCGTGATCCAGGTGTTGATCCGCCCCATCGCCGAGGCGTCCTGCTGGTAGGTCTCGATTGTCTCGATCCGCTCCCAGTATTTTTCGGGCATGACCGTCAACGCCGCGGCAACGCCGATCGCAACCAGCGGAATGGCCAGCAGGCGGCGATCGCTCTTCCAGACGAAGAATCCGGCCATCGCGGCCACCGCGAGAAATGCTCCGCGGGAATGCGAACCGAACACCGAGACCGCGCACAGGATCATCGATCCGAGTACGGCCAGCTTGAGCCACCAGCGCCTGGCGATCGTCGCCAGCCAGTACAGCAGCGGCAGCAGCATCACGAGCGCCGCGGCCAGATGGTTGTTGTCGCGGATGGCGCTTTGCAATGGCCCGTAGACGGTATAAATGCCGCCATGGGTAATGGTGAACAGGCCACCCTTGGTGCCGTAGAAAGCGACCGAGAGGATCACCACCGTCATCAGGGCCGCGACCCGTTGGCGATCATTGAGCAACGCCAGCGTGACCAGGCACATCAACTGGATCTTGACGACGTCCTGGTATTTGGTGAATGCGCGACCCGGCTCCAGCGCAAACAGGGTGGTCAGCCCGGCCCAGAAAAGCATCAGGATGATCAGCCAATAGCGCCGGAAGCTGTCTTTCCACTGGACGTCCTGCGAGGCCAGCGCGCCGACCAGGATCACTGCGGCGTACAGCTTCGACCAGGGAAAGTCGTAGGCGAATCCCCACGTGTAGCGGTGCGGATTCATCATCCCGAGCCAGGCGAAGATCAGCGCACCGATGAACGGACGCTTGAACGCGAGCGGCAGGCCGCCAATCAGCAGCAGGGCGAGCGCAAGATCGCGAAGAGCCATGACCGAGGATTCCGCGTGTCAGTCGAACGCCAGGGTCTGCTTCAAGGCGTCGAAGCGCGCACGGTCCGTCACTTTTTCATCGCCCAGCTCCAGGGTTTTCCGCGCCTGCGCCCGCTGGCCGGCCTTCAACTGGACATTGGCCAACGCGACATAACCATCGGGCAGTTCGGGGCTTTCGGTGATGAGCTGGCGCGCGGTGTCGGCAGCGCCAACCAGGTTATCGAGCCGGATCTGCAGTGCGGCTTTGCGCACGAACATATCCGGCCGGAGCAGAAAACCGGGGCGGGATCTTTGAATCGTGTAGTTGAGGTTTCCGATTGCAGCCCGGATGTACTGCCTGGCAACAGAGCGGTCGATCGTGTGCTGGTAGGTGCGCATCGTCTGCACGATCGCCCAGCAGTAATGATGCATGTGCACCCAGGTGATGTCGGCTGCACGCATGCGTCGGGCCGTTTCACTCTGGTGCTCGGGCCCTCCTTCGACGTATAGACAGACCGGCGGCAACAGCCGCCACTCGTTGCTGGTCACACCGGGATTGGAGGCCGCGGCCAGCGCCGTCGATGCCATCGACGTAAGCCAGAGCAGGCAAACGGTACTGACGATGAAGCTTTTCATGCCGTGACGGTTTCCATTTTCTGTGCCGCCCCCTGGCGCGCCAGAAAGCGCTCGAAGCAGATCAGCGACCAGATTGCCGAACCCCAGTCGCGCCGTCCCGAACTGTGTTCGGTGTAGATGCGCCGCAGCGTTGCCGCATCGAAGAAACCGGAATCCGCCATGGTTTCTCCCATCAATGCCCGTTTCGCGGTTTCGTTCAGCGGCCCGCGGAACCAGTCGGCCAGCGGGACGGAAAAGCCCATTTTCTGCCGGTACAGGATTTCCCGCGGCAGCAGCGGCTCGAATGCCTTTTTCAGCACCCGTTTGCCTTCACCACCGGCCAGTTTGAGGCCCTCCGGCAGGCGGGCGGCCCATTCGATCAGGGTGTGATCGAGAAACGGCACGCGCACTTCCAGCGAATGTGCCATGCTGGCGCGATCGACCTTGGTGTTGATGTCGCCCGGCAGGTAGGTCTTGTAGTCCAGATACTGGACCAGCGCCAGCGCCTGCTCGGCGGGGGCCTGGCGCGCATGTCCGCGCAGTACTTCGACGGCTTCGTAGCCGCCCAGGCGACGCCGAAAGCCGTCGGCATAGAGTGCGCGGCGCTCTTCGTTGCGCATCACCGAAACCGTGTGGAAATAGGCGTCGACCGAGTCGCGCGCCAGCGCCTGGAAAGTCGTCTTGCCGCGAAAGACGCGGGGCATCCAGTCCAGTTTCGGATAATACGCACCGAGTGGCCCGAAGATCATGCGCCGCAGCCCGGGGGGCAGATTCGCGCGCAGTTTTTCTTCCATCAGGTGCAGGCGGTAGCGACGGTAGCCGCCGAAGGTTTCATCGCCGCCGTCCCCCGACAGGACGACCGTCACGCGCTGGCGGGCCAGCTGGCAGACCCGCCAGGTGGGCAGGGCGGAACTGTCGGCGTATGGCTCGTCGTACAGGTCGACAAGATGCTCGATCAGCTCGAAGTCGTCGCTGCGCACCTGTCCGACCTGATGGTCGCTGCGGTACTGTGCGGCCACCATCGCGGCATAGTCGCTCTCGTCGTGGGACGCGACATCGAAGGCGATCGAACAGGTCTTCACCGGTTCCGTGCTCAGCCCGGACATGGCCGCGACCACCGCGCTCGAATCGACGCCGCCCGACAGGAAGGCGCCCAGCGGAACTTCCGAGATCATGCGCAGGCGCACTGCTTCGGTCAGGCGCTCGCGCAATTCGGCGGCTGCATCCTCCAGGCCGATGCCGGCATCCGGTTCGAAGCGCACGTCCCACCAGGCCTGCGGCGCCGGGCGGCGCTCCGTCCGGGTGCCGCCCGCCTGGAGCAGCAGCGTGCACGCGGGCGGGAGCTTGAGCGTGCCCCGATAAATGGTGCGCGGATCGGGGACATAGCCGTAGGCGAAGAAATCCTCGACGGCGAAGTCATCGATGCGGCGATCGAAACCGGGCAGCGACAGCAGGCATTTCAGTTCGGAACCGAAAGCGAAACTGCCGTCGGCCAGCCAGGTGTAGAAGAGCGGCTTGACTCCCAGCCGGTCGCGCGCAAGAAACAGCGTCCGGCGGTTGCGATCCCACAGGGCCAGCGCGAACATGCCGCGAAAGCGCTGCACGCAGTCGCGGCCCCATTGCTCCCACGCGTGGACGATGACCTCGGTGTCGCTGCGTGTACGAAAGACGTGGCCGGCGGCCTGCAGTTGCGCGGTCAGCTCGCGGAAATTGTAGATTTCGCCGTTGAAGACGACGGCGACACTGCCGTCTTCGTTGAACAGCGGCTGCTGGCCGGTGCTGACGTCGATGATGGCCAGTCGGCGGTGACCGAGTGCCACGCCCGGTTCGATGTGCAGACCGCCGTCGTCGGGACCGCGGTGGACGACCGCATCGGTCATGCGCACGAGCACATCACGGTCGAATATCCGGGACGTGTCGTCGGGTGAAAACAGACCGGCAAGGCCGCACATGGTGCCGAAATTCCTCAGGTGTGCCGATGATCGCTGCCGCGGAACGATTTCGCCGTCGACACGATCCCCGCCGCGCGCAGCTGCGCGAGATATACCTGATGGTACGTGCTGATCATCCGCTCGAGGCTGAACTGTGTCACGGCAAGCTGACGGGCGGCAGCGCCGGCCCGGACCAGTGTGCTGCGATCGGCGAAACCCGCGAGCAGGCGTGCGGTCAGGGCCTCGACGTCCTGGCTGGGCACGAGCCAGCCGGTCGTGCCGTTCCGGATCAATTCGGCATTGCCGCCGACGTCGGTGGCCACGACCGGCACTCCGCTGGCCATCGCTTCGAGGATGGCGTTGGAGATTCCTTCCGCCAGTGACGGCAGGCACAGCAGATCGAGCGCCTGCAGCCACTGCGGCACGTCCTCGCGCGCACCGGCGAGGTGGCAGCATGATTCGAGCGCGAACTCTTCGATCAGCCCGGCCAGCGCGCGGCGCTCGGGGCCGTCGCCGACCAGTATGAGCCGGGCGGTGTGTCTGAACTCGTCGCTGCGCGTACGCGCCAGTGCGAAGGCGCGCAACAGCAGGGGCAGGTTCTTGACCGCGGCCAGACGCCCGACGGCACCGACCAGGAAGGTATCGGCTGACGTGTCGGGCAGTGCCAGCCGGGTACGCAGCGCTGCGCGATCGCCGGCCGGCGCAAACCGGTTGACGTCGACTCCATTGCAGATTTCACTGATCCGGTCGGCAGGGACTCCGACCCGTTGCACCAGATAGCGGTGGGTGGGTGCCGACAGCGCAATCTGCCGGTGCACGAAGGGGCGCATCAGCCGGCGCAAGCGATGCAGTCTGCGGTTCGTGCCGATCAGATCCGCCACGTCCCAGCCGTGCTCCCCGTGTATGCGCACCGGCACGCCGGCCCACCAGGCGACCAGTTGCGTTTCGAGGGTGCCGACGTTGCGTGTATGGAAGATGGTCGGCTGCAGTTCGCGCACAAGCCGGTACAGCCGCGGGAAGATGCGTGCCGTCTGCCCCGGCGGACGGTCCAGCGCGATGAAGCGGGTGTCCGTACGCCGCACCCGGCGGACAAACGCGGCGTCGACCTCCGTGAGCGCGACGACGATGTGTTCGGCAAACTCCGGCGGCAGGCCGTTGATGAGATTGACGACACCGTTTTCCATGCCGCCGACGCCGAAGCGGTGGACGACGTGGAGGATGCGCGCGCGCCGGGAGGCTTCGTCGGGTTCAGTGCGCACGGCCACGGTGCAGGTGTGCGGCGTCGCGAATCGTATGCAGGTGGCGCATCGCTCAGAGGCCGGCAGCGCGGGCACCGGCCTGCAGCTTTGCCAGTGCGTCATCCAGGCGGGCGCGCGTTGCCTCGAGCGGTTCATCCAGTGGCGCCCAGATGAGAAGGGCGAGTGATTCGTCGCCGCGGCCACGCAGCAGATCCATCGCCGTGGCCATTTTCACGCGCCCGCGATCCGCTTCGATCCGTCCGTTGACCCAGAACCACTCCCGCACCAGAAAGACACCGCCCGGTCCGTCGATACGGTACTCGTTGATTTTGCCGTCCGGGAAAGAAGTTCCGGCCGCCGCGCTGCCGCCCGGGGCGAGAATGGTTTTCCCGACCACACGCCACTTTTGTCCGGCATCGGCCCGCCCGGGGTTGACGCCGTTGCGGTAGGTGATCATTTCACCATGCTCGTCCTGGTGCAGATACTGCACGGCGAGGAAATGCACCCCGGAGTCGGAGCGCAGGCTTCCTTCGATCCGCGCGATGCCGCCTTCATACTGCGGACGCCAGGCTTGCGCCGCCGCTCCGTCGCGATCGATGACGCTGTCGAACGCTTCCAGACGCACGCTGGCCGTGCCCTGGTCCTGCAGCCGGTCGACACCGTAGATCGACAGGATGATGATGCCCAATGCGGCAATCAGGCCCAGACCGAGGATCGGAGCCGACGCGGACACACTCGTACTGTGCCGATCCTGCCCGAACCCATCCGCCACCGTGCCGGACGATGCCGGCGCACGGTCCGGCCAGTACGAACCGAGCCAGAAAATACCGGCCATGACGATGCCGAAGAAGATCCAGCCGTAGATCAGGTGATCGACGCCAACCGCCAGTTTCATGCCGCTCAGGTGCCCGAGCATGACGATCAGATAGGCGCGCAACCAGTTGGCGACGATGGCGATGACCGCGGTCAGGGCGATGAACAGCGCGCGTACCCGCCACGAATGCCAGCTCATGTATGCGTACAGTGCCGCCAGCGGCAGCGCGGCCAGCAGATAGCGCAGTCCGCTGCAGGCTTCGACGACCGACCAGCGACCCGATGGCAACTGGAAGAACAGCCCCTCCTGGACGACCGGAACGCCCGAAAGACGAACCGCGCGGACGGTGAAGTCCGCCGTGTACTGCATCATGACCGGATAGAACTCTTCACCGAAGGGAACGGCGAACAGCAGGAAAGCCAGCGGGTAGGCGAGCGACCAGGCGAAGCGCCAGCCGAAGACGAGTGCCAGCGCGCACGGCAGCATGCCGACGATCGCGAACTGCTGAACGACATTCACGTCGGCCAGTCGCCCGATCAACCAGATGCCGCAGACACCCGCCAGCGGGATGACCGCCGGCCAGAAGGGCGTCAGCGGCTGCGCGAGAATCTCCCTGCGGTTGCGCCAGGCGAGCCACGACGCCATCGGCACGATGACGTAACCGTGCTGATAGTTTTCGGTATTCCAGACCTCGACCATCGCTTCCAGGCTTTCGCGGAACACGAATCCCATGGTCGCCAGAAGGACAGCCAGGAGGAGCAGCGGGACCGGTGCGAGGATGCCGCCCGTCCGGGCTGACGGCAGATCATCGGGGCAGGGGACGCTGCTCATCGGATGTCCGTGGTGATCCGGATGGCCGGTCAGGCCGGTTTCCGGCTGTGGGGAGTTGCGGGTGACAGCTGGCGTGCGAAGACGCGATCCACCCGGTCCCAGCGGAAATCAGCCAGCAGACGGTCGAGCCGGGCCTCGGTGCGTTCCAGATTCAGGTAGTGGCGAAACTTCGATTTGACGCCGGCTTGCGCAATGCGCGGCTGCTCCGGATCGACTTCCCACGGATGGAAATAGAAAATGCACGGTTCGTCGTCGCGGGCATTGATGTGGCGGATGCTCCAGCGCGAGACCGGGTAGGGCAGCAGCCGGAAGAAGCCGCCTCCGGAAGCGGGCAGGTTGCGCCCGAGCAGGCGCAGCGAGCTGGGCGGAATTTCCAGGATGCCGGAATCCGTGCGCCAGGCGAAACGCGGCGCTTCGGGCATGCCGTAGTGATCGTGCGCGATCGGGTAGACGCTGGAGCTGTAGTGATGGCCGGTCTCGGCGATGACGTCGTGCGCCCAGAGATTGTCCTTGCCGATCGAAAAGCTCGGTGCGCGGTAGCCGCGCACCGGTGCGCCGCCGATGTCCTCGAGCAGGCCACGGGCGCGCGCGAGATCCTCGCGGAAATGCGCCGGGCTCTGCTCGCTGGCGCGCAGATGGCTGTAGCCGTGGCTGGCCAGCTCGTGGCCCCGGGCCACGATGGCGCGCACGAGCTGCGGATAGCGTTCGGCCACCCAGCCCAGCGTGAAGAAGGTGGCGTGCGTACGGTGACGTTCGAGCAGTGCGAGGATGCGCGCGACATTGTGCTCGATGCGGCACGGCATCTCGTCCCAGCGCGAACGATCGATCCAGGGAGCGAAGGCGGCGACCTGGAAATAGTCTTCCACGTCGATCGACATTGCGTTGACGCGGCCCGTGCTGTTGCCGGCCACCGGAACCGCGGCGGTCGCAGTGCCCTCCGGCACCGGCACCATTTCCGTCGGACAGACCCGTTTCATGCTGCGTCGCGCCGATGATCCGTGCCGCGGGAACGCAGGATGCGCAGCACTTTCTTCAGAGTGGCGAAGATCATGCCGGTTGTCGATTCGAGCAGCGCCACACGTTCTTCCAGCGCGCTCATCGATGCCGGTGCGGTTTCGTCTTCGGTGGTCCCGGCCTGGCGCGCCCCCGGCGCAATGCTGCGCGGCAATGCGGCGCCCGCGGTCCCGGCGGTTTCCGCCTGATCGGCGTCCCCGGCGGTTGCCGCGGCAAACTGACGTTGCGGGCCGAGTTCCATTTTGAGTTCGGCAGCGATTTCGGCGACGTCGCTTTCCTCGAAACGATGCTTCTCGCCGAGGAAGCCGGCCAGCAGCAGGCGATCGACGAGCGTGTTGATGCGCCGCGGGATGCCCTGCGTGACCGCAAAGATGCGGTCGAAAGCCGATTCGGCGAATGCGGGATCGCCTTCCCAACCGACGTGCGCCAGCCGGAATTCGATGTATTGCTGCGTCTCGGCGCGGTCCAGCGGCCCGAGATGGTAGGCGGCGATGATGCGCTGCTTCAGCTGGCGCATCTCCGGGCGCTGCATCAGATCCCTCAGTTCGGGCTGGCCGAGCAGGAAGCTTTGCAGGATCGCTTTCGTGCCGGCCTGGAAATTCGACAGCATGCGCAGCTCTTCGATGGTGCGCGCACCCAGGTTCTGCGCCTCGTCGACGATCAGCAGCGCCCGCTTGCCATCGCCGTGGAGCTTGTGCAGATACTGTTCGAGGCGGATCAGCAGCGTCGACTTGTCGTTCGTGTCATCGGTCGGCAGGCCGAAAGAACTGGCAACGATGCGCACCAGATCCTCGGCTTCGAGCTGCGTCGTCACGATCTGCACCGGCACGATGTCGTTGGCCGGCAGGCGGCGCAGCAGTTGCTGCACGAGCGTCGTCTTGCCGGCGCCGACCTCGCCAGTGACGACGATGAAGCCTTCGGCCTGATGCAGCCCGTATTCGAGATAGGCCATCGCACGGCGGTGCCCGCGGCTGCCGAAGAAGAATTCCGGGTCCGGGCTGAGCTGGAACGGCTTGCCCGTGAACCGGTAGAACGATTCGTACATCAGTGCAACCTCAGGTCGATCCCGCCGTAGATCGCATTCTCGTCATAACTGGAACCGCGATTGCGCCCGCTCTGAGACGTGTGGCGCATGCCGGCGAAGGCGGTGAGGTCACTGGTCACGCGGGCCCGGTAGCCCAGGCGCCAGGTCGTCCAGCGGGTCTAGAAGTCTGAGGTCGGAGAATCGTGGGTCAGTCGATCGACGCCGAGTTCGATCGACGAACGGCGGTCGATCCGGTATTGATAGTTCGCGGCCAGGCCGCGTTCGCGCAGCCGGCCGACGAAGATGCCGCCGGCGCTGCTGCTCCCCTCCAGTCCGCTGACGGAAGTCTCGGACGCAATCTCGGTCGTCGATTCCCGATCCGACCAGAAACCGGATACGGTCAGTGCGTTGCGGATGCCGCGCAAACCCCAGAACGCCGTCAGGCGACGGTCGAGGACGGCGGCGTCGGTGAACAGGCCTTGCGTGAACACCGTGCCGGGCGGCAGCAGGATGCCGGCCGAAGCGAGACTGTTCAGAATCGGATTGGCCGGGCCGAACTGGCTGCCGCCGGAAATCAGCGACCACGGGTCGTACAGCAGCAGCGAGGCATCGGCACTGGTCAGGACGGAGCGCGACCAGCGCAGCCCCATCGTCGCGTGCTGCATCGTGTGGGAAACGTGCAGATCGCCGGTATTGCCGTAATAGCGCTTCGACAGCGAACCGCCGATGTTCGTGCGCTGGAACGGGGTCCAGTCGAAACCGGCGCCCGGACCCCAGCCGCTGTTGTCGCCATCGCGATCGCGCAGATGTTCGATCCGCTCGTAATCGAGCATGCCGTAGATGCGCAGCCTCGGACTGACGCCGTAATAGAGGGCACCCCCCGATGAGCCGCGGCTGCGGTCGAGCCCGTTGCGGAAGTCGCGCCGCTCCGCCTGCGCATAGGCGCGCCAGCTCCAGCGGGATGCGCTGGGCACGCTGGTGGCGATTGCCGACAATCGATGGCGGGCCTTGGCCGTGGCGAAACCGCTGTTGCCGCCGGAATGGGAGAGCGAATACTGCAGCTGGTAATCGGCGACGTTGGCGAGGCGATCGCGATACCAGGGCGAAACGCTGAAGTAACGGACTTTCGCCGTGTTGGTGAACGATGACGCCGGATCCACCGCGATTGCGCCGGACGTCGACGCATTGATCGTTCCCATGTAGCCGCTCAGATCGACACCGAGCCGGTCGTCGACCAGCGCAAAACTTCCGCGGCCATTCAACGCATGCCGGTACAGGCGGTCTTCGCCGTCCCCCAGACGCCAGAAATTGCGCAGCTGATAGAAAAGACGGTATTTCGCGCGTGGCGAAGAAGAGGACGCCGACAGATACGGCGAAAGTTCCAGGATCGCATCGCTGTCCTTGTCGGTGCTGCGCCGATACATATTGTCCGTCCAGACAACGGAGGAACTGACGCCGGCCGAAATGCCGGAACCGCCCATGGCCTGGGCGTGCGCCTTCCCCATCAGGCTGCTGGCGACGAACACGGCCAGACCTGCGGCACAGACCAGACCCGTCCGCGAAGGAAATCCCGAACGACGGATCATGGCGCCATCCGGACCGGCCGTCCGTTGCCTCCGTTTGTCAGGCAGCGGCGAAACCGTAGCCATAGCCATAACCGTAGCCCTGGTAGTAGCCGTTCCTTTCGGTGTTGTTCGCCTTGTTCAACACGAGACCGACGATTTCGTTCGCACTGATCGTCGCCAGCGCCTGCGACACCGTCTCACGCGCAGTGGTGCCGGCTTCGACCACCATCACGATCTGCCCCATGTAGGAGGCGAGCACCCGTGCCTCGGTCGTCACCAGCAGGGGCGGCGAGTCGAAGATCAGGACGCAGTCCGGATATCGCATGCTCAGTTCATCGAGCAGGCGGCTCATCGCTTCGCTGGCCAGCCACTCGGTAGCGTGTTCGTCCTGCCGGCCGGCCGGCAGCAGCGACAGCGTTTCGACATTGGTTGGCAGGATCAGTCGCGAGAGGTCCGGGCCGCCGTCGATCAGCCAGTCCATCAGGCCCGCTTTCGCCTGGATCCCCAGTTCGCCCGGGATCGTCGGATGCGCGACGTCGGCGTCGATCAGCAGGACGCGATGGTCGCGTTCGGCGGCGATGCTCATCGCCAGGTTGATCGAGGTGAAGCTCTTGCCTTCGCCCGGCAATGAGCTGGTGACCATGACCCGTTTGCCGTTCCGGACCGGATCCTGATCACCGCGACCAAAGGCGTTGCTCAGCAGCGGACGCTTGATGATGCGAAATTCGTGCGCACTGCGCGTGGCCGGGCCATTGGGCACCACGAGCCCACGTGTACGCAGTCCTTCGAGGTCGATCCGGACCGGATCAGGGGCCGGACCGGCAGGCGCCGGCGGATCGGGCGGAGGGGCCGGTTTTTCCACGACTGTATCGGCCGGTGTCTTGACGCGGTCGGCCAGCCGTTCGATCGTCGAACGGGTCCCGTCTTCCGTCGTCGCGCCCGGCGCCGCCGCCTTCGCAGGCTCTACGGGATCATTCAGGCGTTCGATCGCTCGTTCTATCAGGCTCATGGTTCTTCTCAACGGACGGCGGTACTGCCCAGCACTGCATACCAGGCGATAGCCAATCCGAACAGGGCGATGTAGGCCAAGGTACTGCCGGCGAAGAGGAATATCCCGAGGCGGGCGCGCACTCGTTCGGCGGCAGTGGTGATGTATGACACTCCACCGAGCAGCGGCAGACCGGTTTCACGCGCCAGGGAACGCATGTCGAAGAAGGTGGGCCGCAGCTGATCCCGCAGCAGCGCCATCCCGCCACCCGCACCGAGAGAGACGATCAGCACCGCCGCCAGCAGCAGGGGCCGGTTCGGTCCGGTGGGTTTCGGATTGACGCGCGGCGGGTCGATCACGCGGAAATCGCCAACGCCGGCGGATGCGTCCATCTCGCCCGACATCACCGCCGATTCGCGTCGCGCCAGCAGCTTCTCGTAATTCGCCTTGTTGACGTCGTAATCGCGATTGAGCTGCTTGTACTCGGCCTCGATGCGTGGAACGGCGGCAGCCATTTCACGGGCTTCGGCAAGCTGTGCCTCGAAATCGGTGACGCGTGCGCGCAGCGAGGCGATCTGGGCCTCCGTATTGACCAGTGACGTCCGCAATTCCAGCGCAAAGGGGTTGGTGGCCATCACGGGTGACTGCCCGGCGGACGCGGCAGCGGCTGCGGCCGCTTCGGCCATTTCCTTGCGCACGCGGTCGCGTTGTACCTCCAGCTCCTTCAGCACGCGCTCGGTGGCAACGACATCCGGGTGCGATTCCGTGAAGCGCAGGCGCAGTTCGTCCAGGCGCTGTCGTTGCGCCTCGATCCGCGTGTCATATTCCGTCGTCAGCGTACTGGTTGCTCCATACATCATTTCAGGCGCGGCCATGGTGACGGACGTCGAACTGATCAACTGCCGGCGCAGTTCGTCACGTGCCATCTCGGCTTGCCGCACTTCCACCCGGGCTGCGCGCAGCTTTCCTTCCAGCGAGGTGATTTCACCCAGGTAGTTCGGCGCCAGACCCGGCATCAGGCGCATGTTGCGCAATTTGAAGTCGCGCAGGGCGTTTTCCGCCGTCACCAGCTTTTCTTCATAGGCCGCGATCTGGTCATCGATGAACTGCTGGGCCTGTGAGGTGTCGCGCCGCTTCGCCCCCAGGCTGGATTCCACGAAGATGTCGAGCAGGGACTGCACGACCTTGCGCGCCTTTTCCGGCGCGCCGCTTTCGTAGCTGATCGAGAACAGGTTGTTGCTGCGCGGAACGGCATTGAACTGGATCCGGCGCATCAGCGAGTCGACGATGGCATCGCGCTCGGCCTGGGTGGTCGCTTCCAGATCGAGATCCGCTGTGCGCATCACACGCTCGGCGTTGGGCCGGTTGACCAGCGTCCGGGCCATCATCTGGACCACCTGATCAACGTTCGGGTCGACCGCCAGGCCGCTGAGGAGCGGCTTCAGGATGGTCTGGGTGTCGACGTAGACGCGTGCCGAGGCGCTGAAGCGGTCAGGCATTTTCCAGACGAACACTCCTCCGGCGATGCCTATGACAACGGCGGTGAGCAGCGCCGTCCAGCGATAGTGCCAGAGCGCATGCAACAGCGATCGGATCAGTGTGAGGATTTCAGCCATGGCTCTGGTTACCGGAGATCAGGTTCCGTATGGATGGACCGGCAGCGCCAGCGCCCATCCCGACGTTCATGCAGCATCCGCCCCGCTTCAGAACCAGCCTTCCGGAATGATCAGCACGTCGCCCGGCAGCACCTGGATGTTGGCGTCGACGTTGCCGCGTTTGATCAGGTCGTCCAGGCGCACGTTGTAGGCTTTCTGCTCGGCGCCGCGGTAGAGCACGGCGCGGTTGCCGGCGGCGAAATCGGTCAGGCCACCGACGGCGATCATCACGTCGAGCAGCGTCATGTTCTGCCGGTAGGACAGCGTGGCCGGCTTGGCCGCCTGACCGAGTACCCGGATCTGCTCGTCATTGCCGCCGCCGAAGCCGGTGACGACCACGGTGACGATCGGGTCCTGCAGGTATTTCTTCAGCGCCTCCTCGATCTCGCGGGCGAGATCGGTCGGATTCTTGCCCTGGGCGACGAGATCCTCGACCAGCGGCGTCGTGATCCGTCCGTCGGGTCGCACCGGGATCGAGCTGGACAGCTCGGGGTTGCGCCAGACGATGATGTTCAGCGTGTCGCCGGGGCCGATGATGTAGCGATACCCGGGTTCGGCGGCCTGCGAGGGTGCCTGGGGCAGTGTGGATGCGCAGCCGGCCATCAGCAGTGCCGCAAGCAATGCGACGAGAGATCGAAGCATCGAAGACTCCTCGTAGTCGGGTTGATTCGTCCGGTTTCCTCTGCCGGCCACCGGATGGGTGATCACGAAATCCGTTCTGTCGTATTCTGCCGGACACCGAATGACGCGGTCGGGCGATGCCTCTCGATGACGCGACCGGACGACGGCGGACCCGTTCGCGCAACCGGATCACTCTGGCAGGTCCGATTGTGGCTCCGATTCAGGCTTTGTCGGCATCCGTTCGTCGGCACGGTGGCAACGATGCCACATTCCGGCGCGGCGGAGCCGGAACTACGTCACCGCAACGACGATGTTTTTTCCACGGCTGCCGGCGCGGTTGGCCGGCGCAGCCACGGCGCCGGGCTGGCGACGGTCGGTTCGAACGGATGGAATTCGTGTGGATACCAGCCGCGGATGCGCTGGATGTACCGGCGCGTTTCCGGCCAGGGTGGTACTCCGCGCGCTCGATCGACAGCACCTTCGCCGGCATTGTAGCCGGCCAGGGCGAGCTGGACATCGCCCTCGAAGTAGGACAGCAGCCAGCGCAGGTAGCGCATGCCGCCGCGCAGATTGTCGACCGGATCGAAGGCGTTGCGCACAGCGAAGCGTTCGGCGGTCTCGGGGATGAGCTGCATCAGGCCCTGCGCATTCTTCGGTGACAGCGCAAGCGGATCGAAGCCCGACTCGGCGCGCATGACGGCCAGCACCAGCCCCGGGTCGAGCCGGTACTCGCGCGCGAGCTTTGCCAGTGGCGCCTGCAGTCGCGCGCGCAGCCCCGGCGTCATCAAGGGCCGCACGACACCGGCGCGTGCCGGATCGTCGAAATCGAAGTCGAAGCTGATTTCCCTCCTCGGGGCCTGTGACGTCGCCGTCGGACGCAGGCAATCGGGCAGCCGGTCGTGTCCGGTCTCGGGGCGGATGAGCCTGCTCAACCGTACTGCCGTCTGATTGCCGAGCGCTGCGGCGCGTTGCAGCAGATTACCGGCCAGACCGTCGTCGCGTTCGACGCCACGGGCGTTGGCGTACATCCAGGCCATGCGCAGGAAGCCGTCGGCACCGTCCAGCCGCGCGGCTTCGCAGTACAGTGCCAGTGCGCGTGCGGAATCGCGTTCGACGCCCTCGGCGTTTTCGTAGCGCTCGCCCTCACGCACGAGCTGCGCGGCGAGCGCCGGGTTGCCGACGGCGACCGCCGCGGACGGAATCGCCATCCCGCTGCACGCGAGCACCGTCCCGACGGCGGACAGCCAGAACGCTGCCGCGCACCGGCCGGAGCGGCGATGGGGCACTTTCCGGCGCACCTTCCCGGCGCGGCCAAAGACTTCACACGTTCGCAACGCCATATGTCGGTTTTCTGTGAATTCCGTCCCCGGCTCGAAGAGTCTGCATTGTAAGATCGGTACCTCGTGGCGAGCGTGACATCGTTCTCCCGGGAAGTGCTTCCCCGGCTTTCCGTTCCCGTCGTTCAGTCATCCAACCGGAATCTTCCCTCCCTTCCCATGAGCACCGTTGCTGTCGTCGGTCTCGGCTACGTCGGCTTGCCGCTGGCGGTCGAGTTCGGAAAAGTGTTCGACACGATCGGCTACGATCTGTCGGCCGAAAAAATCGCGCATTTCCGGCGCGGCGAGGACCCGACCGGCGAAGTCGATGCCGCCGGCTTCGCGGCAGCCACCCGATTGCGGGTGACCAGCGATCCGGCCGATCTGGCGCAGGCCGATTTCCTGGTCGTTGCCGTGCCGACACCGGTCGACCAGGCGCACAAGCCCGATTTCTCGCCGCTGGTGGCGGCCAGCCGCACCTGTGGTCGGCACATGAAGCGCGGCGCAATCGTCGTCTATGAGTCGACCGTGTATCCGGGCGCGACCGAAGAGATCTGCATCCCGGTGCTCGAGGAGAGCTCGGGCATGAAATGGCGCGACGATTTCCACGTCGGCTATTCGCCCGAGCGCATCAATCCGGGCGACCGCGAACACACGCTGACGCGCATCGTCAAGGTCGTCTCCGGCGATGACGACGACACGCTGGAAAAGGTTGCCGCACTCTACGGTGCCGTTGTCCAGGCCGGTGTGCATCGCGCCAGCAGCATCAAGGTGGCCGAGGCGGCCAAAGTGATCGAGAACACGCAGCGCGATCTGAACATCGCACTGGTCAACGAACTGGCGCTGATCTTCGATCGCGTCGGCATCGACACGCAGGAAGTGCTGGCGGCGGCCGGCACGAAATGGAATTTCCTGCCGTTTCGCCCCGGTCTGGTCGGTGGACACTGCATCGGCGTCGACCCGTATTACCTGACGCACAAGGCCGAGATGCTCGGCTATCACCCGCAGGTCATTCTGGCCGGGCGGCGCATCAATGACGGCATGGGTGCCTTCGTGGCCCAGCGCACGGTGCGCGAGATGGCGGCCGCCGGTTTTCCGATCAAGGACTCGC
>DAIUFU010000034.1:10226-20105 GCA_036844405.1 Burkholderiaceae bacterium | reverse complement strand
TACCTGGTAAAGGTGCAGGCATGAAGCTCAATGAACTGAAACCGGCTCCCGGCAGTCGTCCGGTCGGCAAGCGGGTCGGCCGCGGCATCGGTTCCGGCCTGGGCAAGACCGCCGGGCGTGGTCACAAGGGTCAGAAGTCGCGTTCGGGCGGTTTTCACAAGACCGGCTTCGAGGGTGGACAAATGCCGCTGCAGCGGCGTCTGCCCAAGCGCGGCTTCACGTCGATGACGCGCAACGATGTGGCTGGCGTGCGACTGTCCGATCTCGAGCGGCTGCAGGCGGCCGAGATCGATCTGCTCGTGCTCAAGCAGGCCGGCGTTGTGCCGCAACTGGCACGGGGCGCCAAGGTGTACCGCTCGGGGACGCTCACGCGCGCCGTGCGGCTGGCCGGCATCGGCGTGACGAAGGGTGCGCGCGAAGCGATCGAGGCAGCCGGCGGTGCGGTGGCGCAGGCACCGGATGCGGCGCAGGCCGGCTGATTGCGCTGACGCTTCACGAACGGCAGGTACAGGGTCCAGGCGAGGCAAGTGGCAACGAGTTCCGCGTCATTGATGAAGTCGGGCAAGTTCGGCGACCTCAAGCGCAGGCTTTGGTTCCTGCTGCTGGCGCTCGTCGTGTACCGGGTCGGCACGCACATTCCGGTGCCGGGCATCGACCCGGATCAGCTGTCGCAACTGTTCAAGGGCCAGCAGGGCGGCATCCTCGGGATGTTCAACCTGTTCTCGGGCGGGGCGTTGTCCCGCTTCACGGTCTTTGCGCTGGGGATCATGCCGTACATTTCGGCGGCCATCATCATGCAGTTGCTGGCGGTCGTCGTGCCGACGCTGGAAGCGAAGAAGAAGGAGGGCGAGGCCGGGCGTCGGGAGATCACCAAGTACACGCGCTGGTTCACGCTTGGTCTGGCGACTTTCCAGGCGATCGGGATCGCGATTGCGATCGAGGCGCAGCCGGGGCTGGTCATCGACCCCGGGCCGGCATTCCGCTTCACGGCGGTCGTGTCACTGGTGACGGGGACCATGTTCCTGATGTGGCTGGGTGAGCAGATCACCGAGCGCGGGCTGGGTAACGGCATCTCGATCATCATTTTCGCCGGGATTGTCGCCGGCCTTCCGGGTGCGATCGGCGGGATGGGCGAGCTGGTGCGCACCGGCGCGATGGGGCCGCTGATCGCGATCATCATCCTGGTGCTGGTGGTGGCGGTGACGGCTTTCGTGGTCTTCGTCGAACGCGGTCAGCGCCGGATCACGGTGAATTACGCGAAGCGTCAGGTGGGCAACCGCATCTATGGCGGGCAAAGTTCGCATCTGCCGCTGAAGCTGAACATGTCCGGGGTGATTCCGCCGATCTTCGCGTCGTCGATCATCCTGTTCCCGGCGACGATTGCGCAGTGGTTCACGTCGGGTGATCCGTCGAACACGGCGGTGCGCTGGCTGCGCGACATCGCGGCGACCCTGTCGCCCGGGCAGCCGGTGTACATGTTGCTGTATTCGGCGGCGATCATCTTTTTCTGTTTTTTCTATACGGCGCTGGTGTTCAACAGCCGCGAAACGGCGGACAACCTGAAAAAGAGCGGGGCGCTCGTGCCGGGGATCCGCCCGGGCGAGCAGACGGCACGCTATATCGACAAGATCCTGATGCGGCTGACGCTGACGGGCGCGATCTACGTGACGGCAGTGTGCCTGCTGCCCGAGTTTCTCGTACTGGAGTGGAACGTGCCGTTCTATTTCGGCGGTACGTCGCTGCTGATCATCGTCGTGGTCACCATGGATTTCATGTCTCAGGTGCAGGCGTACGTGATGTCTCACCAGTATGAGAGTCTGTTGAAGAAATCCGGGTCCCGGCGTGGTCTGTAACGACGACGGCCAGGCCAGTTGGCGAGGTGAATGATGAAAGTAATGGCTTCGGTGAAGAAGATTTGCCGCAACTGCAAGATCATCCGGCGCAACCGGGTAGTACGCGTGATCTGCACGGATCCGCGGCACAAGCAGCGACAGGGCTGAGGAAGGAAGAGCAATGGCACGTATTGCCGGTATCAATATTCCCGATCGCCAGCACACGGTGATCGGCCTGACGGCGATCTATGGCATCGGTCGTTCGCGCGCACGCCAGATCTGCGAAGCGGCGAATGTTCCGGCGGAGAAGAAGGTCAAGGACCTGAACGACGCCGAACTCGAGCGGCTGCGCGACCAGATCGGTCAGATCGTGACCGAGGGCGACCTGCGGCGCGAAGTCTCGATGTCGATCAAGCGTTTGATGGACCTCGGCTGCTATCGCGGCAATCGGCATCGCCGCGGCCTGCCGGTGCGGGGGCAACGCACGCGCACGAATGCGCGCACGCGCAAGGGTCCGCGTCGGGCCGGCGTGGCGCTGAAGAAATAAGGGGTTCGACCGATGGCAACCAGGGCACAATCGGCCGCTTCGGCGGCCGCCGCATCGCGGGCACGCAAGAAGGCACGCAAGAACATCTCGGACGGCATTGCGCACGTGCATGCATCGTTCAACAACACGATCATCACGATCACCGATCGGCAGGGCAACACCTTGTCCTGGGCTTCGTCGGGTGGCGCGGGCTTCAAGGGTTCACGCAAGTCGACGCCGTTCGCCGCCCAGGTTGCCGCCGAGGCGGCCGGGCGGGCTGCGCAGGAATGCGGGATCCGGAATCTGGAAGTGCTGATCCGTGGCCCGGGTCCGGGGCGGGAATCGTCCGTGCGGGCGCTCAACGCGCTCGGCATCAAGATCCTGCAGATCCAGGACGTGACGCCGATTCCGCACAACGGCTGCCGTCCGCCCAAGAAGAGACGCATCTGAGAAATTTCGGGTCCGTCGATCCGGTGTGTCGCCAGGGACGCCGGACGATGGCCATCCTGCCGCATCGATGCGGCGTTTCGCGCGCAGCCGCCCGGCGGTCGCGCACGACAAGCCCACCGTCCGTCACCCGTGAGGTCCGCCCTGCTTCGGGCGACCAGGTACCAGAGACGGACTGAACGCGAAGCGATTCGCGCCAAGAGAGGAACTTTCAGTGGCACGTTATACCGGACCGAAAGCCAGGCTTTCCCGCCGTGAGGGCACCGACCTCTTTCTGAAGAGTGCGCGGCGCAGCCTCGATTCCAAGTGCAAGCTCGACAGCAGACCCGGCCAGCATGGCCGTACCTCGGGTACCCGGCCGTCCGACTACGGGCTGCAACTGCGCGAGAAGCAGAAGGTCAAGCGCATGTACGGAATTCTCGAGCGGCAGTTCCGCCGCTATTTCGAGGAAGCCGAGCGCCGTCGGGGCAACACCGGGGAGAACCTGCTGCAGTTGCTCGAGTCGCGGCTGGACAACGTCGTCTACCGGATGGGCTTCGGGTCGACGCGCGCCGAAGCGCGCCAGCTCGTCGGCCATCGTGGAGTCCTGGTCAACGGACAGTCGGTCAACATCCCGTCGCTGCTGCTCAAGCCCAACGACGTGGTCACCGTCAAGGAAAAGGCCCGCAAGCAGGCGCGCATCCAGGATGCCCTGAATCTCGCGGAGCAGACCGGTTTCCCGGACTGGGTGTCGGTCGACAAGAACAAGATGGAAGGCGTGTTCAAGCAGATGCCCGATCGTGGTGACTTCGCCAGCGACGTCAACGAGAGCCTGATCGTCGAGTTGTACTCGCGCTAATCGAGAGGAAACGTATGCAGACTGCCATGCTGAAGCCGCGCATCGTCGAGGTGGAACAGCTCGGCGCATCGCATGCCCGCGTCGTCATGGAGCCGTTCGAACGCGGCTATGGGCACACGCTGGGCAACGCATTGCGCCGGGTGCTGTTGTCATCGATGATTGGCTATGCGCCGACCGAAGTGCAGATTTCCGGAGTGGTGCACGAGTATTCGACGATCGACGGCGTGCGCGAGGATGTCGTCGACCTGTTGCTGAACCTGAAGGGCGTCACGTTCCGGCTGCACAACCGTGATGAAGTCGTCCTGACGCTGCGCAAGGATTCCCCCGGGCCGGTGACGGCAGCCGACATCGACGTGCCGCATGACGTCGAAGTCATCAATCCGGAGCACGTGATCGCGACGTTGACTGACGGCGGCAAGATCGACATGTCGATCAAGGTCGAGCGCGGGCGCGGCTATCTGCCGGGCAATCTGCGCAGTCCGGGCGAGAGCAAGACCATCGGCAGGATCGTGCTCGATGCGTCGTTCTCGCCGATCCGGCGTGTCAGCTACCAGGTAGAGAGCGCGCGCGTCGAGCAGCGCACCGACCTCGACCGGCTGGTGGTCGACATCGAGACCAACGGCGTGCTGGCACCCGAGGAAGCGGTGCGACAGTCCGCACGGATTCTCGTCGAGCAGCTGTCGGTCTTTGCGGCACTCGAAGGCGGCATGGAAGCGGCTGCCGAGACACCGGTGCTGGGCGCCGGCCATGGACCGCAGATCGATCCGCTGCTGATGCGTCCGGTCGACGATCTGGAATTGACGGTACGATCGGCCAACTGCCTGAAGGCGGAAAACATCTACTACATCGGCGATCTGATCCAGCGCACCGAGAACGAGCTGCTCAAGACGCCGAACCTGGGGCGCAAGTCGCTCAACGAGATCAAGGAAGTACTGGCCTCGCGTGGCTTGACGCTAGGCATGAAGCTCGAGGACTGGCCGCCGGCCGTGCTCGAGCGCCCCTGACAGAAACAAGACGCCGAGAGCGCGCGAGGAAAGACCATGCGTCACGGTCACGGACTGCGAAAACTGAATCGAACGAGCGCCCATCGCCAGGCGATGCTGCGCAACATGAGCAATTCCCTGCTGCGGCATGAACTGATCCGCACGACACTGCCCAAGGCCAAGGAGCTGCGGCGGGTCGTCGAGCCGATCATCACGCTCGGCAAGAAACCTTCCCTGGCCAATCGGCGGCTGGCCTTCGATCGCCTGCGCGATCGCGAGATGGTCGTCAAGCTCTTCGGTGAGCTCGGGCCGCGCTATGCGACCCGCAATGGCGGCTATCTGCGCATCCTGAAGTGCGGCTACCGGGAAGGTGACGCGGCGCCGATGGCACTGGTCGAACTGCTCGACCGGCCGGATCCGGACGAGGCGGAAGAAGCCGCCGAGAGCTGATCGGGCGCGGTATCGGCATTGCCCGAAAGCGATCGTCCGGCGCGGGCGGCCGCGCTGGTGGTGCGCGGCCTGCGCAAGCGCTTCCATGAATTCGAGGCGATTGCCGGGCTTGATTTTTCCGTTGCCACGGGCGAGTGCTTCGGCCTGCTCGGACCCAATGGTGCCGGCAAGAGCACGACGCTGAAGGCCGTCCTGGGCCTGATCGATCCGTCGGCCGGATCGATCGAACTCCTGGGCCTGCCGATTCCGGCGCGCGCGCGGGAAGCCCGCAGCCGGGTAGGCGTAGTGCCGCAGAACGATTCGCTCGACCCGGACTTCACGGCGGCCGAGAATCTGCTCGTCTTCGGGCGCTATTTCGGTCTGTCGCGCGCACTCGTGGCGCAACGTCTCGACGACCTGCTCGATTTCGCCGGTCTGGCGCACAAACGGGACGCGCGCATTGACGAACTCTCGGGCGGCATGCGCCGGCGCCTGGCGCTGGCGCGTGCACTGGTCGCCGATCCCGAGATGCTGTTTCTCGACGAACCGACCACGGGGCTCGACCCGCAGGCGCGTCACCTGATGTGGGAGCGTCTGAAGCAGCTGATTGCGCGTGGCAAGACGATCGTGCTCACCACGCATTTCATGGAAGAGGCCGAACGGCTGTGTGACCGTGTCGCGATCATCGATCACGGCACGCTGATCGCGCTGGATGCGCCGCGCACGCTGATCCGCGAGCGGATCGAACCCGAGGTGGTCGAAGTCACCGGCGACGACGTGGCGGACTGGGCGCGGACCCGTGCACCATGCTTTGCCGATCGCGTCGAACTCGTCGGCGAGACGGCGTTTCTCTACTGTGCCGATGCCGGGCAGGCCCGGCAGGCCTGCCGGGATGCGGCCGCCGCGGAATCGGCATTGCACGCGCTGCCGAGACCGGCGAATCTCGAGGACGTGTTCCTCAAGCTCACCGGGCGTGACTTGCGTGACTGAGGACCCGCGAGGCCATCATCTGCATTCGTCCGGCGCCCGGGAGTCCGCATGGCCAATGGGTTCACGGGTTCCGGGCACGGGCCGCGCCTGAGCCTGTCCGGACGAACGGTGCCGGTCCATTCACGCGGAGTGTGCGCATGAAACCGTACGGCCTGCCCCGTTTCTCGCTGCGCTTCGTGCCGGTGTTCCGGCGCAATCTGCTCGTCTGGCGCAAGCTGGCACTGGCGAGCATCGTCGGCAACATTGCCGATCCGCTGATCATACTGGGCGCTTTCGGGTACGGCCTGGGCAGCCTGCTCGACCGGGTCGGCGGTGTGCCGTACATCGTCTATCTGGCTGCCGGCTCGATGTGCATGAGCACGATGATGGCCGCCAGTTTCGAGTCGCTGTATTCGGCGTTCTCGCGCATGCACGTGCAGCGCACCTGGGAGTCGCTGCTCCATGCGCCGCTCGATCTCGACGACATCATCGTCGCCGAATGGATCTGGGCCGGCGCCAAGGCCCTGCTGTCGGGCTTCACGATCGTCGTCGTCGTCTGGGCGCTCGACATTGCCCGCACACCGACGCTGCCGCTGGCGATTCCGGTCGCAGCGCTGGCCGGCCTGTGCTTCAGTGCCATCGGCCTGTGCGTGAACGCACTGGCGCGCGGCTATGATTTCTTCACCTTCTATTTCACGCTGGTGATCACGCCGATGACCTTTGTCTCCGGCGTCTATTTCCCGATGGAACAACTGCCCGACTGGCTGGCAGCGCTGGCGCGGGTGCTGCCGCTGGCCGCGGCCGTCGATCTGGCACGCCCGCTCGTGCTCGGCAGCCTGCCGGCGCAGCCCCTGCCCGCGCTGGCGAATCTCTTCGTCTGGACAGCGGGCGCGCTGTATCTGGCCACGGTTCTGACCCGCAGGCGGTACGCGCGCTAGGGACCCGGAGCCGTCATGACATCCACCACCGACACCCTGTGCCTGATCATCTCCAACGTGCCCGATGAAAGCGTGGCCGACACGATCGCGCGCACGCTGGTCGAGGAACGGCTGGCTGCCTGCGTCAATATTCTCGGCGCCTGCCGCTCGATCTATCGCTGGCAGGGCGTCATCGAAAGCGCTGATGAATGCACGTTGCTCATCAAGACGACGGAGCGGCGACACGATGCCTGCGTACGTCGCCTGGCGGCGCTGCACCCGTACGAAGTGCCCGAGATCATCACGCTCGCGCCGCAGGCCGTCTGGCCGGCATACGCGCAATGGGCAGGCGCCGAAACGTCGTGAGAGAGTGGACGCATGAAGCCGTCATCCGCGATCGTGCTGCCGCACGACTTCAGGCGGACTCGCGCAGCCAGCGGGCCACGTCGGCGGCAAAATAGGTCAGGATGCCGTCGGCACCGGCACGGCGCATCGCCAGCAGGGATTCCAGCACGACCGTGCGTTCGTCCAGCCAGCCATTGGCGCAGGCGGCCTTGATCATCGCGTATTCGCCGCTTACCTGGTAAACGAAGGTCGGGCAGCGGAATTCGTCCTTGACCCGGCGCACGATGTCCAGATACGGCATGCCGGGCTTGACCATGACCATGTCGGCACCCTCGGCCAGGTCGAGCGCGACTTCGCGCAGCGCCTCGTCGGCGTTGGCCGGGTCCATCTGGTAGGTTTTCTTGTCGCCCCGGCCAAGACTGGCGCTCGAGCCGACGGCATCGCGAAACGGGCCATAGAAGCCGGACGCGTATTTGGCCGAATAGGCCATGATCCGCGTATGGACGTGGCCCGCCTCCTCCAGCGCCTGGCGGATGGCGCCGATACGCCCGTCCATCATGTCGGATGGCGCGACGATGTCCACGCCGGCTGCCGCCTGCGCGAGTGCCTGGCGGCGCAGCATGTCCACGGTCGGATCGTTGAGGACGTAACCGCCGTCGTCGATCAGGCCATCCTGGCCATGACTGGTGTAGGGATCGAGGGCAACGTCGGTCAGCACGCCCAGTTCCGGAAAGCGTCTCTTGAGTTCGCGCACGGCGCGCGGAACCAGTCCGTCGGGGTCGGCCGCAGCCGCACCGTCCGGCGTCTTGAGTGCGGGTTCGATGACGGGAAACAGCGCCAGCACCGGAATGCCCAGCCGCAGGCACCGTTCGGCCAGCGGCAGCAGGAGGTCGATGCTCAGGCGCTCGACGCCCGGCATCGAACCGACCGACTCGCTGCGCGTCGGTCCGTCGAGCACGAACACCGGATAGATCAGGTCGTCTGCCGACAGGCGGTGTTCGCGCACCAGCCGGCGCGAGAAGTCATCGCGGCGCAGACGGCGCATCCGGACGGCGGGAAATCCGCCGGGCGCAGCCATCCGACGTGCGAAGTCATTGTTCATGGGGTCAGGCATCTTCTGGCTCCGTTTCCTTGCCGGCATCGGCCGGCGCATCGTCACCGGGGTCCTGATCCTGCGTCAGCCAGCCGGTGATCACCGCGCGCGCTTCATCGACGCCGAGGCGTCGGGTTGCGGAAAATCCCAGCAGGGAGCATCCGGCAGGCCCGGCGGCATCCTGCAGCACGGCGCCGAGTTCACGCAGGGCCGTGATCCGTTGACCGTGCGCGAGTTTGTCCGCCTTGCTGGCGAGCACCAGCAGCGGCACATCGGCGGCGATCCACTGCAGCAGTTCGCGATCGAGGGCGGTGAGTCCGCGCCGGATGTCCAGCACGAGCACGACCCCCCGGAGCGCCGGCCGCTGCGCGAGATACTGGCCGGCAAGCCGGTCCCAGCCGCGCTTGACGGTCAGCGGTGCGCTGGCGAAGCCATATCCGGGGGTGTCGACCAGGCGGGCCGTCACCGGTGCGTCGGCCGGGCCGAGCGCGAAGAAGTTCAGCGCCTGTGTGCGCCCCGGCGTCCGGCTCGAAAAGGCCAGCCGTTTGCGGTTGCACAGCACATTGATCGCGGACGACTTGCCGGCATTGGATCGTCCGACGAAGGCCGCTTCGGGAATCCCGCCCGCGCCGGTGCGGGCGTCGCCATCCGGCCCGGGGAGATGCGCCGGATCGGTGACGGTGGTTTCGAACCGCGCACTGGAGAGCAGGATGGACAGATGGACCGCCTCGACGAAAGCAGCGGCTATTGTACAATTGCGGGCTTTGTCGGGTCCGTGTCCGGATTCGTCGATTCTACGGGTTCGCCCCATGACCAGAATGAGAAATTCCCGTGCGGCCGCGATCGGCGGTGCCGCAATGCTTGCAGCGATGATTTTCTTTCCGCTGAACGCGTCGGCGCAGGATTCCGCCCCGGCCGCGGGTGTCGACCTGGCCGCCGGTGCGAAAACGGCAGGGGAAGTCTGCGTCGCCTGTCACGGCGCCGACGGCAACAGCGAACTCAGCGACAATCCGCGGCTGGCCGGGCAGCATGCCGGGTATCTGGTCAAGCAGCTGAACGACTTCAAGGTCCAGGAAGGCGAAGAGGAAGCACGCCGTGCCAGTGCCATGATGGCCGGTTTTGCCGCGATGCTGTCGGAAGAAGACATCCGCAATGTCGCCGCGCACTTCGCCGCCCAGAAGCTGGTGCCGGCCACCGCCGAGAATCGGGATCTGGCCGAGGCCGGGCGTGACATCTATCGTGCCGGCATTGCCGACAAGGGCGTTCCGGCCTGCACGGGCTGCCACGGTCCGGCCGGTGCCGGCCTCCCGACGATCTATCCCCGGCTGCAGGGGCAGTTTGCCGAGTACACGGTGCGTGAACTCGAGAAATTCCGCAGTGGCGAGCGGGCCAACAGCGAAGAGATGAAAGCGATTGCCGAGCGTCTGCTCGATCGCGAGATCGAGGCGGTTGCGCAATACATCGCCGGCCTTCGCTGAGAAGTGCCGGACTGACAGACAG
>DAIUFU010000034.1:0-10126 GCA_036844405.1 Burkholderiaceae bacterium | reverse complement strand
GCCGGACTGACAGACAGTCGATCTGCGGGTCCGGGCCGTTTCCGGCCCGCCTGAACCGCGTTTTCCAATGCGCCTTGCCGGACGGCTGCCGCTCAGGGCAGGCGTCGCTCCAGTGCGAACAGCGCTTCCGGAGTCTCGCGCTCGCGGATGACGTGTGCCTTCGCACCGTCGACCAGAATCTCGACCGGCCGCGTGCGCGTGTTGTAATTCGACGCCATCGCCATTCCGTACGCTCCGGCCGATGCGATGGCCAGGACATCGTCCTCGGCCAGCGCCAGCATCCGGTCACGCGCCAGCCAGTCTCCCGTCTCGCACACCGGCCCGACGATGTCGTAACGGCGCGCCACGCGCTGGTCGCCGCTTCGCTCGACGGGCAGGATCTCGTGCCAGGCGCCGTACAGCGCCGGTCGCATCAGATCGTTCATGGCGGCATCGACGATCGCGAAGTGGTGCTCGCCGTTGCGCTTCAGATACTCGACCCGGGTGAGCAGCACGCCGGCGTTGCCGACGATCGAGCGGCCGAATTCGAACAGCAGGGCGTGGCGGGCAGGAGGCTGATGGCGATCGAGCCGTTCGAACAGCGCACCGAGCAGTGCCGCCGGCGTCGGCGGTGTCTCGTCGCGATACTGGATGCCCAGACCGCCGCCGAAATCGATGTGCCGCAGGATGATTCCCTCGGCCTGCAGCCGGTCGACCAGTTCGAGAATCTTGTCGGCCGCCGCCAGCCACGGTTCCACGGTCGTGATCTGCGAGCCGATGTGGCAGTCGATGCCGAGCACTTCCACATTCGGCAATCGGGCAGCCAGTCGATAGGCGGCGACAGCATCTTCGTGCGCGATGCCGAACTTGTTGTCACGCAGTCCGGTCGAGATGTACGGATGCGTCTCGGCATCGACATCGGGGTTGACGCGCAGTGACACCGGCGCGCGAACCCCCAGCGAGGCCGCGATCCGGTCGATGCGCATCAGTTCGCTTTCCGATTCGACATTGAAGCAGCGGATCCCGGCCTTCAGTGCCAGGCCGATCTCGTCACGGCTCTTGCCGACCCCCGAAAAGACGATCCTGCCGGGATCGCCGCCCGCGGCCAGCACGCGTTTCAGTTCGCCGCCCGAAACGATGTCGAAACCGGCACCGGCACGGGCCAGCAGATCGATGATGGCGAGGTTCGAATTCGCCTTCAGCGCATAGCACACGAGCACGTCGCGGGCGCCGCAGGCGGCGGTGAAACCGGCAAAGGCCGTTTCGATGGCCGCGCGCGAATAGACGTACGCAGGCGTGCCGAAATCACGCGCAATGCATGCCAGATCGGCGTCCTCGACATGCAGCACGTCATGACGATAGGCGAAAGGCGGGAGCGGGTGAGTCATCGACGGCCCGGAGTCGGAACGGTTGAAGGAATCGGCTGCACCCGGTCGCCAGCGGACGAGGCAGCGGCAGGCATTCGTGCGGTGACGGCGGCGCCGGCCGATGAAGACAATCCGTGCGCGGCGGGATGAAGCGGCAGGTAGAGCGGCAGGTAGAGCGGACCACGCTGGCCGCAGGCCGCGAGCAGCATCAGCGATGCACAGGCGACGACCGGCAGGCAGCGGGGCCGGTGCCGACGAGCGGGGACCAGGCCCGCCTTCGGGTCAGAAGATCTGGTCACGGATGTAGTCGGCGTCGGTGCCCGCGCTCACCCCTTCCTCGGCAACGCCGAGCGAGGCGATGCCGGTGCCGGGAGTCGTCTCGGCGAGATAGTAGTAGTCGTCGATCCGCACGACGCCCTCCGGAACCCGGACCCGCTGCTCGGGCACGCTGGCGAGTGCCTTCGACATGTACTCGATCCAGATCGGCAGTGCCGCACCGCTGCCGGTCTCGCGGTTGCCGAGCTTGCGCGGCTGATCGAAACCGACCCAGGCGACGGCTGCCAGCGACGGCTGGTAGCCGGTGAACCAGGCGTCGATCGAGTCGTTCGTCGTGCCGGTCTTGCCGGCCAGATCGTGGCGGCCGAGCGTTTTCGCCCGGACGGCGGTTCCGGAGCGCACGACTTCACGCAGCATCGAATCCATCAGGAATGCATTGCGTGCATCGATGGCCCGCACGCTTTCATCGCCGGCCACATCTGGGTGCGCACTGGCCAGCAGGCGGCCCTGGCTGTCCGTGATGCGCGAGATCAGGTAGGGCTCGATCCGGTAGCCGCCGTTGGCAAACACCGAGATCGCTTCGACCATGCGCCACGGGGTGACCGATCCGGCCCCCAGCGCCAGCGTCAGGTAGGGCGGATGCCGGGCCGGCTCGAAACCGAAGCGCGACACGTAGTCCTGTACGTATTTCGGTCCGATCGCATCCACGATCCGCACCGAAACCATGTTCTTCGACCTGGCCAGGCCGGTCTGCAGCGGTATCGGCCCCTCGTACTGGCCGTCGTAGTTCTTCGGATCCCAGAGTTGCCCGCCGGTGCGGCCGGGATCGATGTACACCGGCGCATCGTCGACGATGGTCGAGGTCATGAAGCCTTTTTCCAGCGCCGCGGAATAGACGTACGGCTTGAAGCTCGAGCCGGGTTGACGCCAGGCCTGGATCACGCGGTTGAACCGGTTGCGTGAGAAATCGTAGCCGCCCACCAGTGCTCGTACTGCGCCATCGTGCGTGCCCATCGACACGAACGATGCCTGGACCTGTGGCAGTTGCACGATCCGGTACTGCTTGCCGTCGCGCAGGATGCGCACGACGGCGCCGCGCGTGATCCGGCGCGCGGCGCCTGCCTTGGGGCCGAGAGCGGAGGCGACGAATTTCAGGCCGTTGCCGCTGATGGTGATCGGATCGCCGGCTTCGCCACGCGTGACGGTGACCGTTTTCGGATCGGCGTCGAGCACGACCGCACCGAGAAGGCGTCCGACATCCGGATGCGCGGCCAGCGCGGCCTCGATGGCTTCGTCGGCTGCCTTCCGGTCCACCGGCAGTTCGATCCGGTCTTCCGGCCCGCGGTACCCGTGGCGCTGATCGTAGGCGAGAACGCCGTTTTCCAGCGCGGCATTGGCTGCCGCCTGGTGGGTCGGGTCGATCGTCGTGTAGACCTTGAGTCCGGCGGAATAGATGTCGTCGCCGAACAGATCCCAGGTCAGCTGGCGGGCCAGTTCGGCTACCCAGGGTGCGTCGACCGGATAATCGGCGCGCCCGCTGGTGAATACCAGCGGCTCGTTCAGGGCCGCCTCGTAGGCGGCCTGATCGAGGAAGCCGGCATCGCGCATGCGCCCGAGCACGTAATGCTGCCGGTCGATGGCCCGCGCCGGATTGACCATCGGGTTGAAGCGGGACGGTGCCTTCGGCAGGCCGGCCAGCACGGCCGCCTGCGCGGCGCTCAGATCGGCCAGCGGCTTGTCGAAATAGGTCTTCGCGGCGGCGGCAAAACCGTAGGAACGCTTGCCGAGATAGATCTGGTTCAGGTACAGCTCGAAGATCTGTTCCTTGCTCAGCGTGTTCTCGATCCGCATCGCCAGCAGGATCTCGACCGCCTTGCGCAGGTAGGTGCGCTCGTGCGAGAGGAAGAATTCGCGCGCCAGCTGCATCGTGATCGTGCTGCCGCCCTGCTCCTTGCCGCCGGCGAACAGGTTGGCGATGGCGGCGCGTGCCACACCGATCGGATCGAAACCGACGTGCTCGAAAAAGCGCGTGTCCTCGGCTGCGAGCACGGCATTCTTCATCACCTGCGGCACGTCTTCGATGTGCACGAAAACGCGCCGCTCCTGACCGAATTCGCCCAGCAGGCGTCCGTCCGCACTGTAGACGCGCAGTGGAATGCGTGGCTGGTAATCCAGCACCGCATCGAGGGCCGGCAACCGGTCATTGAGGAGCAGCAGCGTGAACACGCCGCCCAGCACGGCGCTGGCGCCCAGTGCCGCGGAAATCCCCAGTGTGGCGAACAGCAGCCGCCACCAGAGCGGTTTCTTCGGGGTTCGGGTCCGCCGGGGCCGGCGGGCCTTGCGTTCAGCCATCGGGGATCAGTGACGCTCGGAGTGTTGCCGATTCTATAGGAAGCCCGGCCGGACCCTGCCGGTTCACTGCCGGAAGAGGCAGTGCCGCGGCGCCGGGCCTGCCGCCGTGCCGATGCCGCGCGGCATCGGCGGTCGGACGCCGTTTCGCGACCATCTCCATCCTGCCGTGCGGGGGGTCGAAGACGCCGCTCATCGCGGCGTTGCGCGCATCGCTGCCCAGCGGTCGGCAGCGTGCGACCGATGGTCGCAGTGTCCGGTCTTCGTCACGGAGAAACGTTTTACAGTCGATCGCAATCAGGGCCGGCGGGCAGTTCCGGCGACTCTGGAGCTGCTGCAAGAATCCGTTTTCCGCTTCCATCGCAGGATCATCGTGGTGCCAACATTGACCAGCCTGTTTCGTCGAGCACCTGCACCGCTTGCCGGGATCGATCTGAGTACTTCGAGTGTGAAAGTCGTCGAACTGGTTCCCGGCCAGCACACGTCGATGCGGCTCGAGCGCTATGCGATCGAGCCCATCGAGCGCGGATCGATTGTCGACGGTAACATCGAGAATGTCGATGCGGTTGCCGAGGCACTGACGAAGGCGCTGCGCAAATGCAACAGCAGTGCCCGTGACGCCGCGCTGGCGCTGCCCCCCGCTTCCGTGATCACGAAGAAGATCCTCGTGCCGATCGGCATGCGCGAAGAGGATTACGAAGCACAGGTCGAGGCCGAGGCCAGTCAGTATCTGCCGTTTCCGATCGACGAGGTCAATCTCGACTTCCAGTTGCTCGGTTCCGTTGCGGATGCCGGCGACGAAATCGAGATGCTGCTGGCGGCCTCGCGCAAGGAAAAGGTCGATGAACGCGCGGCCGTGGTCGAAATGGCCGGTTTGCGTCCGGTGCTGATGGACGTGGAGAACCACGCGCTGCAGCGCGCGCTCGCCCACGTGATCGGATTCCTGCCGGAGAACGGGCAGGGGAAGACGATCGGGATCTTCTCGATCGGGCATGCCGCCACGACGTTCGCCGTCGTGCTCGACGAACAGATGATCTTCGAGCGCGAGCAGCCGTTCGGCGGCCACCAACTGACCCAGGACATGGTGCGGCTGTATGGCTATTCGCCCGAGGAGGCGGAGCGCCGCAAGCGCAGTGGCGACCTGCCCGACAATTTCGAACGGGATCTCGTGCAACCCTTCGTCAGCACCGCGGCGATGGAAATCTCGCGTGCGCTGCAGTTCTTTTTCACCTCGACGCCGCACACGAGTGTGGACCGGATGTACCTCGCTGGCGGATCGTCCACGCTTCCCGGTCTGGTGGACGCCGTCAAGCAGCAGATCGGAATACCGACCGAACTGTTCAGCCCCTTCCAGGGCATGGAACTGTCCGATTCGATCCGTGATCGTCAACTACGCCTGGACGCCCCGGCACTGCAGGTCGCCACGGGCCTGGCAATGCGCAGGTTCGACGCATGATTCCAAGCATCAATCTTCTGCCGCACCGCGAGCGGCGGCGCGAACAGCGCAAGAAGGATTTCGTCACCCTCGGCGTCCTGGTCGCCCTGCTGGCGGCCGTCAGTTGCGGCGCCGTCGCCTTTGTCATCGGCACGCGCATCGATGATCAGCGCGCCCGCAACGAGATGATCCGCTCGGCCAATGTGCGGCTCGATCAGCAGTTGAAGGAAGTGGCGAGCCTGAATGCCGATATCGACGCTTTGCATGCCCGCCAGGAGGCGGTCGAAAGCCTGCAGATGAATCGCACGCTGATCGTGCATCTGTTCGATGAACTCGTCACTCAGGCCCCTGACGGTCTGTTCCTGAATTCGGTGCGCCAGCGGCAGAATCGGCAGATCCTGCTGGGCGGCTACGCCGACTCGAACGAAAGGGTGTCGGAATTTCTGCGCAACCTGTCGGGCGGTACCCGCTGGCTCGGCAAGCCCGAGTTGCTGGAGATCAAGGCCGCCAACGCCAATGACGGCAGAACGGCTGCCCGGGCCAGACCGGCCAGCGTCGACCCCCGTCTGTTCGAGTTTTCGCTCAACGTGACGCTGAATGATCACGAGTCCGGCGACAAGCCATCCCCGCAGAAAATCGCCCGGGGTCCGGCGACCGGCGGCCCGGCGAGGTGACAAAGATGGCGCGCTTCGATTGGTCGGTCGACTGGACCGACATTCGCAACCAGTTCCAGGGGCTGCAGGGCCGTCACCCGGGTCTGTGGCCGGTCGTGCCCCGCGTCGCCCTTCTGGCGGCGGTGGTCGCCGTCATTGGTGCGGTTGCCTGGTTCGGGTACTGGAGCGGCCAGCTCGACGAACTCGACCGGCGTGTGGCCGAGGAGCAGAAGCTGAGAAGGGCCTTCGTCGACAAGACCCGCCAGGTGGTGAATCTGGATGAATTGCGCCGACAGAAAGAGCAGGTCGGCAAGTATGTCAATGCGCTCGAAAAACAGCTTCCGAGCCGGGCCGAGATGGACGCCCTGCTGTCCGAGATCAACCAGGCAGGGGTTGGCCGCGGCATCCAGTTCGAACTGTTCAAGCCGGGCCGCGAGATCGTGCGCGACTACTACGCCGAAGTGCCGATCGCGATCCGCATGGTTGGCAACTACCACGCTTTCGGCGCGTTCACCAGCGAGATCTCGAATCTGGCGCGGATCGTCACACTGGGCGATCTGCAGGTGACCCGGCCGGTGGCCGGACGCAATGCGGCGCCACTGACCGCTTCGGAAAATCTGACTCTGGAGGCAACGGTGCGCACGTATCGTTATCTGGATCAGGACGAAGTCCTCCAGCGGCAGCGCGAGGCTCGCGCCGCATCCGCCAGGAATGACCGGGCGAAGAAGAAATGAAACACCCACGATCCGGTCGTCTGACTGCGGCCATTATCGGTGCTGCATTCGTCGTCACTCTCGCAGGAGGGTGCTCGAGCGATCGCAGCGATCTGCAGGAATGGATGAAGTCGGTTCGCGCCGAGGCAAAACCGGTGCCGCGACAAGTGAACGAGCCGCGGGTGTTCGAACCGTACCGGTACCAGGAGGCCGGGCGGACCGATCCGTTCTCGGCAACCCGGATCGTCTCGGCCAGTCCCGGCGACAAGGGCCGGAACAGCATTCTCGCTCCCGATCCGGATCGTCCGCGCGAACCGCTGGAAGCCTGGCCGCTGGATTCGATCCGCATGGTCGGCTATCTGTCCAACCCGCAGGGCAGTTACGCCCTGTTGAAGACGGATCGTCTGGTCTACCAGGCGGGTGTGGGCAATTACGTCGGGCGCAATTACGGAAAGATCACGCGCGTCGGCGAATCGGGAATACGGCTTCGGGAACTGGTCCAGGACGCGACCGGTGACTGGACGGAACGGGAAACGACCTTGCAGATCGACGAGGGGAAACTCGATGAAAAAAATGCGCGATGAAATCGGCACGCTGTGCCTGCGCGCCCGCCTTGCGGCGGTACGAAGGACATTCGGGGCCTGTCTCGTCGGCCTTGCGCTGGCAGTCGGGTCGACGCCTGACGCGTTGGCGGCCGGCAACTCGATCGAATCGGTCAGCAGCGTGCAGCAGGGCAGCACGACCTGGGTGCGGATCGGGTTCCGGGACGAACTGCAGGCGCTTCCGGTGACCTTTGCCGTATCGAATCCGCCGCGCGTGGCGCTCGATTTTGCCGATACGGACAATCGCGCCGGACAGAATTCGATCGAATTGCCGCAAGGCGACGTACGCAGTGCCGCCGTGGTCCAGTCGGGCGATCGCACGCGCATCGTGCTCAATCTGAAGCGGGCGCTCGGCTATGACGCGACAATCGATGGCAAGACCCTGGTCGTCGCCCTCCAGCCGGTGGCTGCGGCAGGTGCCACGGCCTCTTCGGCCCGGAATGCGGTACGTGATGACGCCGGGTCGACGGCGGCGGCCGGCGAACTGCGTGCGGTCGATTTCCGGCGTGGTGACAAGGGCGAGGGCCGGATCATCGTCGATCTTTCCCGGCCCGGGATGAACGTCGACATTCGTCGCCAGGGACAGAGCATCGTCGCCGACTTCATCAATGCACAGATCCCCGCCGATCTGCAGCGTCAGCTCGACGTCGGCGACTTCGGCACGCCGGTGCGGACCGTACGCACGTTCCGCCAGGGCAACAATGCCCGCCTGGTCATCGAGCCGCGCGGCAGCTGGGAGCACAACGCCTATCAGAGCGACACGCAGTTCATCGTCGAGGTGGTCGCCGTCCAGGACGATCAGCCGTCGGCATCCGGTGCCCGGCCGCGTTATGACGGCGAGCGCCTGTCGCTGAATTTCCAGAACGTCGAGATCCGTGCGCTGCTGCAGGTGATCGCCGATTTCACCAATCTGAACATCGTGACCAGCGATTCGGTCCAGGGGAACATCACCCTGCGCCTGATGGATGTGCCCTGGGATCAGGCGCTGGCGATCATCCTCGATTCGCGCTCTCTCGGCATGCGCCGCACCGGCAACGTGATCATCGTTGCGCCGCGGGAAGAGCTGGCCGAGCGTGAAAAGCGCGAGTTCGAGGAGCATGCGCAGATTGCCGAAATCGAGCCGCTGCGCACCGAGACGTTCCAGCTCAACTATCAGAAGGCCGAAGCCCTGCAGAATCTGCTGGTCAGCGAGAAGCAGCGCGTGCTGTCCAGGCGCGGCAGCGTGGTGGTCGACCAGCGCACCAACAAGGTGTTCGTGCAGGACACGACGAGCCGGCTCGAGGAAGTGCGACGGGTGATTGCACAGGTCGACATCCCGGTGCGTCAGGTGCTGATCGAGGCCCGGATCGTCCAGGCCGACGACAGCTTCTCGCGCAGTCTTGGGGTTCGCCTCGGATTCAACCGCATCAACGCGAAAATGGGTGGTACCCGCGGCTCGATCGGCGGCACTCTCGAAGGGGTGCATGATCTGTCCGGGCTGCCCGGCAGCATGATGAGCGGCGTGACGCCTCTGCCGAACACGAATTTTGTCAACCTGCCGGCTTCGTCCGGAGTCGGTTCGGGCAATACCGCGAGCTTCGCACTCAGCCTGTTCAATCCGGGCATGACGAAGTTCCTCAATCTCGAACTGTCGGCCCTGGAAGCGGATGAACGCGGGAAGGTGGTCTCGAGCCCCCGGGTGCTGACGACCGATCAGCGCACGGCGGTGATCGAGCAGGGTACCGAGATCCCCTACAAGACCGACGCCGGCGGTACGCTCGGCGGCACTTCGATCGAATTCCGGAAGGCCAGCCTGATCCTGGAAGTGACGCCGCAGATTACGCCCGAGGGTAGTGTCATCCTCGACGTGAAGGTGAACAAGGATTCGCCGGACGACGAACTGGCCACGGGTGGCGCCGGTGTGGCGATCAAGACGCGCCGGGTCGAGACGCAGGTGCTCGTCGAAAACGGCGGCACGGTAGTCATCGGCGGAATCTATGAGCAGGAGGAAAGCAACGGAGTGGAAAAAGTGCCGTTGCTGGGAGACATCCCGATCCTCGGTCATGCGTTCAAAAGCACGCTGCGCAAGAACAATCGCAAGGAACTCCTGGTATTCCTGACGCCGCGCGTCGTCCTGGAGACCGCGCTGGCTGACTGAGCACGGTCCCGGCATCTGCGGGGCATGAGTCCGGTTGCGGCCGGGTTCATGCCCCGCATCTTTTGCGGGCTGCGTGCGCCCGTGCGCGGTCTGGCACGGCCCGGCCCGCAACACGCGGATTTCCGCAGGAAATGACCGGCCCGGATGGCGCCAACGGCGCTTCGCGTACTATCGCCCGGACTCTCGGGCAACGCGCTCCGGCGGTATCTTCCTGCTTCCGGATTGCAGTACCTGAGCCTGGCCCCATGAA
This sequence comes from Burkholderiaceae bacterium, assembly GCA_036844405.1. Lineage (GTDB taxonomy): Bacteria > Pseudomonadota > Gammaproteobacteria > Burkholderiales > Burkholderiaceae_E > Zeimonas. The sequence goes on along the minus strand of DAIUFU010000034.1, from coordinate 365 downwards.
CCGAAGCCACGCAATGACCATGCCTGCGGACCCGCATGCTGCCGACACCCGTCCGGTGATCCTCGTCGGCATGATGGGCGCTGGCAAGACGACTGTCGGGCGCCGGCTGGCAACCCGTCTGGGGCGTCGTTTCGTCGATGCCGACCGGGTGCTCGAGGAACGGTGCGGTGTGACTGTTTCAACAATTTTCGAGCTCGAGGGCGAACAGGGGTTCCGTCGGCGTGAGCGCGCGTTGCTGGCGGAACTGGCCGCGTCCGCCGGCATCGTGCTGGCGACCGGCGGCGGTGCCGTGCTCGACGAAGAAAACCGCGCACTCTTGCGCGACAGCGGTTTCGTCGTGTATCTGAACGCTTCGGCCGCCGATC
>DAIUFU010000033.1:0-20589 GCA_036844405.1 Burkholderiaceae bacterium | reverse complement strand
ATTCCGCGCAGGCGTATTACGCCGAACCGGCGCCAGCGGAAGTGACCGCGACCTACCGCACCTTCTGCGGGACCTGAATCTCGCGCAATCCCGTGCTGAAGCCGTGCTTTAAAGATAAAATGAAATGGCCTCGCAAATACGAGGCCATGGGTGTTGCGATTACACGCGAGAACGCAGATCAGCTGTGCTTGCGTGCGCGCGCGCCCAGCAGCGTCAAGCCGAGGCCCAACAGCAGCAGTGTACCGGCTGCGGGAATCGGCTCTGGGTCATCACCACCAGTCGGGTCGCCCAGCGGATCGCGTGCCCAGACTGACATATGGGAAAGTCCCTTGTTCTCCAGATCACCGGTGCTCCAGTTTCCGCTCAGAATATACGGCGTTGTGTAATTGAAATCAGGGCCCAGATCATCCTGGAGTTCATTGAAATCGAAATCATAAACAACGTAACCGTTGCCGGCCTTAAGGATCAGCGCCAGATGATCAAACAGACTTCGGTCTGTCAAGACACCGGCATCAATGACAGTCTGGATGATGTCCGGATCTGTTGAAAGTGTCCAGGTACCGCTGGTACTGCCGGTGCCGGGATTCACTTTGAAATCTAGGATTGTCGAGATATCCAGCGGCTTATTCCAAGCCTCGAAGCCGTCATCTCCGTACTTCCCAAGATAGATCCAGCCGGGATCTGTAGCCGTACCATTACCGTTGAGATCCAGAAGCTGGCTCGCGTCGATGAACGTCAGTGGATCAATGCCTTGTCCGTCTTGTTTTTGACCACCGTTCAACAGACCATCATTCAACTCACCGATGTTATTCCCTTTGGCTTGCCCATCACCTGAATCATTGCCGGAAACGACACCGAAACAGCTGGTGGCATCAAGGGCTGGGCCGCTATATACGGAGCCCCCCCAACACTGGCTGTGATCGACGTCAGCGTAACGTTTCCTGGAGTACAGGATCCATCGCTGGTCACATAGGCCTGCACCTCACCCGCTGCGAAAAAAAGAGTGGCCGCCAGCGGCAGGATCGCTGTCAGTACACGTTTCGTCTGTTTCATGGGTGCTGTCCTTCAGATCATGGCTACAGGTACATCAAGTCATATATTAATTTGCAAAATACATGCCATTATCGTAACCAACTGATTTACCGATATTTTTTTATTTTCTCTGGACAAGAGTCTGCGGCAGTGTAAAAAAAATCGACAAATCTCGGGCCACCCTGCTTCGTCCAGCCACGCGACCGGCGCGCCCGTGTCAATTCAATGCAGCGTCACACGCTGCAACACCGATGCCGGCACGCCGATCCCCTGCACCAGCAACTCCTCGATCATCTCGAGCAGGATGCCGGTGGCTTCCTCGTCTCCTGCCTCGGCGCGTTCGATCAGGCCTTCGATTCTCTGTTCTTCTTCGTTCATGGTCTCGTGGGCGTGGTGCCGACGTCCGCGATCTTGCCATCGACCCGACGGTTTCGAGGTGATTTTCTGCACCCTGTCTTTCTTCTGCAACAGCCGTTGGCAGCCGGACGGTTTGCGGGCATCGCCCGGGACCAGGATCCGGGCCATCCAGCAAGCTTGCATGCGGCAGATGCCGCATCCCGCGCCACGACACGCAACGGCCCGGGTTGCAACGTGTTCAGGAACGCCGTTGCGAAGACGCCGCAGACGCCGCAGATGTACGCCGGCGCGGCAAGGCGATCCGCGACACCGACGCTTCCTCGCCGATCAGGCCTCCCGGCCGGAAGAGCAGCATGATCATCAGGACGAGGCCGATCAGGATGACCTGTGCGGCGCCACCCTTGATCTGCAGGCCGGCCGGCAGCAATTGCTGGGCCACCGTGCCGCTGAGCGTCCATACTGCCCACATGACCAGCGCACCGAGCACGGCGCCCCGGTTGTTGCCGCTGCCGCCGACGATCAGCATCGTCCAGATCTGGAAGGTGAAGATCGGCTGGAAATCCTGCGGACTGATGTAGCCGATGAAGCTGGCATGCAGCGCGCCGCCCAGCCCCATGATGGCCGAGCCGATGACGAAGGCCTGCAGGCGATAGCCGAAGGCGTTCTTGCCCAGCGACGACGCGGCGGTCTCGTCTTCGCGGATCGCCTTCAGCACCCTGCCCCAGGGTGAGCGCACCATCGCCTCAAGCGCTGCGTGCACGATGACGACGATCGCCAGTGCCAGCGCGAGCATCAGCAGATTGCGTCCGGCCACGGTCGTGAACCAGTCCGGCAGCGGGCGCGGAATTCCGCCGATGCCCTGGCTGCCGCCGGTCAGCCACTGCGCATTCAGCGCCACCAGTTGCAGTGTCATGGCAATGCCGATCGTGACGATGGCGAGGTAATCCTCGCGCAGACGCAACGCCGGGATGCCGACGACGAAGGCGACGAGACCGGACACGACCGTGGCGCCGATCAGACCGGCCGCGTACGGCCACTCGAAGCCGCCCATCTGGCCCATGTGCGCCGGTCCGGACAGCAGCGCGAAACCGTAGGCGCCAACGAGAAAGAATCCGGCCACGCCAATGTTGAACAGGCCGGTGTAGCCCCACTGCAGGTTCAGCCCCAGGCAGACGATCGCAAAGATCGACGCCTGCGCCAGAAAGAACACCAGGTAGGACGCCAGACCGCTCATCGGCCACGCACCCCGAAAATGCCGGTCGGCCGCACGAGCAGGATCGCGAACATCAGCACGAAGGCGACGCCGGGCTTGTACGCCGAGCCGATCAGCGGCACCGAGATCTCCTGCGCCAGACCGACGATCAGGCCGCCCACCACGGCGCCGTGAATGCTGCCGATGCCGCCCAGAATGGCCGCTGCGAACATCGGCAGGATCAGGTTGAACCCCATCTCCGGCGACAACTGCACCGTCAGGCCAAAGAGCGTTCCGGCCACTGCTGCCAGCCCGGCCCCGATGAACCAGGTCCAGCGGATCACCGCCTGCACGTCGATGCCGGCGACCCGCGCGAGCGACGGGTCGTCAGAGACAGCGCGCATCGAACGCCCGAGCGGCGTGTGGCGCAGGAACAGGCGCAGGGCCAGCATCAGCACCGCTGTCAGGCCGATGACGAACAGTTCGTCGGCGCTCATGCGTACGCCGGGAACGATGCCGGTGCTCACGGCGATGTTGCGCGAGTAATACTCCGGGCGCGAGCCCCAGAGGAAGACAATCGCGTTGCGCAGCATCAGCGAGGCGCCGAACGAAGCGATGACCAGCGTGATCGTCAGATCGCTGCGCCGCAGTGGCCGGAACAGCAGGCGATCGAGCACGAGCGCGAGCGCGGCGCACAGCACCATCGCCAGCACCACCGCAACGAGAAAACCCCAGCCGAAGGTCAGTGGGCCGATCGTCTGACCGCCCGCGAGGAAGGCGGCGAACAGCAGCGTGAAGTAGGCGCCGAATGCGAGGAACTCGCCGTGGGCGAAGTTCGCGAAACGCAGGATGTCGTAGGTCAGCGTCAGACCGATGGCCCCGAGCGCCAGCGTCGCACCGGTGACCAGCCCGTCGGCGGCATACTGGATCATGCGGATCCCCGGTTCATCGGCGCCACGACCCCTTCCTCCCCTTCCTCCATCCGCTCATGGGCCCGTCCTGTGCACATGCTCAGGCCAGCGCCCGCTGCGCGCCCAGGTACAGCGCACCAACCTCGGGGTTGCCGAGCAGCGACTGGGCCGCGCCCTCGATGCGCTCGCGTCCCTCGGCCAGGACATAACCGCGATCGGAGATCGCCAGCGCGGCGCGCGCATTCTGCTCGACGATCAGGATCGTCACGCCGAGCGCGCGCACTTCGCGAATGCGGGCAAAGAGCAGTCCGACAAAGCGCGGCGAGAGCCCCGCTGACGGTTCGTCGAGCATCAGCACGCGCGGCTGCGACATCAGCGCCCGGGCCACCGCGACCATCTGCCGCTCGCCGCCCGACAGCGTGCCGGCCGCCTGCCGGCGCCGCTCCTCCAGCCGCGGAAAGAGTTCGTAGACGCGGTCGAAATCTTCCTGCAGGGTGCGCCGTCGGCCGCGTCCGGCACCGGCTGCACCGATCTCCAGATTCTCCTGGACCGACAGACGCACGAAGACGTTGCCGGTCTGCGGCACATAGGCCAGACCGCGCGCCGCCAGGCGATGCGCCGGCACGTCGAGCAGTTCGTCACCGAAGAGGCGGATCGAACCCGAACGCACCGGCACCAGTCCGGCGATGGCCTTGATCAGCGTCGACTTGCCGGCACCGTTGGGTCCGAGCACGGTCACGATCTCGCGCTCGCGCACCTGCACGCTGATGCCGCGCAGGATGTCGACTTCCGGCACATAACCGGCGGTGACCGCCTGGATATCCAGGGCCAGCGCGCTCATGCCGGCACGCCGCCCAGATAGGCCTCGAGCACGCGTGCGTCGCTGCGCACCGCCTCGGGCGCGCCTTCGAGCAGCAGCCGGCCCTGCGCGAGCACCAGGATCGGATCGCACAGACTCATGATCAGGTCCATGTTGTGCTCGATGACGAGGAAGGTGATGCCGCGCCTGCACAGCTCGCGCAGCTTGTCGGCAATCGTTTCGAGCAGCACCGGATTGACCCCGGCGCCAGGCTCGTCGAGCAGCACGAGCCGGGGCTCGGCCATCAGCACGCGCGCCAGTTCGAGCAGCTTTTGCTGGCCACCGGACAGATTGCGCGCGAATTCCCCGGACAGGCGCTCCAGCCCGACGAAATCGAGCACTTCGCGTGCCCGCTCGCGCAGCGCGCTTTCCTGCGCACGCACCCGTCCGCGGGCAAACCAGTTGTTCCAGAAGCGCTCGCCCGCCTGTCCCTGCGCGGCCAGCATGCAGTTCTCCAGCACGGTCATGCGCGCGAAGGGACGCGGGATCTGGAACGTGCGCACCAGCCCGGCGTCAAAGATCCGCCACGGAGGCAGTCCGCCGATGGCTTTTCCTTCAAAGGAAATCGATCCCGCATCGGGCCGATGCACGCCGGCGATCGTGTCGAACAGCGTGGTCTTGCCGGCGCCGTTGGGTCCGATCAGGCCGGTGATCGTCCCGGCCCGCACGGTGAACGACACGCTGTCGAGCACCCGCAGGCCGTCAAACTCCTTGACGAGATCCCGGACTTCGAGCATCGAGCCGTCAATCCAGCCCCGAACGCATCTGCCGGATCTGATCGGCACTGACCATGCCGGTCGCCTTCACCTTGCCGTCGACCACGCTCCAGACGACCATCGGCGCATCGATGTCGCCGTTGGCATCGAACTGCAGCGGACCCGATGCGCCGATGTACTGCACCGGTCTGCCTTCGGCCAGCAGTTGCAGTCCGCGCTGCAGCGAGTCGACACCCGCATAGATCTTCTCGCCCTTCGGATCGGTGACCTTGCGGATGCCGTCGCGCACCGCGTCGGCATCGTTTCGTCCGGCCTGCGCCATCGCCAGACCGATCAGCACGCCGGCGTCATAGGCATTGGGGATGTAGGGCTGCGTGGGCAGCTCGCCATTCCTTTCCCGGAATTCGTCGCTGAACAGCTCCAGCGACGGCGTCTCGACCGACCCGGCTGCCGTGCCGTGGACTTCCTTCAGATAGTTCGCCCCGACGTCATTGACGAAATCCTGCGACTGCAGCCCGTCCGGCAGCAGGAATTTCTGCGGACCGCCGGCGGCGATCCACTCGCGCGCAATCGTCGTGCCGTCACCCGGGTAGCCGATCAGGAACAGCGCCTCGGGCTGCCCACCGAGAGCCTTGCTCACCTCGGCCCGATACGACGGCTGACTCGGGTTGTAGACGACGCTTTGCGTGATGGCCCCGCCGGCACGCGTGAAGGCCTGGCTGAATTCACGGTCCAGGCCCTGACCGTACGGATTGTTCAGGTAGAGAACGGCCACCCTGCCGATGCCGGCATCGCGCGCCAGGCGCGCCATCGCCACACCCTGCAGGGCATCCGACGGACAGGTGCGAAACCAGTAGCCCTTCGTGCGGCCCTGTTCGGCCATCTCCGTGAAACCGGGTGATGTCGACGACGGTGAGATCTGCACCACCCCCGAGCCGACCGTCACCGAAGTCAGCATCGCCGCGCTCACGCCGCTGGCGAGCGCACCGATGATCGCCGGCACGTGCTGTACGTCGACCAGCTTGCGTGCGGCATCGACACCAACCGATGGACTCGTCTGGTCGTCGAACAGCGACAGCGCGAGCTGGCAGCCGTTGACGCCCCCGGCCGCGTTCAGATCGGCAATCGCCAGCTGTGCGCCCCTGGCGATGTCCTGTCCCAGTGCGCCGAGCGAACCCGTCAGCGACATCACGCTGCCGATGGTCGTCGTGCATTTCGGTTGCGCCTGGACCGGTCCTGCACCGAACGCCGCGAATACGGCGCCGGCGAACACGAGCTGCTTGAACATTCCAATTCTCCTGTACGCGCCTGTCGGTGGACACCTTAACATAATAATCAATCAGCGGCTGCGCCACGCCGGTGGCGCCGACACCGGTCACGACCAGTGCGACGGCCAGCCGGATGATCTGCCGCTGAAACACCGCGATTCCCCTCCAGACACATGCAGGCCTGCCGGCCTGCGGACAGGCACAACTTTGACATGAAATGCCGGGGTCGGGAAACAGGTCGTCGTGGCGGTCGCCGGTCAGGATCGCTGCGCCGTGTCGGTCGGGACGGACGGATCTGACGCAGCGAAATCCGCCATCCGCCCCGTGCCATCGCCACTGGATCCCGTTTCTTCGGCCACCATCCGCACCGGCTCCGTGTTCGTCGTCGCCACCGCCTCCCAGGCCGCAATGAACAGCGCCGCAACGACCGGTCCGATGACGAAGCCATTGATGCCGAGGATGCTCAGGCCGCCCAGCGTCGAGAACAGCACGACGTAGTCGGGCATCCTGGTGTCCTTGCCGACCAGGATCGGGCGCAGCACATTGTCGACCAGCCCGATCACGAAGGTGCCGAACAGGATCAGGCCCACTCCCGGAACGACCGCGCCGGTGGCGATCAGGTAAAGCGCGACCGGCAGCCAGACCAGCACCGGGCCGACAGCCGGCAGCAGCGACAGGATGGCCATGGCCATGCCCCACAGCATCCACCCGTGGATGCCGAGTATGTGAAACGCGATCGCGCCCAGGACGCCCTGGAGCACGGCGATGACGACCGTGCCCTTGATCGTCGCACGCACGACCATCGCAAATTTCTCGCCGAAGCGATGCTTGAGTTCCGGCTGCAGCGGCAGGCTGTGAGCGATCCGTTCGACCAGCGAATCGCCGTCGCGCAGCAGGAAGAAGAGCAGATAGAGCATCAGGACGAAGCCGACGACGAATTCGAACGTGCCCTGGCCGATGCTCAGTCCGCGCTGCAGCAGCAACCGTACCGCCTGCGACAGGCCGTCACCGAACCGTTCCTGGATCTGCGCCAGCGTCTGCAGGCCGAAGCGTTCGGGCAGGTGACTGGCCCAGGATGGCAGACTGTCGAGCAGCACGGCCAGCCAGACCGATGGCTGTACCTCGCCGCTCTGGATCCGCACGTAGACCCCTGCCGCTTCGCGCGTGATCATCGTGGCCACCCACACCAGCGGTACGATGACGACGATCAGGACCAGCAGCAGCGTGAGCAGCGCCGACAGACTGCGCCGCCCGCCCGTACGGGCGACCATGCGCCGCTGCACGCCGATGAACAGCACCGCGATGGCCGTTGCCCAGAACAGCGCCCCGTAGAAAGGCAGCAGGATCCAGAAAAACGCGATCGTGACGACAGCGACCAGCAGCCAGAACATGCGTGTCCGGGCCGATCCGGATTCCTCCGCAATCCCCGTCGAATGCGGGTTTTCCATCACCGGAACCTCTTCTGGCGGGCGCACGGAACACAGATCTGCGCGACAACCACTATCATTGCGCCTTCGCAAGACTGCTGCGCCCCGGAACGTATGAGCAAATCAACCATCATGACCGTCGAAGTCCGTTTCGGCGATTGCGATCCGGCCGGGATCGTCTTTTATCCACGCTACCACCGCTGGATGGATGCCGCATCGCTGAATTTCTTCATGACGCTGGGCGTTCCGCCCTGGCATGAACTCGAAAAGATCAACGGCATCGTCGGCACCCCGCTGCTCGAACACCATACGCGCTTCCAGAAAAGCTCGACCTATGGCGAGACGCTGCAGATCCGTACCGAAGTCGAGGAATGGCGCAGCAAGGTCTTCATCCAGAAACACGTGATTACGCGCGGTGACGACCTGCTGTGCGAAAGCCGGGAAACACGTGCTTTCTGTGCCCGCGACCCGCAGGACCGTTCGGTCATCCGCGCGATCCCGATCCCGCAGGAAGTTCTCGACCGCTGTCGCTGAGCGCCGAAGCGCCGTTCCGCGAAGCAGACACTGTACGCGATCAGATCCACAGAAAGCGCACGCCGCCAGGCACGGCACACCGCAGGCACGGCACACCGCAGGCACGGCAAGCATCATGCGGCGCGACCGGGCCGATGTCCGGTGTGCGCCCGTGTGCGCGTCAGGCCCCGGCGTTACGCATCGCCTGGCGCAGTTCTGCGCGATCCTCGCCCGTCCAGCGCCGGAACAACTGGTGCTCGATGCCCACCTGGTCGAGCGCCTTGCCCACGCTCTGGTGGATGATGTCGAGAATGCTCTCCGGGTGGTGATAAAAGGCCGGCAGCGGCGGCAGGATGGTCGCGCCGTAATCGGCGGCGCGCATCATCAGCTCGAGATGGCCCTTGTGCAGCGGTGTTTCGCGCACCATCAGCACGAGCGGGCGCTTTTCCTTCAGGGTGACGTCAGCGGCACGCACGACCAGGTTGAACGTGAACGAATTGGCAATCGCCGACAGCGTCTTGACCGTGCACGGCGCAACGATCATGCCGCGCGTGCGGAATGATCCGCTGGCCACGGCGGCGCCGATGTCCTTGTTTGGATAGACGACCTCGGCCAGCGCCTTGACTTCATCGAGCGAGGCATCGGTCTCGATCGCCAGGTTCATCGCTGCCGCTTCGCTCAGGATCAGATGCACCGGCTCGCCGAGCCGGTGCAGTGCCCGCAGCAGTTCGACGCCATAGATCACGCCGGTCGCTCCGGTGATCGCGACCACGAGGGGGAGTTTTTGCTTCCTGTCCGTCTGTTCCGTCTGTTCCATGTCTGCCTTTGATGTCGCTCCGCCGTCGACGGGCGCCGACCCCGCACCCGGGACCGGACCTGGATCAGCCCCTGGCCCGGGCGCGATCGGGAAATTTCCGGCGCGCCCCGGTCAGGCGACCTCGCGTCTTGCCGACGACTCCGCGCCTGCATCGAACGGCTCGAAGCCGGCCGTCACCAGCGCCCGCAACACCGGTTGCGGATCGGGTGCGCCGAAACGGATGATGACACGCGCCGGCGCCGGCTGTCCCGGCTCCTGCGTTCCGTTATCCGTGCCCGCCCCTGCATTCGCGCCCACCGGGTACAGACCGTGCAGCGCGGCGCCCGCCGCCTCGGCCACGCTGCACACGCGCGCGAGGACGCCGGGTGCGAGGCGCATCGGCGCGAGCATGATCGCGTGATCGCAGTCAGTCGCGCCGACACAATGCGCGGCGAGCTGGAAAATTTCATTGGCCGAGATGACCCCGACCAGGTCGTCGCCGTCGAGTACCGGAAACTGGGCAACCCCGAGTTCCTGGCCCTTGCGCAGACACTCGGCCATCGTGTCCTGTGCCTGCATGCAGGCCGGACGACGCACCATGATGTCGCGCACGCGCAGGCGGGTGACGAAATAATCGAATTCGTCCGAACTTTGCGTGCGCAGCACGAACTGCCCCATGCGCAACAGATTGGCGCGTGTGACGAGCCCGCACAGACGACCGTTGTCGACCACGGGCAGCGCGTGCAACTGATGTTCGCTCATCAGGCGCTTGGCTTCCGAGACGAGCATGTCGCTGCCGATCGTCATCGGATCGGTCTGCATCCAGTTTCGTACAAGCATGGCTCCTCCTTATTCGATAGCGGCGGTGGCCGGCGCGTCGACCTGCCGGTACAGGGCAAGGAATTCGTCGACCGCGACGCGGGCGAATTCCTGCGTGTACAGGTTCAGATCGATCTTGCGCAGACGGGACGGGTCATCGAGACGCTCCTCGAGCCGTTCGACGAACGCCGCATCGGCTTCCGGGTCCCAGATCGAACGGCCTTCGCGATCGAGTGAGGACCAGCCGCGCATCGGCGCCAGAAAGGTCCACGGACCCGTGGCCGCGTTCAGACGTTCGGCGATGACATCGGCCGCCTGGCGCAATTCTTCGGCTGTCGTGCGTACCTGCACGCGCAGGGCGTCCTGCACATACTGGACCCGGTCTTTCGTTTTTTCGAGCATGTCCGCGCGCCCGCCGTAGGACAGGATGTCCAGTCCGCACGGGCCGACGACCATCGGAATACCGGCCGCCGGCGCCGCCTTGAGCCGATCGGGTCCAGGGTCGCGGTTGCCCTTGAACAGATGTTCGATGATGCCGCCCGTGCACAGGTCGATCACGCCATGAAAAACGCCGTCGCGGATCATCTCTTCCATCGCCCGATCGCCCTTGCCCTGGGCATGGCAGACGATCGGCGTGAAACCGGCCTCCTCGAGCATGCCCATGGCGCCCTGCACGGCCATCTCGCCGAAGCCGAAGGACGACAGCGCCACGCACGGGCGGTCGAATTGAATGTCCGTGCCCTGCGTCATCTCGACCATGCCGCAGATGGCGCCGACCGCATTGACGATCTGCGCGCGCAGCAGCGGATTCATCTTGACGATGTCGAGCACGGTGTGATGCATCGTGATGTCGCGCGTGCCGACATAACGATCGATGTAGGCTGGATGCGCCGCCATCGGCGAAGCCATGACTTTCGGCATGCCGAAAGGCAGCGTCTTCATCACCGAGGTGGCGACCAGCGTGGCCGTTCCGCCGCCGATGCCGATGACACCATGCACGCGACCGGCACGTACCATTTCGCCGACGATTTCCGAGGCGCCGCGGATCTGGTTGTTGGTTGCGGTGTCCCGGTCGGAGCGATACTTCTCGCGTACCACCTCGATCGGCAGACCGCCGCGCCGGGCCACTTCCTCGGTGCGCACGTCACCGGGAAACGGCGGGGGTTCCTCCATGCTGAAGTCGACCATGATGGCGTCCAGACCACGCGACGCGATCAGGTCCTTGACGAAGCGGATGTCTTCGCCACGGGTATCCAGATTGCAGATGATGGCAATGCCTCTGGGCATGCAACGCTCCGTGCTGGTGATTCAGGATGTCAGGGGAAAGGAACGGAAAACCGGAAAACGGCAGTGCCTGATGTTCGCGCCGTGCGCCGGGGTCACGGTGCCGGCCGCGAACGACCGGCACCGTGCCACCAAGGCTGCACCAGCCCTGCAGACTGCGCGCGCCCGACCGCTTCACCGAAGCGAACCGGCACGCGCTCTCCCCGCAGTCCCGGGCTGTCGTCTCCCCGCTCCTTTTATTTTTTCGCCGACTGCGGACGGGTCAGGCGATTGATCATCTCCGAGACCGGGCTCGGTCCGTCGAAGCCGTACTCGTTCCAGCGATTCGACACCTTCTGCAGCATGTCGCGATCCATGAAGATCTCGTTCGGCTTGTTCTCCCACTCATACGGCGTGCAGGCGTCCAGGATGATCCGGCTGGTGATGTCGCGCGCCTCGATCGGCAGACCCGGATCGAGCGGCGTGGAACGCCCACGATCGATGATCTGCGCCGAGCGCTTCGGATCGAAGCGGGTGGCCAGCGCCCACCAGACGCGATCCATGTCATCGGCCTCGATGTCATGGTCGACGACGATGACCCCCTTCAGGCCGTAATGGCCGGTCGTCGTGGCGATCACGGCGTTGCCGACATGGTTCGAGTGCCCGGGATACATCTGCTTGACCGAGACGATCGCCCAGAACCGACCGGTGGCGGCCGCCGGCAGGTACACGCTCTGGATGCCCGGTACCTTCATCGTTTCCAGGTCGTGCCACAGCGCGCCAGTGCGGTTCAGCGACTGGATCATGTGGATGTCGTTGATCGGCTTGCCGACGGTCGTCGACCAGAAGATCGGGTTGTTGCGATGCAGGATGCGCTTGACGCGCAGCACCGGTTTCGGATAGTCCTTGCCCTTGTTACCCGAGTAGTAGCCGGTGTACTCGCCGAACGGTCCTTCCTCCATCAGCTCGTTCGGGTCGATGAAGCCCTCGACGATGATCTCGGCATTGGCCGGCAGCGTCAGCCCGGTGACCTCCGACTTGAACACGGGCACCGGACGGCCGCGCAGCGCACCGGCAATGTCGTACTCATCGGTCTGCGAGCTGATCATCGTCGAGCCGGCGAGGAACAGGATCGGGTCACAGCCGACGACGGCTGCCGCCGGCATCAGTTCGCCCCGCTCCTGGTATTTCTTCATGTGCATGTCCCCGTGCTTGCCCTTGATGATCTGCGAGCCGAGGATGTTCTTGCCCAGCACCTGCGAACGGTAGGTGCCGAGGTTGGTCCAGCCGGTGTCCGGGTCCTGCGTGACGAGATAGCCGGCCGTCACGAAGAAGCGCCCGCCGTCATCCGGATAGAACCACGGTACCGGGAATTTTTCGAGGTCGACGTCCTTCTCCTCGATGATGTTCTCCATCACCGACGGATTGGAGACGAATTCCGGCTTGACCAGTTGCTTGGTCGTCAGCTCCATCCACTTGCGCGAGAGCTGACACATCGTCAGGCCGGGGTCCTGTTCGAGGGCGATCGCGATGCGCTCGGGCGTCGTGAAGGCACTGGTGAACACCGGGATCGTGTGGCCCTTGACGTTTTCATACAGCAGGGCCGGCCCCTGCTTTTCCTCGTTCACTTTCGATACGTGGCACAGCTCGTATTTCCAGTCCACTTCGGTCTTGACACGATGCAACTGGCCATTGGCTTCGAGCGCGGCAATATAGCTGCGCATGTCATTGATGAGGCCGACTTCGGTACGTGCGTTCATTACGTCTCCACCTTGGTTTGGTTCAACAGCAGGTAACAGATTCAGCTCAGGCGCTTGCCCGCGAGCAGGCCGGACACGATGTAGTCCATTGCACTGCCACGCGGTCCTTCCGCCTTTTTCTGACGTGTGCTCCAGACCGTCTCGGGTCGCGCCTGGAGAATGAAAAGATTGCCGCCCGAAGGGACGTCCTTGTCGACGGCCCATTCAATGTCCATCGGCCGGCCATAATGTTTTTCGATCTTCTTGCCCATCCAGGCCAGTTCGGTGATCTCGTCGTCGATCAGCGACTGCACGGTCTGGCGCTCGAGCGGAACCTCGATCGCGCGCGACTTCTGTTCCTTGAAGTCGACCGTGTAGCAAAGCTCCTTGCGCGAAATCGTCCGGTCGATGATGTCCAGCGTGATCTTGTTGACGATGAACTGGTCGGGTGTCACTTCACCCGAGACGACCGACTCGCCGAAGCCGTAGTTCGAGTCGATGACGATGACCGAGCGGTCGCCATTGCCCGGATGGATGGTGAACATGACACCGGCCGTGAACGAATTCGCCATCTTCTGCACCCCGACGGCGATGGCGACATCCTTGTCGTCGAAGCCGCGGTTGGCGCGGTAGGCAATTGCCCGCCCGGTATACAGACTCGAGATGCAGCAGCGGATGTGGTGCAGTACCTCGTCGATGCCGCGAATCCACAGATAGGTGTCCTGCTGACCGGCAAAACTGGCGTCAGGCAGATCTTCGGCAGTGGCACTGGAGCGCACGGCCACCGGCACACCCGGTACGCCGCAGCGCAGCGACAGCCGGCGGTAGGCCTCGGCGATATCGTCCTCGAGCCAGGCGGGGAACGGCTGTGCCTCGATCAGCGCGCGGATGCGCTCGCTGACGCTGTCCAGCGCCGCCTGATCGGCCGGATCGGCACTGGTGACCAGCGCCGCGATCTCGCCGGCAATGCCGGCCTCGTTCAGAAACGCAGTGGTGCCGTGCGTCGTCAGGGAAAAGCCGGGCGGCACATTCACACCGGCATGGATCAATTCTCCCAGCGACGCACACTTGCCGCCCACGAGTGCGAGCGAGCCCGCATCGCACTCCTCGAACCAGCTCACGCACGGCGGTGCGCCGGCCGACGACGCGTCGCGCGCCAACCGTACGGAATCAGCCACGGTATTCATCGTCGGCCCCTCCTCAACGCTCGATCGAGATCATGCCGGTCGAGCCATCGACCCGCAGACGCATGCCGCTCTTGATCACCTTGGTGGCATAGCCGGTCCCCACGACCGCCGGCATGCCGTATTCCCGGCAGACGATGGCCGCATGGCTCATGACGCCGCCGACGTCGGTGACGCAGGCGCCGATCTTGGCGAACGCCGGCGCCCAGGATGGCGAAGTCGTCGGTGCGACGAGGATTTCGCCTTCGAGCAGCTCACCGACTTCGCTCACGCTGCGGCACACGCGGGCCACGCCCTCGACAATGCCCGGACTGCCGGCAAAGCCCTTGAGCTCGGTGAGCGTGTCGGGATCGGGCGCCTCCTGCACCGCCGCCCAGTCGGACAACGACTGGTTGGTCACCCCCCAGAGCACGATCGTGAACGGTTCCTGGATGACTTCAGGCGCGGTACCGATCGCCGGCGGCGGCGCCCATTCCTGGAACTTCTTCATGACGCCCTTGCGCCATTCGACCTCGGTCGGCCAGGTGAATCTGCCGCGCGGCTCGACGCCGGTAGCCCAGGCGGTGACGACATCCAGCAGCGCCTGCTTGATCTCGTCGCGGCGCATCAGCCAGACGTCCTCGATCTCGTTGATGATGCCGTGCTCGACCAGGATCGCAGCGACTTCGCGCATCTTGTTCCAGAACACCGAGTGGAACCAGTGCTCGACGTAGAAGAGATGGTTCTCGACGTACGGGAACACGGTCTTGGCGGTGCCGAGCAGTTCGTCGAACTGCTTGCGATCCTCTTCACTTTCGATCAGGTCGCGATACTCGGCGGTGATCCGGTCGCGTTCGGCGCGCACCTGCTCGGTCGGACGCTCGATGTTCTCGCCCTTGCGCAGTTTCTCGATGTAGGTCGCAATGCCCGACAGCGGCACATTCATCTGGTCGTTCCACGAACGGTCATAGTGGAACCAGCCGGTGCCCGTCGACACGTTGAACCAGGGATCGCGCGACAGATCGAGCTGCTTGAGCCAGTCGGTGCCGCGCGGATGCGCATGCAGCGCCTTCTCGACTTCAGTCCATTCCCTGCTCGACAGCACGACGCCGTCGACACCGTATTCGATCGCACGCCGCGCGAGTTTCTTCAGCTCCTCGTCGGGCTGATACATGATGACGTCGATGCCGGCGATCATCTGCGTGATGCGCTGCGTCGGAATGCTCGGGAAGAGCTTCTGGACGAAGTCCATGAAGAACACGTAGGCGGCATAGCCCAGGTTCAGGAATTCGAAGTGGTACTGCCAGCACTTGAGCCCGAGATTGATCAGGTCGTCGTAATTCTTCAGCAGGTGAAAGCCGCGCGACTCGCCGACCGCCTCGGTGACGATCGAGAGCTCTTCCATCTCCTCCAGACGCGGGATCTGCAGCATCTCGAGCTCGCGGATCGTGGCCTCCATCTTCACTTTCCACTTGGCCTCGAGTTCGTCCCAGTTCTTGTAGTAATAGCCGGCACGCTCCATGAAATGGGGCACGCGCTGGCCGATCTCGTCGGGGTTCTTCACCGGGACCGGCGAAATGTAGACATAGCCGTTGATCATCCGGTGATCGACACCGCGCACCGGCGGCACCAGGAAGATCCGGTTGTTGAACTGCGACAGCGCCAGATACCAGGCCTCGTCCCACATCGTGTCGAAGGGGTACAGCGGCTCCGGATAGTGCAGGCCATCGTAGAACCAGAAGGATTCCTTCTCGTAGGCGTTGCGTTTCGGATCGTCGGTGACGAACTGGTACTGATACGGGTACATCCGCTCCCAGCCTTCCGTGCCGGGAATGACCGCATTCTTCACATCGTGCGGAACGGGAAATTTCATTGTCTGCTCCTCCCTGGGTAATCCGTTCTGATACGTCTTCGGGCGGCGTCGCGCGTTGCTGGCGCTGCACCGGTTTCTTATGCAATTGACGTGCCAGAGCCGCGGAAAGACATGTGGTGCAACGCATCATCACGAATCCGCATTGGAGTCCCCGGATCCGGCGAATGCCTTCCAAGTCCGGTCTGCACACACTCATGCCATCCAGACGGTTGGATGCTGCGATACAGCAAAAAAGCCGGAAACCCGCTCTTCGTTACCGCCGGTCCATCAAAATCGGCCGCAGGTCGCGATTGTTCATCTGAGTCAAACCCGGCCGGATCCACGGGAAATTTGATCATTTGAGCAATTGCCCGGATCGGAAGCGTGTTTCCCGCGTTCGTTGATCGTTATCATGGTCAGAACGGCTTGCCGCGCTTCGAATGCGAAGCGGGAGCCGGTCGAAGCGGGAAGATCGACGGCCTTCCTGGCAGGAGACAAGGATGAGCAAGCTGCGCAGCGTTCCGCCCATTGCGGACGGCGACCAGAAAAAAGGCTCGATCCAGCCCGATGATCTGCGTGCGCAGGTGCGTTTCTGTTCCGAGACCGGACAGATCTGGCTGCGCGAACACCGCATGCTGCTCGTGCACGCGGAAGCGCAGGCGCTGCTGCGCAA
Source organism: Burkholderiaceae bacterium (assembly GCA_036844405.1). GTDB lineage: Bacteria > Pseudomonadota > Gammaproteobacteria > Burkholderiales > Burkholderiaceae_E > Zeimonas. The sequence goes on along the minus strand of DAIUFU010000033.1, from coordinate 4,009 downwards.
GGAGCTGATCGACACACTCGGCATGCCGCGGGCACGCGGGCTGCTGTTGCGCATGGGCTATGCGTCGGGCGCACGCGACGCCGAAATCGCGCGCACCAGAGCGCAGGTGAACAGTGACCTGGATGCCTTTATTACCGGGCCACAACTGCACACGCTCGAAGGCATCGTGCGCGTCGTGCCACTGCGCCTCGAACTGGATCGGGCCGGCGGGCATTTCTACGGCGAATTCCGCTGGGAGAATTCCTGGGAGGGCCAGTGGCACCGGCATTATTACGGCACGCATGACGAGCCGGTATGCTGGACACAGATCGGCTACTCCTGCGGCTATACAACGACCTTCATGGGTCGGCCGATCCTCTACAAGGAAGTCGAGTGCGCCGGCATGGGCAACGACTACTGCCGCATCGTCGGCAAGCCGGTGGAGGAATGGGAGGACGCCTCCGAATACCAGCATTTCCTGAGCCGCGAATCGATCGCGGAACAGATTCTGGAGTTGCAGACGCAGGTCGTCGAACTGCGTTCGTCGATCGAGCAGAAGGAGCATCTGGCACCAGACATTGCCGGCAATGCACCGGCGCTGCGCAAGGCCGTCGAACTGCTGCGCCTGGCTGCGGGCAGCCGCATCGCCGTCCTGCTGCTGGGCGAAACCGGAGTCGGCAAGGAACTGTTCGCACGCGCCCTGCATCGGCTCAGTGAGCGACGCTCACGCCCGTTCGTTGCGCTGAACTGCGCGGCACTGCCGGTCGAGCTGGTCGAATCGGAACTGTTCGGTGTCGAAAAAGGCGCCTATACGGGGGCACAGGCGACCCGGCCGGGCCGCTTCGAGCGCGCCGACGGCGGCACGCTGTTCCTCGATGAAATCGGCGATCTGCCCCTGACGGCGCAAAGCAAGCTGCTGCGCGCGCTGCAGGAAGGAGAAATCGAGCGCGTCGGCGATCACCGCACGCGCAAGGTCGACGTGCGCGTGGTGGCTGCCACCAACTGCCAGCTCGAGGACGCCGTACGCGACGGGCGCTTTCGCTCCGATCTCTATTACCGGCTGAACGCCTTCCAGATCGACATTCCTCCACTGCGCGAACGCAAGGAAGACATTCCGCTGCTGGCGCGGCGCTTTCTGAGCGAGCAGTGCACGGTGCAGGGCAAGAAGCTGCTTGGCTTCAGCGACAAGGCCAAGCGCGCCCTGCTCTCGCACGACTGGCCGGGAAACATCCGCGAACTGCGCAATGTCATCGAGCGCGGTGTGCTGCTGGCGCCGGCGGCGACCCGGATCGAACTGCACCAGCTCTTCGCCACGCCACCGGACCTGAGTCCGCCGACGCTGGCGCTCGATGCGCACGGCTCACCGGGTGAGCGCGAATGGAGTTCGGGACGTGCACTGGCCGAGGCGGTCTTCAACGGCATGACGACGCTCGACCAGGTCGAGACAATGCTGCTGGAAATCGCTGTCGACAAGGCGCGCGGCAACCTCTCGTCGGCCGCGCGTATGCTCGGACTGACACGGGCGCAGCTGGCCTATCGGCTCAAGCGCCTGCATGAAGCCGCGCCGGCCGGAGAAGCCGCATCCTGAAGCCGGCACCGAACTGCAACGTTCCGTTCCAGCCCGATGCGGCCGAACCAGACCGGGTGGGGTCGTGTCCGCGTGAAGCCGATGCGGATCCCCGACTCCCTGATTCTCCGGTTCCCGATTCCCTTCCCTTTCGGCACACCCTGTGATTTCGCACCCGAACCACGACGAACTGTCCGCACGCATCACCGCATTCATCACGCACCATCACGTGATGACGCTGGCCAGCACCAGCCCGAGTGGCCCCTGGATCGCTCCGGTGTTCTATGCCGAACAAGCGGACGAACAAGGCCGACCGCAACTCGCCTTCGTTTCATCGCCGGCCAGCCGCCACGCCACCGAACTGACGGCAGACGGGCGCGCCGCGGCGGCCATCCACGTCGACACGACCGAATGGCAGCAGATTCGGGGCTTGCAGCTTTCCGGCCGCGTCCATCTGCTCGAAGGTGCGGAGCGGGAACGGGCCCGACAGCGTTATGCGGAGAAATTCCCGCTGATCGGCGACCCGGCGCGGGCACCCGAGGCGATCGTGCGCGCCTTCGCCCGCATCCACTGGTTTGCATTCGTGCCCGAACGCGCCTTTTTTACCGACAACGCCGTCTCGTTCGGCCGGCGCGAAGAACTGGTCTGGCCGCCGACCGCATGATCACCGGCGCCGCCGCGGGCGCCTGTCAGACGCCAGGCGACCGCTGCCGCGAACGTCCCGGAACCCGCCTTCAGGCGTCCGGCTGTCCGGTGCCCGCGGAACGGGGTGCGCGCGTCGAGGCCGGCATGGCATTGCGCCAGGCCGCCAGCAATTCGCCGAACTCCATCGGGAACGGGAAGACGATCGTCGAATTGTTCTGCATGCCGATCGAATTGAGCGTGTTCAGATAGCGCAGCTGCATCGCCTCGGGACGCGCGGCGAGAATCTCGGCAGCCTCGAATAGTTTCTGCGCCGCCTGTTCCTCCCCCTCGGCACTGATCACCTTGGCCCGCCGCTCGCGTTCGGCTTCCGCCTGGCGCGCGATGACGCGAATCATGCTCTCGTCGAGATCGACGTGCTTGATCTCCACGTTCGACACCTTGATGCCCCAGGCATCGGTCTGCGCATCGAGGATGTCCTGGATATCATTGTTGAGCTTGTCGCGCTCGGACAGCATCTCGTCGAGATCATGCTTGCCGAGCACCGAGCGCAGCGTGGTCTGTGCCAGCTCGCTGGTCGCCTGCTGGAAGTTCTCCACCTGGATGACCGACTTGTCGGCCTGCACGACGCGGAAATAGATGACCGCGTTGACCTTCACTGACACGTTGTCGCGCGAAATCACATCCTGCGTGGGCACGTCGAGCACGAGCGTGCGCTGGTCGACGCGCACCATCTGCTGCACGTACGGCAGCAGCAGAATCAGTCCGGGGCCCTTGACGCTGGTGAAGCGCCCGAGCGTGAACACCACCCCGCGCTCGTATTCCCGCAGGATGCGGATCGAGGCGGCAAGAATCGCCACGATGATGATGAGCAGCGGCATGTAGACGGCAAGCGCCATGGATTCTCTCCTTTTCCGACAGCCGCAACCGTGCGGCGTCGGCTGATCAACTGTGCTCCGTTCCGACGCGCAGCACCAGACCTTCCACGTCGACAACCCGCACCCGTTGCCCCGGTGGCAATGTGGCCGGCCCCTCGGCCTGCCAGCGTTCGCCGGCGGCCAGCACCCGGCCGCGACCATTGTCCCATTCGAGCACGGTCGCCGCTTCGCCGATCATGCCGTGACCGCCGGTCAGTGCCGGCTGCCGGCGTGCATGCCAGAGCATGCGCAGCACGAGCAGCGAGAAAGCCAGGCTGGCGGCCACGATGGTGATGATCGATGTCCACGGCACGCCAAAGCCAGGCAGGTCGGTATCGACCAGAATCGTCGCGCCGAGCACGAAGGCGGCCGCACCGGTGACGGCCGCAATGCCCGCCGAAGGGGTGAAGGCCTCCGCGATCATCAGCACCAGACCGAGCATGACCAGCCCGACGCCGGCATAGTTCACCGGCAGCACGGACAGTGCATACAGGCCGAGTAACAGGCAGATGGCGCCGATCGTGCCCGGATACAGCGCGACCGGGTGCGTGAACTCGAAGATCAGCCCGTAGAAGCCGATCGACATCAGGATCAGGGCGAGGCTCGGATTGGCCAGCACCGACAGCAGGCGCGTGCGCCAGTCGGGTTCGATGCTGCGCAACACCAGGTCCTGCGTGTGCAATTCGGCCGTCTGCCCGGCGATGGTGACGCTGCGCCCGTCAACCTGGGCCAGCAGATCGTTGATGTCAGTGGCGATCAGGTCGATGACGTTGTGCGCCAGCGCTTGTCGGGCCGACAGGCTGGCGGCCTCGCGCACGGCCTGCTCCGCCCAGTCGGCGTTGCGTCCGCGCAGTGTCGCGAGACCGCGGATGTAGGCGACGGCATCGTTGACCAGCTTGTGCGT
>DAIUFU010000032.1:0-21120 GCA_036844405.1 Burkholderiaceae bacterium | reverse complement strand
AGCGCGGCAGCGCCCGGCGCATGCGTGCCGCGCGCGACCTGTTCGTGCGGCGCGCGCCGCACATCGAATGCGACGGCGAGATGGATGGCGATGCCGCGCTCAATGGCGCCGTGCGCCGCGGGTATCTGCCTGAAAGCACGCTGACAGGCAGTGCCAACCTGCTGGTGCTGCCGAACCTCGATGCGGCCAACATCCTGTTCAACGTGCTCAAGGTCACGGCCGGCCATGGCGTCACGGTCGGGCCGGTGCTGCTGGGTGCGGCCCGCCCGGTGCACATCCTCACGCCAAGTTCAACCGTGCGGCGCATCGTCAACATGACGGCACTGGCAGTGGCCGAGGCAGCGTCGTCGGCCCCGTGACGAGCGCACGGGCTTCCGGAGGCCGTGCCGTGCACCGGGGAAACCGGCCGGTCGGCAGGGCGGGAATACCCTTGAACCGTTCTGCCGGGGTTTCGCGGCGTCCGGATATTACAATCGCGCCTGCCGACCCGGAATTTCCGGTCGACAAATGCGCGGGGCTGTCCTTCGTCCGTGACACCCTGTAACGGCGCACCCGGTTCGATGACCGATGGGATGACCGATGACAAACAGGCACTGCAGTGCCGACCATCACAGCGATGGCCATTGCTGTGGTCACTTCCTGCGCCTGACCTGGACAGATCCTGCACTGTCCGGACTTTCCATCCATGCAGTTCGAGGAGAACAGCGATGCAGACCATGAAATCTGCCGTCTATGCCGCCGGTGCGCTGGCCGCCGGCCTGATGCTTGCCGGTTGCGAGACGACAGCCCTGAAAATGGGTGACAGCGGCGCAAAGACCGTCGCAACCGGTGCGGCTGCCGGTTCAGCCACCTCGGGCGAAAGCTCCGATCTCGAACGCTGCGCGTCACCGCTGGGTACCGTGTCACTGGTGGAGAACCAGAACGCGGGCTGGTACACGATCCTGCGCAATGAATACAAACTGCCGCCGACCGCGAATCTGCTCCGTCTTCTGGTGCAGCAGTCCAACTGCTTCATCGTCGTCGAACGCAGCCCTGCCGGCATGGGCGCAATGAGCCGCGAGCGGCAATTGATGCAATCGGGAGAGATGCGCGCCGGCAGCCATTTCGGCGCAGGCCAGATGGTGGCCTCGGACTACGCACTGTCACCGGAAATCGTCTTCAGCGACGGCAACACCGGTGGCGTCGGTGGCGCGATCGGCGGTCTCATCGGCGGCGGCACGGGGCGCGTCCTGGGTGCAATTGGCGGCGGCATGAAGACGCGCGAAGCCGCTGCCATGCTGACGCTCGTCGACAATCGCTCGGGCGTGCAGATAGCGGCCTCCGAAGGCAGCGCATCCAAGACCGACCTCGACCTGTTCGGCGGACTGCTCGGCAGTCGCGCCGGCGGTGGACTGGGCGGCTACACCAATACCCCGCAGGGCAAGGTGATCTCCGCCGCATTCATGGACGCGTACAACCAGATGGTGCAGGCGGTGCGCAATTACAGCGCCCAGAGCGTGCGCGGTCAGGGACTGGGCGGCGGCGGCCGGCTCGGCGTCGATGGTGGTGCCGCGCCATCGCAAACCAGTGCGCCCGGCCAGGGAGGAACCGTCCTGTCCGTGACCGATGCCCAGCGGCGTCTGAACGAACTGGGCTACAGCGTCGGCACCCCGGACGGCAAGATCGGCCCGAAAACCGCAGCAGCCCTGCGCGCCTTCCAGCGTGACAACCGGCTCGATGCGACCGGCCGGCTCGATGCCGCCACGCGCGACGTGCTCGGACGTCACTGATCCATCCGGACGGCTCGCCCGGACGATCGGGGAACACGCACTGATCGGAAACCGGGCGCCGGGGCTGGCATCCGTGCCGGCCCCGTCCCTTGCCCTTCAGCGGCGCGGATGGCGGGCTGCAACGTGAACCGCATGAAGGCTACCGGGGAAGGCATCCGCCGCAACCCCCTGGCCAGCGGCCGTTTTCCGCTGCCCGTTGCTACCCGCGCAGTGCCATCCGCCTGCCCTGCCCGCGCCAGACCAGGCCGATCAGCAGCAGCGCCGGCAGATAGAACCAGTGCATCGACGGACGTTTGTTCGGTACCAGGACGCCGCCGATCTCCCAGCCGATCTCGAAACCGTTGCGGCGCGCCCGGCTGCCGAAGCGGACGTTGCTGATCTGCACCGCATCACCGAAAGTCACGACGGTCAGACCCGCCTCCTGCAGCCGTTGACGGCCGTCACCGCTGCCGCGCAGCTGCACGCCAACGGTCTTGCGGATCTCGTCGCCCTCGAGATTGGTGCCCCGGATGATGAGTGCGAGCCGATCGCCATCATCGACTTGGCCGGCAACGTCCAGAATCTGCCCGGGGGGAACTTCGTGCCAGGCGGTCTCGATGCGGTCCAGGAACCAGTCGGGGCGAAACAGCGCGAAAGTGGCCAGCAGCAGGACGGCAATCTCCCACCAGCGGCAGCGGATCCGGAACCAGCCCATCGTGGCCGCGGCAAAGGTCAGCGACGCGACGATCGCTGCCAGCGAGACGATGAGCACTTCCCACCAGCCGTGCACGTCGATCAGCAGCAGCGCCGGATTGAAGAGAAAGACGAACGGGAGCACGACCGTGCGCAGCGCGTACAGCGAGCCCTGGATGCCGGTGCGGATCGGATCCTCGCCCGAAATCGCCGCTGCGGCAAAGGTGGCCAGCCCCACCGGCGGCGTGATGTCACCCATGATCCCGTAGTAGAAGACGAACAGGTGGACCGCGATCAGCGGAATGATCAGGCCGCTTTGCGCACCCAGTTCGACAACGACCGGCGCCATCAGCGATGCCACCAGGATGTAGTTGGCGGTGGTCGGCACGCCCAGCCCGAGCACGAGGCAGACGAAGGCGGTGAACAGCAGCATCGCGATCACATTGCCCTGCGAAACCACCTCGACGAAATCGGTCATGCGAAAGCCGAGTCCGGTCAGCGTGATGCCGCCGACGATGATGCCGGCAGTGGCGGTCGCGATGCCAATGCCGATCATGTTGCGCGCGCCGTCGTTCAGGCCGAAGAACACGTCGCGCAGGCCGGCGCGCCACTCGGGCAGCACCGCCTGCCGGCGAAAGAGCGCCAGCAGCGGGCGCTGCGTGCCCATCAGCACGATCAGGGTCAGCGTTGCCCAGAAGGCGCTCAGTGCCGGCGACAGCAGTTCGATCATCAGGCACCAGATCAGCACGCCGATCGGGATGAGGAAATGCAGGCCGGCGCGCACTGTCGGCCAGGTCTGCGGCAGTACCGGGTGATCGATGTCGATGTCCTGCGGCAGGTCGGGATGACGGGCGGCATCCCACAGCAACCCGACATGGGTGAGCAAAAGGACAAGTGCCATGATCCAGATCGCACTGGCGCCGAACAGTGCCTGGACGCCCAGTGCGATCCAGTACACGAGCGCGCAGACGATGATCGATCCGCTCAGCCCGAAGCCCCAGCCGAGCAGGCGCCGGGAAAAGGTGCGCGGCGCCTGGGCCGCGGCCGGATGCATGCCCAGCTTCAATGCCTCCAGATGCACGATGTAGAACAGGGCAATGTAGGAGATCACCGCCGGCAGGAAGGCATGACGCACGATGTCCGAATACGGGATGCCGACGTACTCGACCATCAGGAAGGCGGCCGCACCCATCACCGGCGGCATGATCTGACCGTTGACCGATGAGGCCGTTTCGATGGCACCGGCCTTGATGCCGCCATAGCCGGCCTTCTTCATCAGCGGGATCGTGAAGATGCCGCCCGAGACGACGTTGGAGACCGAAGAACCCGAAATCAGCCCGTTCAGCGCCGAGGACACCACCGCCACCTTGGCCGGTCCACCGCGCAGGTGGCCGAGCGTGGCGAAGGCGACCTGCATCATGTAATTGCCGGCGCCGGCGCGATCGAGCAGCGAGCCGAACAGCACATAGATGAAGATGAACGACACCGACACGCCCAGCGCCACGCCGTAGACGCCCTCGGTGGTCAGCCACATGTGCGAGATCATCCGCTCGAGCGATGCACCCTTGTGCGCGATCACGTCGGGCAGCACCGGACCGAGAAAGACGTAGGCGAGAAAGACGAGCGCGAGAATCGTCATCGGCAGGCCGACCGCGCGTCGTGTCGCCTCGAGCAGCAGCACCAGGCCGATGCTGGCGACGACGATGTCCTGCGTGACCGGAATGCCGGGGCGCAGCGCCAGTTCGTTGTAGAAGAGCAGCAGATAGCTGCCGGCGAATGCGGCAGCCGCCGCCATTACCCAATCGGCCAGCGGCACGCGGAAACGGATGCCGGGGCGGCGCGAGCCAGGAAAAGCCAGAAAGGCCAGAAACAGCGCGATGCCCAGATGCAGGGCGCGCGCCTCGGTATCGTTGAGCAGACCGAAGCCCAGGACAAACGGCAACGGTGACGCATACCAGAGCTGGAACAGCGACCAGCCGACGGCGACGGCGGTGATCAGTGCTCCGGAAAAACCGCTCGCCGCCCGTCCGCCGGTATCGGCGTCGGCGACGAGCTGATGGAGCTGCTCAGAAGCGCATGTGGATGACCGCGTCACGCAGGCTCACTGGATCCAGCCCCTCTCGCGGAAGTAGCGCGCGGCCCCCTCGTGCAGCGGTGCCGACAGGCCGTCACGGGCCATGTCCTCGGGTTTCAGACTGGCCAGTGCCGGGTGCAGCTTGCGGAACTCGTCGAAGTTGTCGAACACCGCCTTGACGACGGTGTAGACGACATCCGGCGATGTCTTCGCGGATGCGACCACCGTCGCCAGCACACCATAGGTCTGCGTGTCCTGCGGATTGTTCGGATACAGGTCGCCCGGAATCGTCACCCTGGCGTAATACGGCTTTTCCGCTACCAGCCGGTCGACCGCCGGGCCGGTGAGCGGAATCAGCTGCGCGGCGCAGGTCGTCGTCGGGTCCTGAATATTGGCCGACGGATGACCGACCGCATAGAAGAAGCCGTCGATCTTGCCGTCGCACAGTGCCGGCCCGTGCTCGTCGGCCTTCAGCTCCGAGGCCAGACCGAAATCCGCCATCGTCCAGTTCATGGCGGCCAGGAGTTCCTCCAGCGACGCACGCGTACCCGAGCCCGGGTTGCCGACATTGAAGCGCTTGCCCTTGAAGTCGGTGAACTCCTTCACGCCCGCCTCCTTGCGGGCCACGACCGTGAACGGCTCGGCATGCACGGAAAAGACCGAGCGCAGATCCTTGTAGGCGCCGGCATCCTTGAACTGCGCGACGCCCTCATGGGCGTTGTACTGAACATCGGACTGGGCAAATCCCAGGTCGAGCTCACCTGCCCGGATCGTGTTCACATTGAAGACCGAGGCGCCGGTCGACTCCACCGAGCAGCGCAGATGGTGCTTCGCCCGGTCCTTGTTGACCAGCCGGCAGATCGCGCCACCGGCGGCGTAGTACACACCGGTCACGCCGCCGGTGCCGATCGTGATGAAACGCTGCTGGGCGCTGGCCGGCAGCGGGGACGAGGCCAGCACCAGAGCGGCCACGAACACACCGGTCAGGTGCCGGGCGAGGCGACCGGCGGAACCGGGCACAAGGCGCAACGGAAAGCGGGAAGAGACTGGCGACGGCAAGGCAGGCAGCGCGGACGGTTCGTGCATCGACTCATCTCCGATTCGGGACCAGGGACTGCTCCACCGCGGATGTCCGCGAAAGCCGGAGCGGATGCGGGGCATTATGCCCGTTCCGGTGCCGGCGAAACACCGGTGCGCCGTCCGCTGTCGCCGCACTGGCGCCAGCGCCGGTCACGGTGTGGATCAGTGCCCGCCGTCGACCACGCGCCCAAGGCGTGCACGCCGTTCCCGCCGGATGTCGCCGACGGTGAGAAACGACAGGATGACGATCGCCAGGCCGCAAAGCACGGCATTCACGGTGATGCCGGTCGAGGGCGCATAGCCGAGCAGCCAGGGTGAGGCCGCCAGCAGCAGGCCGAGCGCCAGGTTGCCCCATTCCTCGATGATGTCCGGGTAGTAGAACGCGTCGACCGCGAAAGTGACGATGGCCACGCCGGCGAGCATCGCCGCCCAGGCAGCCGATTGCGTGTCGCGCATGTCGAGCACGAAAGGAGAGGCGACGAGCCACAGCCCGAGCGCCACTTCGATCCGGTCCTGCCAGTGTGCCCTGATCATCGTCCGTGCTCCCGAGTCGGTCTGCCTTGCTGCAAATTATCATGTCCGGTCGCAATTCCGGGCACTATCCGTACCGACGCATCCCATGTACGTTCCCCTCGAACCGCATCCACCAATCGTCTTCGACGAATCCGGTGCACCCGTCAGCAGCCTGTACGGCGACGTCTTCCGCAGCCGCAGCGGAGCGCGCGCCGAAGCACGCGAGGTCTTCATCGACGGCTGCGGCCTGCCCGTGCGCTGGCGTGCGGCGCAGCGGCCCGGGACCGCTGTCGCCCGCCCTTTCGTCATCCTGGAGCTTGGCTTCGGTGCCGGCGTCAATTTTCTGGAAACACTCGCGGCCTGGCGTGTAACAAGGCCCGCCGGTCTGCGCCTGCACTATGTGTCGATCGAGGCGCACCCCCTCGCGCGCGGCGATCTGACGCGCCTGCACGAGTGTCTGGAGTGTGCCGGAACCAATGCGACGCATCTGCAGGAATGCTGGCCGGAGCCTCTTCCCGGCCTGCATGCGATCGACTTTGCTGGCGGCGAAGTCCGACTGACACTGGCCTTCGGCCAGGCCGAACATCTTTTGCCGAAGCTGTCGGTGGCGGCCGACGCCATTTTTCTCGACGGTTTCGCGCCGGGGCGCAATCCGGCCATGTGGAGCCCGCTCATCGCCCGTGCGATCGCGCGACGGGCACGCCCGGGAGCACCGTTTGCGACCTGGACGGCCGCCGCCGGCGTACGCGACGCATTCAGTCAGGCCGGCTTTGCGGTGCAACGCGTGTCCGGTCACGGTGGCAAGAGGCATCGTCTGCAGGGATCGTATGCGCCACGCTGGCGCGGCTTTCCCGCACCGCCCGCATTGCCGTCCTGGCCATCGAATGAAGTGCTGGTCATCGGTGCCGGTCTGGCCGGTGCCGCCGTCGCCGCCGGCTTTGCCCGCGACGGCTGGCAGGTGCAGGTCCTGGACGCTTCGACGCGGCCCGGCAGCGCCGGTTCCGGCCAACCACTGGCCGCCGATCACCTGCATCTGTCCAGTGACGACAATGTGCTCGCCCGCCTGACGCGCGCCGCACTCGGCCCGCGCCGGCAGCTGGCGATGACCCCCGCCGTCGGCAAGCTCGTTCTCGATCGCGATGCGGCGCAGACCGAAGCCCGCACCGGGATGCTCGAGCGCCTCGCGTTTCCCGGATCGTACGCACGCCATCTGTCCGCCGACGAGGCCGGCACGCTGGCCGGCATCGCCTTGCCGCGCGGTGCACTGTGGTTGCCGGCGGCGCACGTCGACGATCCGTGCCATTCGATCGCCCACTGGCTCGACCATCCGGCGATCCGCGTGCACTGCGCGGTGCGCGTCGAGCAGCTGTGCCGGACGGGAGACGAATGGAGCGCCCACGCCGCCGACGGGACCTGCCTCGCCCGCGCGGCCCTGGTCGTGCTGGCCAATGCCGGAGATGCCGTCCGGCTGGCGATGGCCCCATCGATCGCCTTGCGCGCCATGAGCGGACAGAGCACCTGGCTGCCCGCAGCAGCCCTCCCCGGCCTGCGTCGCGCCGTGAGCGGACTGGCCTGGGCAGCCCCGGTCAATGGGCGGATTCTGGCCGGCGCGACCTTTGAAGCGGGTGAGGACGTCAGGCTTGAGCCGTGCGCTGACGACAGCAATCTGCGCCGCCTGGCCCGCATGCTGGCCGGTGATGAGAATGAAGCGGATGCTTTCGTACGTGCCTGGGCAGGTAGCCTGCGGACCGCTTCGCACGGCGTTCGCTGGACCAGCCCCGACCGGCTGCCGATGATCGGTGTCATGCCCGACGAAGCCGGCATACGCGCACGGGCGCACGAACTGGCGCGTAACGGGCGGCTGCCTCTGCCGCTTCTGCCGGGACTCTATGGCACTTTTGGCTTCGGTGCGCGCGGCACACTGTGGGCGGCGCTGGCCGGCGTCTGTCTGCCGGCCATGGCCATTGGAGCCCCACCACCGATCGAAGCCGATCTGCTGCGTGCGATCGATCCGGTCCGACCGTTGCAGCGGCTCATTCGTAAATATTATCAATGAATGTTCTGATTCATCATTATGGTTAATTCAATATTCTCATTAATGACGTTATTGACAGGTGTTGATCATGAGTCATGATCTGTTTCACGCCCATTTCCCCGCAAGCGCTTCGTGATCTACTCGCGACGTCGGCGGGCGGCTCGCCCGGACCCATCGCCATTTCTGTCCCGATGAAAGATCTGCCTGCCCCGCTGCTGCGTACTTTCCTGGCCGTTGTCGAGGCACGCAATTTCTCGCGCGCCGCACAGGAGCTCGGCGCCACGCAACCGGCAGTCAGTTTGCAGGTTCAGCGTCTGGAAAAGCTGGTCGGTGCCCCGTTGCTCGAACGCACGACCCGATCCGTACAGCCGACCGAAGCGGCGCTGCGCCTGATTCCGATTGCGCGCGAGATTCTGCGTCTGCAGGTCATTGCGCTGGCGCGCATCGATGCCCGGATGCTTTCGGGTACGGTCCGGATCGGCGCCGACGAAACGGTTGCCCTCGGCTCAGGGCTGATCGAGACGGTGCGGGATTTCACCCGCACCTGGCCGGAAGTCGAGTTGAGACTGGAAATCGCGGCGACCGGCACCCTGCACGAAGGTTTCGAGCGGCATGAACTGGATCTGCTGCTGGAGCACGAGGATGCCGTGCCCGACGGCGCCATCGTCGTCTTTCGCGAACGCCTGCTCTGGCACGGTCACGCCACGCCTGCGACCGATCAGATGCCGTGGCCGGTGATCGCGCCGCCGGCCGGCAGCATCCTGCGCCGACGCAGCGACAGCGCGCTGGCTGGCGCGATCGTGCATCATCGCAGCGTGTTCGAGGCTCCGAGCCTGGCCATCTGCGTCGAAGCCGTCCGTCGCGGCCTGGGCATCATGGCGCTGCCCGCGAGTGTCGGTCAGGCCTGCGCCCTCGAACGGCCGGTATCACGCCGGTTGCCGGCGCTGGGCGGTACGTCGGTGCTGCTGCGCCAGCAGCCGGAAGCCACGGAGGCGGTCGTCGCACTGCGCAACGCGCTGCGCGTCGGCTGGTCGGCGCAACGCGCCCGCGGCCGCACGCGCGCTCCGTCCTATTCGATCCCCTGACTGGCCAGCCACGACTCGTAGTCGCCGCGCCAGTCGATGATGGTGCCGCCGGCCTGGACGATGAGCACGCGGGTGGCGATCGCATCGACGAACTGCCGGTCGTGCGAGACGACAAAGATCGTTCCGGCGTATTTCTCGAGCGCGAACTGCAGCGACTCGATCGACTCCATGTCCAGGTGGTTCGTCGGCTCGTCGAGCATCAGGACGTTGTGCCGGCCGAGCATCAGGCGACCGAAGCTCATCCGGTGCATTTCGCCGCCGGACAGCACACGCACCGGCTTGCGCACCTCGTCACCCGAAAACAGCATGCGCCCGAGAATGCTGCGCAGCGTCTGTTCGTCGTCTCCGGCCTGTGTGTAACGCGACAGCCAGTCGGTCAGCGAGCGGTCGGATTCGAAGTCGGGATGCACGTCCTGCGCCATGTAACCGACATTGGCATTCTCCGACCAGCGCGCGGTGCCGTTCGTGGGCGCCAGACCGCCCCCCTCGCCGGCCGCCGCTCCGGGTTCGATGCCGCCGTGATCGACACCGAGCAGCGTGCGCAGCAGCGTCGTCTTGCCGGCACCGTTGGCGCCGACGATCGCGACCCGGTCGCCGGCATCGAAAATCGTCGTGAAGCCGGCAAACACCGGCGCGTCGGCACCCTCATAGCGATAGGCGAGATTTTCGACCTCGAGCGCCTGCCGGTGCATCGCTTTCGTCTGTTCGAAGCGGATATAGGGGCTTTGGCGCGACGACGGCTTGACTTCGACCGTTTCGCTGCGGATCCGGGCGATCAGCTTCTGGCGTGAGGTCGCCTGTCGCGCCTTTGCCTTGTTCGCGGCGAAGCGCTGCACGAATTCCTGCAGTTCGGCGATGCGTTCCTTCGCCCGCTCGTTGGCCGACATCAGGCGCTGGCGCGCCTGCGCCGAGGCGAGCATGTAATCGTCGTAATTGCCCGGATACACGCGCAGTTCGCCGTAATCCAGATCCGCCATGTGGGTGCACACGGCATTCAGGAAGTGGCGATCGTGCGAGATGATCACCATGGTCGAATCGCGCTCGTTCAGGATCGTCTCGAGCCAGCGGATCGTGTCGATGTCGAGGTTGTTGGTCGGCTCGTCGAGCAGCAGCACGTCCGGATCGGAAAACAGCGCCTGCGCAAGCAGCACGCGCAGTTTCCAGCCCGGCGCGATGGCGCGCATCGGACCGGCATGCTGCTCGATCGGGATGTCCAGCCCGAGCAGCAGTTCTCCGGCGCGCGCCTCGGCCGTGTAGCCGCCGTACTCAGCGAATTTCGTCTCGAGTTCGGCTGCCTGCATGTAATCGTCTTCGCTGGCCTCCGGATTCTCGTAGATCGCGTCGCGCTCGCGCATCGCCGCCCACATCTCGCGGTGACCCATCATGACGACGTCGAGCACGCGTTCGTCCTCGAAGGCGAACTGGTCCTGGCGCAGCTTGCCCACGCGGACATTGGCTTCGAGCACGACCTGCCCGCTCGACGGCTCCAGGTCGCCGCCGAGAATCTTCATCAGGGTGGACTTGCCCGAGCCGTTGGCGCCGATCAGGCCGTAGCGATTGCCGTCGGCGAACTTCGCATTGACGTTTTCAAACAGGGGCTTCGCCCCGAACTGGATCGTGATGTTGACTGTGGAGAGCATCTGGTTCATTCGAGTTGCGCCGCACGGGCGGCGCAGGCGGATCGGAGCAGCTTCGCGTGCACTGCCCCGGGGCCCGGTCCGTGCCGGAAGACCGTCAGCGGGGACAGTGCGCGAAGCGCCGGTTCATCGGGCGGCTGTCACTGCACCCAGGCGCGGGCGTTGCGGAACAGGCGCATCCACGGTGAATCTTCGCTGGCACCGGGATCGCGCCAGCTCATCTGGATTGTCCGGAAGACACGTTCCGGATGCGGCATCAGGATGGTCGCGCGCCCGTCCTCGCTGGTGAAGCCGGTCAGGCCACCGACCGAGCCGTTCGGATTGGCCGGGTACGCCTGGGCCGGACTGCCGTCGTTCTCGACGAAACGCAGCGTTGGCAAGGCGGCCGGATCGGGTCCGGTGGCGAATCCGCCGGACCCGGTCATCTTGCCGACGTCGGCCGGGATGACCGCCTCCGTACCGGGCGGATCGAAAGCCACCCGGCCCTCGCCATGCGCAACCACGATCGGCATCCGGCTGCCGGCCATGCCGGTGAGCAGAATCGACGGGGATTCGAGCACTTCGACCATGGCCAGACGCGCTTCGTACTGCTCCGAACGATTGCGCAGGAAACGCGGCCAGGCAGCCGCACCCGGGATGATCGACTTCAGCTGCGACAGCATCTGGCAGCCGTTGCACACGCCGAGCGTGAAAGTGTCCGCGCGTTCGAAAAACAGCGCGAAGCGTTCGACCATTGCTTCATCGTGCAGGATCGAGCGCGCCCATCCGGTGCCGGCACCCAGCACGTCGCCGAACGAGAAGCCGCCGCAGACCACCAGACCGCGAAAATCATCGAGCCGGTGGCGACCGGCCGACAGATCGGTCATGTGCACGTCAAAGCTCTCGAAACCGGCGCGATCGAAGGCCGCAGCGATCTCGATCTGGCTGTTGACGCCCTGCTCGCGCAGGATCGCGATGCGCGGCCGCGCGCCGCGCGCCACATACGGCGCGGCGACATCTTCGTCGGGATCGAAGCCCAGCGCCAGGTGCAGACCAGGATCGTCCTCGCGCGCGATGCGTTCGAACTCCTCGGCGCCGCAGTCCGGATCATCGCGCAGCGCCGCGATCCGCATGCCGGTCTCGCTCCAGATCTGCTGCAGCGCGACCCGCGAGGCGCTGTAGATGCGTGTCGCGTCGCGCCAGATCTCGATCGTCTGGCGCGCCTGCGGCTTGCCGATCGTGTGCGAATACGGCGACAGGCCATGCTCGCGCAGCACACCGAAGACGAGGTCGCGTTCGTCGGCGCGCACCTGCAGCACGGCGCCGGCTTCCTCGGCAAAGAGCGCCTGCAGCGTGCGCTCGTCGCGCTGCACGGCAACCTGGTCGAGGCGAATCTTGTAGTCGCCCCAGTCGGCGGCGAACTGGTCGATCGTCAGCAGATCGATGTTCAGGGCGACGCCACAGTGTCCGGCAAAGGCCATCTCGCACACGGTCGCCAGCAGGCCGCCGTCGGAGACGTCATGGTAGGCGAGCAGCCGGCCGTCCGCATGCAGCTGCTGGATCGCGGCGAAGAAGTTCACCAGCCGTCCGGGATCGTCGAGATCGGGGCCGACATCGCCCACCTGGCCCCAGGCCTGTGCCAGCGCCGAGCCTCCGAGCCGCTGCCGGCCGGCACCAAGATCGACCAGGATCAGCACCGAATCGATGTCACGCACCAGTTCGGGCGTGAGCACGCGACGCGCATCGACGACCGGCGCCCAGCCGGTGACGATCAGCGAAACGGGTGCAAGCACCTCGTGCGTGGCCGGGGAACCGACCCCGTTCCCGTCCGACCCGTTCTTGTCCATCACCTCCCGGCCCGGACCTTCCTTCGCGTCGGTCAGCCCCGATTCGGCAGCCGGCCAGCGCGTACGCATCGACAGGGAAGCCTTGCCGACCGGAATCGACAGACCGCGCCTGCGGCACAGGACCGTGCAGGCTTCGACGGCATCGAACAGGTCGGCGTCTTCGGCCGGATCACCGCAGGCCGCCATCCAGTTCGCCGACAGCTTGATCTGCTCGAGCGCAGCAATCGGCGCGGCAGCAAGATTGGTCACCGTTTCGGCCACGGCAATGCGCGAGGCCGCCGCCGGGTCGAGAATGGCCAGCGGCGTGCGCTCGCCCATCGCCAGCGCTTCACCCGTGTAGCCGTCGAAATCGGCCAGCCCGACTGCGCAATCGGCAACCGGCACCTGCCACGGACCGACCAGCTGATCGCGCGAACACAGCCCGCCCACGCTGCGATCGCCGATCGTGATCAGGAAGGCCTTGCTCGCCACCGACGGCACGCGCAGAACCCGCTCGATCGCTTCGTCCAGGCGAATGCCGACCAGATCGAAAGGCACGGCGGCGCGTTGGCGATGCCGCGCCTGCCGCTGCATCCGGGGCGGCTTGCCGAGCAGAACGTCCATCGGCATGTCGACGGCGCGCGCGGCCGCGGTTGCGGCGCTTGCCGGATCCGCCGTCGGCGGCTGCGTCTGGTCCGGGCCCGCGGCCGGCGCCGGCAGCTCGACGACCAGCTGCCGTTCCCCGGTGACCGTGCCGACGACCGCATACGGGCAGCGCTCGCGCCGGCAGATCTCATCGAAAAACGTCAGCGACGCCGGAGCGATCGCGAGCACATAGCGCTCCTGCGATTCGTTCGACCAGATTTCCGCCGGCGAAAGCCCCGATTCGCCCAGCGGCACCTTGCCGAGATCGAAGCACGCGCCGCGCCCGGCGTCATGGACGAGCTCCGGAAACGCATTCGACAGCCCGCCCGCTCCGACGTCGTGCAGCGACAGGATCGGGTTGCCCTCATACAGTTCATGGCAGCGATCGAGCACTTCCTGCGCCCGGCGCTGCATCTCCGGATTGCCGCGCTGCACCGATGCGAAGTCCAGTTCGCTCGTATTCGTTCCGGCGCCCATGCTCGAGGCGGCCCCCCCGCCGACGCCGATGCGCATCCCCGGGCCGCCGAGCTGGATCAGCAGGGTGCCCGGTGGCAGCGCCATCTTGTGCGTCAGCGTGTCGTCGATCGCACCGACTCCACCGGCGATCATGATCGGCTTGTGGTAGCCGCGCACCGACCCTTCGACCGCCTGCTCGAACGTGCGGAAGTAGCCCAGCAGATTGGGACGGCCGAACTCGTTGTTGAACGAAGCGCCGCCGATCGGCCCTTCGAGCATGATCTGCAGCGGCGTCGCGATGCGCTGCGGAAATCCGGGTCCGCCCTGCTCCCATGGCTGGACGTAACCGTCGATGCGCAGATTGGACACGGTGAAACCGGTCAGCCCGAACTTCGGCCGCGCGCCGCGTCCGGTGGCGCCTTCGTCGCGGATCTCGCCCCCGGCACCGGTCGCGGCACCGGGAAACGGCGAAATCGCCGTCGGATGATTGTGCGTCTCCACCTTGAGCAGCGCGTGTGTGCGCCGCTCGTGTGCCACGTAGCGGCCGTCGCGCGTGACATCCGGATGAAAGCGCCTGGCCGGCCCGCCTTCCAGCACGGCCGCATTGTCGGCATAGGCAACGATCGTGCCTTCGGGCCGGGCTGCGTGCGTGCTGCGGATCATGCCGAAGAGCGTTTCTTCGCGCGCCTCGCCGTCGATCGTCCAGTCGGCATTGAAGATCTTGTGCCGGCAGTGCTCGGAATTGGCCTGCGCGAACATCATCAGCTCGACGTCGGTCGGATCGCGCCCGGCCGCAGTGAAGGCTTCGACGAGATAATCGATTTCGTCGTCGGCCAGCGCCAGGCCAAGTTCGCGATCGGCCTGCTGCAATGCGGCACGCCCGTCTTCGCCGAGCACCACGCGGCGCATCGGCTTGTCTGGCAGATCGGCGAACCATTGCTGCGGATCGGGCGACGCGAGCAGTACCGTCTCGGTCATCCGGTCGTGCAGCGCTGCCGCCAGACGCGTGAGTGCGGCCGGATCGAACGCGGCACCGCGGATCAGCCCGCCCAGCTTCGCCCGGGTTTCGATCCGGTACTCGATCCCGCGCTCGATGCGCGCGACGCCGGTCAGACCGCACCGATGCACGATGTCGATCGCCTTGCTCGCCCAGGGCGAGATCGTTCCGGCCCGGGGCAGTACCCAGACTGCCTGCCCCGGTGGCGATGCCTGTCCCTGCCTGGCCGACGCCGGCATGGCACCCTCGCGGCCGGCTTCGCCCGTTGCGGGAACGGCGTCGAGCAGGCCAGCCAGTTGCTCCGACAATGCGGGCTCCGGTCCGACATCGAGCCGGACCAGATAGAGGAAACGCGCGTGCACGGCGCTGGCGCGCTCATCGAGCGTCTGCAGACGCTCGAGCAGGCGCACAAGACGGAATGCAGACAGGGCTGGCGCACCGGCCAGCGTCAGACAGGCGGACATCGTTCAGGGACCGGATGAAGATGACGTGCGGGCGTGAAACGCGAACGTGCGGCAAGCGTCGGTGCAGCGCCGATCAGGGCGCAGCCGAAACGGACACGACCGGAAAACCGGCCCGCAACGGGAGACGAACGCAAGCGCCCATTATAAGTTCAACCCGATCATGCCGCCGGCGGGCCACATCATGGCCTGACGGTTCATCCGAAGCCGCCGCCGCCCGGCGTCTCGATCACAAAGAGATCGCCCGGCTCGAGCCGCGCCGAATCGGCGTGAGCGAGACACTCGATCCGCCCGTCGGCCCGTTCCACCCGATCGCGGCCGACCGCGCCGGCGCCGCCGCCACGCAGGCCGAAGGCGGGGTGGAGGCGCCCATTGGCCAGAATCGAGGCGTTCATCGACTCGAGAAAGCGGATTCGCCGCACGGTCCCGTCGCCCCCGTGCCAGCGCCCCGGACCGCCCGAGCCGGTCCGGATGGCAAAGCTCTCCAGCCGGACCGGATAGCGGGTCTCGAGAATTTCGGGATCGGTCAGCCGCGAGTTGGTCATGTGCGTCTGCACCGCCGACGTGCCATCAAAGCCGCCGACGAGCCGGCCCTGTTCATCGAAACGGCCACCGGCGCCGGAACCGCCGGCAATCGTCTCGTAATACTGATGGCGCTCGTTGCCGAACGTGAAATTGTTCATCGTCGGTGCGGCCGAAGCCATGACGCCGAGCGCACCGTACAGACAGTTGGTGATGCACTGCGAGGTCTCGACATTGCCGGCGACGACGGCAGCCGGAGCCCGCGGGTTCAGCATCGAGCCTTCGGGCACGCGGATCTGCACCGGCACCAGGCAGCCTTCGTTCAGCGGAATCTCGTCGCCGACCAGGGTCCGGAAGACATACAGGACCGCTGCGGTCGTCACCGCCAGCGGCGCGTTGAAATTGTTCGGCTGCTGCGCCGAGGTACCCGCGAAATCGATTCGTGCCGACCGTCGCGCACGATCGACATCGATGCGCACGCGGATCGTCGCACCGTTGTCCAGCTGCACGGCGAAGGCGCCATCGTGCAACGCACCGATGACCCGGCGCACCGATTCCTCGGCGTTGTCCTGCACATGGCCCATGTAGGCCAGCACGACATCGCGGCCCGATTCCCGCACAAGCGCAAGCAGCTCCTCGCGGCCCTTCTCGTTGGCCGCGATCTGTGCGCGCAGATCCGCCAGGTTCTGCTCCGGATTGCGCGCCGGCCAGTGCGCGGCGCGCAGTACGGCCCGCAGCGCATCCTCGCGCATGGTTCCGGCCGAAACCAGCAGGAAATCGGTCAGCAGGACGCCTTCTTCATCGATGTGCACACTGTCCGGCGGCATCGATCCCGGCGTCCTGCCGCCGATGTCGGCGTGATGCCCGCGCGATCCGATGAAGAACAGGATCTCGCGCCCGTCGTCGCCGAACACCGGCGTGATGACCGTGACGTCAGGCAGATGCGTGCCGCCGGCGTAGGGATCGTTCAGAACGTAGACGTCGCCCGGCGCCAGCGGCGCGCCGGGTGCCGCACCCGTGCCGGCCGGCCCGCCGCCATGGCGCGCGAGGATGGCGCGCACGCTTGCGCCCATCGACCCGAGGTGCACCGGAATGTGCGGGGCATTGGCCACCAGATGCCCCCGGGCGTCGAAAATCGCGCAGGAAAAATCAAGCCGTTCCTTGATGTTCACGGAATGCGCCGTGTTCTGCAGGCGCAGACCCATCTGCTCGGCAATCGACATGAACAGGTTGTTGTAGATTTCGAGGCGTACCGGGTCGACCGCCGTACCCGGCGCCCGGCGCTGCGTGCGCGGCTCATGGCGTTCAAGCAGCAGATTGCCATCCGCCGTCACACCGGCCCGCCAGCCCGGATCGACGAGCGTGGTCGCATTGGCCTCGACGACGATGGCCGGTCCGTCGAAGAACTCGCCCGCTTGCAGATGAGCGCGTTCAAACAGCGGTACTTCGCGCCAGCCGCCGTCCAGATACAGACGCGCATGCCGCCGCACCGGCGTCGGTACGACCACTTCGGCATTCCACGGAGCGTCCTGCGCGACGGCCTGCCGGGCTTGCTGTCCCGTGTCGCCCCGGACCGCCGCAACCGGCGCCGGCGTTGCTGCGTCGGCCGCGCGGGACGCGGCCTGCCCGTCCGCCTGGCGCGCGCTGACCTCGACGACCGCAGCCTCGATCAGCAGCGCACGACCGGGCAGAAGAAAGGAAAAACGCTGCCGCCAGGCGTCCTCGAAGGCAGCATGCATCGACCCCCGTTCGCCGACAGATACTGGCAGTGCCGTATCCGTACCCTCGTAGCGCAGCGTCAGCCACGCCGTTTCGTGCAGCGCGGCGGGTGCTTCGCCCTGCTCGAACAGTTCACGTCGCGCCGCCTGCACGAGCACGACGATCCGCTCGCGCGCGGTCGCCAGCCCGGCATCGTCGAGACGCCGTTCGATCGATTCCTCACGCATTGCCACCGGATCAGCCAGGCCCATGCCCCAGGCCGACAGCACGCCGGCATGCGGGTGCACGAGCACGCGCGGCATCGTCAGCACGTCGGCAACGGCACACGCATGCTGACCGCCGGCGCCGCCGAAAGTGGTCAGCGTGTAGCGCGTGACGTCGTAGCCGCGCTGCACGGAGATCCTGCGGATCGCGTTCGCCATGTTGGCGACGGCGATCTCGAGAAAGCCCTGGGCGAGCTGTTCGGCGCTGACGACATGTCTGCTTTCCGCCGACACCCGTGCCGCCAGTGCGGTGAACTCGTGCCGGACGACCTGTTCGTCCAGCGCCTCGTTCGCCTGCGGCCCGAACACCGGTGGAAAGAACGCCGGCTGGATGCGGCCCAGCAACAGATTGGCGTCGGTTACCGTCAGCGGCCCGCCGCGCCGGTAGCAGGCCGGCCCCGGATCGGCGCCGGCCGACTCCGGGCCGACGCGCAGACGCGCGCCATCGAAATGCAGGATCGAGCCGCCGCCGGCGGCCACCGTGTGAATGCCCAGCATCGGTGCACGGATGCGCACGCCGGCGACGAGCGTGTCGAATTCGCGCTCGTATTCGCCGGCGAAATGCGAGACGTCGGTCGACGTGCCGCCCATGTCGAAACCGATCACACGCCCGAAGCCGGCAACGGCGCTGACGCGCGCCATGCCGACGATGCCGCCGGCCGGCCCCGACAGGATCGAGTCCTTGCCCTGGAAAGCCGCCGCGTCGGTCAATCCGCCGTGCGACTGCATGAACTGCAGGGGCACACCGGGCATCGCTGCCGCCACGCGCTCGACGTAGCGGCGCAGCACCGGCGACAGATAGGCGTCGACCACCGTCGTGTCGCCACGTCCGATGTAGCGGATCTGCGGCGAGACCAGATGCGACACCGAAATCTGCGTGAAGCCGATGTCGCGGGCCAGTTGCGCCAGGCGCTGCTCGTGTGCCGGATAGCGGTACCCATGCATCAGCACGATCGCGATGGCGCACAGGCCGCGTGCGTGCGCACCGGCAAGCGCCCGGCGCGCCGAATCCTCGCCGAGCGTCTGCACGACCGCACCATCGGCGCCGATGCGTTCGTCGATCTCGACGACTTCGCGATACAGCATCTCCGGCAGCACGATCTCGCGCTCGAACAGGCGCGGACGATTCTGGCTGGCGATCCGCAGCGCATCGCGAAAGCCGCGCGTGACGGCCAGCAGCAGCGGTTCGCCAGTGCGCTCGAGCAACGCATTGGTTGCCACCGTCGTGCCCATGCGCACGACCTCGACGCGCTCCGGACCGATGCGCTCGTGCGGCTTCAGCCCGAGCGCGCGCCGGATCCCTTCGATCGCCGCATCCTCGTACTGCTCCGGATTTTCCGAGAGCAGTTTCATCGTCAGGATCGAACCGTCGGGCCGGCGTCCGACGACGTCGGTGAACGTACCGCCACGATCGATCCAGAATTGCCAGCGGGTCATGAAAGAAAAGGGAAAAAACGGTGCGGCGCCAACGATAGCAGGTACCGCCGGGCGACCGCGCGGCGCCACCAGTGACGGGACGGATGGCATAGTGGATGGTCGTACCGGGAAGGCCGGACGGGAGCCAGTCCGGGACAGGGTCGAAAGCCGTGGGAACCAGAAGGACAGAGGACGGAGGCCGTCATGAGCGCCTTGCTGCGCAGCAGTGAAATCCGGCGCATCGAAGCACTCGCCATGCGGGAGCTGCCAGCCGGCACGCTGATGTCGCGCGCTGCCGACGCGGTCGTCGAGGCTACGGTGGAGCTGGCGCGCACGCTTGCCGTCGGGCGGCCGATCGTCGCCTGGATCGGTCCGGGCAACAATGGCGGCGATGCACTGCTGGCCGCCCTTCGTCTGCGCGCCTGCGGCTTTGCCGTGCACGCCATCGCGCTCGACGCACGGCGCGATCCGGCCGGCGATGCCGCAGCCATCTGGCAGATGGCCCGGCAACAGGATTTTCCGGTTGCCCCTGCTGCTGCCTGGGAGGCGTGGCTGACCGCACCGACGGCGCCGATCGTCATCGATGGTCTGTTCGGCATCGGCCTGCAGCGTCCGCTGGATGCCGCCTGCGCCGCACTGTGCGCGCAGATGGCGCAACGCGACTGGCCCATGGTCGCCGTCGACGTGCCAAGCGGCATCGATGCCGACACCGGCAGTCTCGTCGGCACGCAGGCCGTGCGTGCCCGCCGGACCGTGACAATGATTGCCGACAAGCCGGGCCTGCGTACCGGCGCTGCGCTCGATCACGTCGGCACGGTCTCGGTGGCCACACTGGGCATCGATGCCGCGCTGCTCGACGAGGACCCCTGCACGACGGCCGGAGTCCCGGGAGCCACCGTGATCCCGGCGGCGGCAGCGACACTTTCAGACCCGATGCATGGGACCGCCTCACCCGCGGCGCACGAGCGCAGTTTCGTCGCGGCGCGCGGACGCCGCTTCGATCTGGCTGCAGCCCGCGATGAAGCGCCACCGGCCCGCAGTCTCGACTCGAACAAGGGCAGTTTCGGTTCGGTGCTCTGCTACGGTGGCGCACCCGGCATGCACGGCGCGGTGCTGCTGGCAGCCCGCGGTGCCCAGGCCGGCGGCGCCGGACGTATCTACGTCGCGACCCCGGCCGGCACGCTCTTCGATCCGTCACAGCCGCAGTGGATGAGCACTTCTCCAGACACCGGCTTCGGCAGCTTCGACGCAGTAGCCATCGGCTGCGGCCTGGGTACGTCCGGGGCTGCAGCAGACGCGCTGCGCCGCGCCGGTGCACAGGCACGCACGCTCGTCGTCGACGCCGACGCGCTCAACCTGATCGCCGCAGACGCGAGCCTGACGGCCGCGCTGGTGCAACGAAAATCCGCGAACGCTTCCGTAGCCACTCCCCATCCACTCGAAGCGGCACGCCTGCTCGGCGCCGACGTTGCCGACGTCCAGACCGACCGCATCGGCGCCGCCTGCACCCTCGCCGCCCGGCTGCACTGCGTGATCCTGCTCAAGGGCGCCGGCAGCATCGTCGCGACCCCGCAGGGGCACTGGTCGATCATTGCCACCGGCTCGCCCTGCCTGGCCAGCGCTGGCACCGGCGACGTGCTCGCCGGCTTGTGTGCCAGCCTGCTTGCGCGCGGACTCGATGCCGAACGCGCCGCCTGCCTGGCCGCCTGGCTGCACGGCGGCGCCGGTACGCTCTGGGCACAGGCGAACGGCACGGACGACGGTCTCAGTGCCGCCTGCCTGCCGCGCTGGATCCGCGCGGCGCGCGCGCAACTGCCTGCGGAATCCGTCGGAGCGTCGCCGGTGGTGCTGCGATGAAACGCATACCGGCGATCGGTGCAGCATCCCCCCGGCAGCGCGGTCCCTGCTCAGGCGGCGGCAACCGGCGGCGAACGCCCCGAGTCATCGATCAGCCGGCCTGCCTGCAGCGTG
>DAIUFU010000031.1:2008-21402 GCA_036844405.1 Burkholderiaceae bacterium | reverse complement strand
CCTGGTTCTGTGGGCCTTGGGCCGGCACAGCGTCAGCCTGCCGGTGTTCGAGACCACCGGGCACTTCGCCGTCAACATCCTGTGCGAAGACCAGGCCTGGCTGTCGCGGCGATTCGCCACCCGCGGCGACGACAAGTTCGCCGGCGTCCCGGTGCGTCCCGGTCTGCACGGCCTGCCGCTGATCGAAGGCTGTTCGGCGCACATCGAGTGTCGCATGCATTCGCGTCTGCCCGGCGGCGATCACCTGCTGCTCCTCGGCGAGGTCGAGCGCGTCGACGTGCTGGCGCGCCCGCCGCTGGTCTACGCCAAGGGTCGATACCACCGGCTCGGACTGGCGGCGGACTGAGAGCAGGGCAGCGTCGAGATTGACAGCGAGCCGCTGCGCAACGAAGCGCAGCGCGCCAAGGCGATCCTCGTGCCGAGCGGCGGCAGCCTGGCCAGCAACGTACAACTGCAGCAAACCGACGAAGGCGACTGGCGGATCCAGGGCGACCCGGCCGAGCCCGAAAAACAGACGCGCCACCGACGCAGAAACGGGGTCCGGCATATTGCAGATCGGACTGGTGATGGCGGCAGTCACCCTGCCGACGCTCGACATGGACCCGCCGGGCGGACTCATCGAGGGTAGCCACGGCCTGGACAATGTGTGCACCGCGGCGTTCACGATCCCGGTCTTCGCGCAACCATTCAACTGCTTCAACGCACGCTCGGAATCGGCCGGCGCATTCCGCCACCTGGCCGTCAATCCGCGGCTGTGGGGCGCGGGGGCGCTGTTGCGTGCTCCTGCTCCCGCTGCCGATTCACGGACGGCCAAGGACCCGGTGGACCATTGTCACCAAACTGTCATCGACGGCCCGTAGTCTGCCCGGACGATGATGGAAAGAGTGAAACCGAAGATGAAAATGAACGCATTCGGACGGCTTCTGATCGGCGGCGCACTGTTCACCGGGATGGCTACGGTGCAGGCGATCGACATCACCGGCGCCGGAGCGAGCTTCCCCGCGCCGGTCTACGCGAAATGGGCCGAGGCCTACCAGGGCACGACCGGCAACCGGGTGAACTACCAGGCCATCGGCTCAGGCGGCGGTGTCCGGCAGATTACCGCAAAGACGGTTGACTTCGGCGCCTCGGACGATCCGATTCCGGGCGTCGATCTCGAGCGCAGCGGCCTATTGCAGTTCCCCACCGTGGTCGGCGGCGTCGTCACGGTCGTCAAGCTCGACGGCATACAGCCGGGACAGTTGCTGCTGAACGGCGAAGTGCTCGCCGATATTTTCCGTGGTGCCATCAAACAGTGGAACGACGCGAGGATCGTGGCCTTGAACCCGGATGTGACGCTTCCCTCGACGGCGATCACGCTGGTCTACCGTTCGGATTCCTCCGGCACGACGGCCGCCTTCACCAATTACCTGGCACAGGTATCGCCATCGTTCCAGTCGGAGATCGGCGCCGGCAAGACCGTCGACTGGAAATCGGGCGTCGGCGGCAAGGGAAACGCGGGCGTGGCAGCCAACGTCACCAAGATCGACGGCTCCATCGGCTACGTCGAATACGCCTACGCGACGCAGAACCGGCTCTCGCATGTGGCGATGATCAATCGCGATGGCAATAAAGTACAGCCGAACGACGCCACCTTCGCCGCAGCAGCGGCCAACGCGGACTGGACGGCCGCGCCTGGCTTCGGGGTGAACCTGAACAACCAGCCGGGCGAACAGGCCTGGCCGATGACGTCGGCGACCTACATCCTGATGCACCGGCAGGCCGATGATCCGCAGCGCTCGCGCGAAGTGCTCGCCTTCTTCCGCTGGGCACTGAACAACGGGCAGAAGCTGGCGCTCGATCTGGATTACGTGCCGCTGCCGACCGGGGTTGTTCGTCAGGTCGAGGCGTCCTGGACGCAGATCCGCGACACGTCGGGCCAGCCGGTGATCGCGTCGACGACGCAGTAAGTGGTCGTGCATCGCTGCAACTGAAGCGCTGCGGAGCGATGCGAAAACATCGCCCCGCAGCAATTTCGAGTGCGCGTTCCGGATGAAACCGCCCATGAACATGCCGATCGGGGCAACCAGAACCCTGTCGCCGATGGAAGACGACGGGGCGCCTTCACGTTCGCAGCAGGCGCTCGCCGCGCGCGGCCGGCGCTTCGTCGCCCAGGACCGCCTCTTCCATGGAGTCAC
The DNA here is from genome assembly GCA_036844405.1 of Burkholderiaceae bacterium. Taxonomy (GTDB): domain Bacteria; phylum Pseudomonadota; class Gammaproteobacteria; order Burkholderiales; family Burkholderiaceae_E; genus Zeimonas. The sequence goes on along the minus strand of DAIUFU010000031.1, from coordinate 19,225 downwards.
CCTCGCCTTCGCCTCGCTGGTCATGGTCGCCCTGACGGGCATCCTGGTCGCGCTGGCGATTGAGGCCTGGCCCGCACTGAGCAGCTCCGGCCTCGCGTTCTTCCGCGGCACGGTCTGGAGTCCGGCGCGCGACGTATTCGGAGCGGTGATCCCGGTCTACGGCACGCTCATGACCTCGCTTCTGGCGCTGCTGATTGGCGTGCCGATCAGCTTCGGCATCGCGGTATTCCTTACCGAGATGTGCCCGAAGTGGCTCAAACGGCCGCTCGGCACCGCGATCGAGCTGCTCGCGGGCATTCCTTCGATCATCTACGGCATCTGGGGCCTGTTCGTGCTCGCGCCGGTGCTGCAGAAGTTCGTACAGCCTCCGCTGATCGCCACCGGCCTGCCACTGTTCGACGGCCCGCCGCTCGGTATCGGCATGTTCACCGCCGGCGTGGTGCTCGCATTGATGGTGATCCCGTTCATCGCCTCGGTGATGCGCGACGTGTTCGAGACGGTGCCGGCGGTGCTCAAGGAGTCCGCCTACGCGCTGGGCTGCACCACCTGGGAGGTGGTGCGCCACGTGGTACTGCCGTATACGCGCGTCGGCGTGATCGGCGGGATCATGCTCGGCCTGGGCCGCGCACTCGGCGAGACGATGGCGGTCACTTTCGTGATCGGCAACGCCAACCGGCTGGCCGCGAGCCTGTTCGCACCGGGCAACTCGATCGCATCGACGCTGGCCAACGAGTTCGCCGAGGCCGACCCGGGTTTGCATGTCCCGGCGCTGTTCGCCCTCGGCCTGCTGCTGTTCGTGATCACCTTCATCGTACTCGGCCTGGCGAAGTGGCTGACGCAGCGCGGCGTCGCGCGCGCCGGCATCTGAGGAAACGGGCGATGTACAGTTTGCTCTACCGTCGCCGCAAGCTCGGCAACCAGCTCGGACTCGCCGTGTCGGCGACGGCCATGGTGATCGGCCTGGCGGCATTGTCCTGGATCCTCTGGACCTTGATCTGGCAGGGGCTGTCCGCCTTCGACGCCAGTTTTTTCCTGGAACCGACGCCAGCACCCGGCACCGGGGGTGGGGGGATGGCAAACGCCATCGTCGGCAGCCTGCTGATGGTGGGCGCCTCCACCTTCGTGGCGACACCGATCGGCATTCTGGCCGGCATCTATCTGGCCGAGTTCGGCACGCGCTCGAAGTTCGCCGCAGTGACCCGCTTCGTCACCGACATCATGCTGTCGGCGCCGTCGATCGTGATCGGTCTGTTCGTGTTCGCGATCGCGGTCGCCACGGTCGGGCATTTTTCGGGCTGGGCCGGCTCACTGGCGCTCGGCCTGATCGCTGTACCGGTGATCGTACGCACCACGGAGAACATGCTCACGCTCGTCCCCGGCAGCCTGCGCGAAGCGGCTTTCGCGCTGGGCGCACCGCGCTGGAAAGTCAGCCTGGCGGTGACGCTGCGCGCAGTGCGCGGCGGCGTCGTCACCGGCGTGCTGCTGGCGGTGGCGCGCATCGCCGGCGAAACCGCGCCGCTGCTGTTCACCGCGCTGAACAACCAGTTCTTCACCATCGACATGAGCCGGCCGATGGCCAATCTGCCGGTCGTCATCTATAACTTCGCGATGAGCCCCTACGAGAACTGGCAACAGCTCGCCTGGGGCGGCGCGGCGCTGATCGCACTGATGGTGCTGGGCATCAACGTCATTGCACGCGTGATGTTTCGCGATCGGCTGCGCGCCTGAATGCAGTCACTTCGGGAAACACCCATGAACACCGCTGCAGCACGCATCCGCCCCGCCCCCGTGATCGAGGTGCGCAATCTGTCCTTTTTCTACGGGAAGTTTCAGGGTCTGATGGACGTCTCGTTCGACGTCGCGCGCAACCACGTCACCGCCTTCATCGGCCCGTCGGGCTGCGGCAAGTCGACGCTGCTGCGCACCTTCAACCGCATGTTCGACCTTTATCCGAACCAGCGCGCGGCGGGCGAGATCCTGTTCAATGGACGCAACATCCTCGATTCCTCGGTCGACGTGAACCTGCTGCGCGCGAAGATCGGCATGGTGTTCCAGAAACCGACGCCGTTTCCGATGACGATCTTCGACAATATCGCTTTCGGGGTGCGGCTCTACGAGCGCCTGGGTTCGTCAGCGATGCAGGATCGCGTCGAGTGGGCGCTGCGCAAGGCAGCCCTGTGGGAAGAAGTGAAGGACAAGCTCGACCAGAGCGGCCAGAGCCTGTCGGGTGGTCAGCAGCAGCGGCTGTGCATCGCCCGGATGGTGGCAGTGCGCCCCGAGGTATTGCTTCTGGACGAGCCCACCAGCGCGCTCGACCCGATTTCCACCGCGAAGATCGAGGAGCTGATCAACGAGCTCAAGAGCGAATACTCGATCGCGATGGTCACGCACAACATGCAGCAGGCGGCACGCATCTCCGATTTCACGGCGTATATGTATCTGGGTGAGCTGATCGAGTTCGGCCGCACCGACGAGATCTTCATCAAACCGAAGAAGAAAGCTACCGAGGACTACATCACCGGGCGCTTCGGTTGATCGGCGCAGGACGGGACAGGAGATCGAAATGAGCCGGGAATTCATGCATCGACAGTTCGATACCGACATCGAAATGCTGCGCAGTTCGGTGACGACGATGGCCGGCCTGGTGGAGCGGCAGTTCGTACGTGCGGTCGACGCAGTGCGGCTGCGTGATCCTGACCTCGTCGCACAGGTGCTCGCCGACGAGCAGCGGGTGAACCAGTTGCACGTCGAGACCGATCTGCGCTGCAACCGCACGATCGCGCGACGCCAACCGATCGCGATCGACCTGCGCGAGATCATCGCGGTGATTCACACGATCAACGACCTCGAGCGTATCGGCGACGAAGCAAAGAAGATCGCGCGCAAGGCCCGCGCGATCGATCTTGCCGGGACACCGATGCCGACCGAACGGATCGAGCGAATGGCCGCGCTGGTGCGCGGCATGCTCAGCGCGGCGATCGACGCCTTCATGCGCCACGACGCACGGACGGCGGCGCAGCTCGTGCAGCGCGACGACGAGGTCGACGCGCTGCGCGACGAGCTGATCGCCGACCTGATGGCGACGATGACGGCGCGCCCCGAAACGGTATCGCCAGGACTGGCACTGATTTTCATCGTGCAGTCGCTCGAACGCATCGGCGACCATGCGACGAACATCGCCGAATACGTCGTCAATCTGGTCGAGGGAATCGATCTTCGCTACGCGACGTCCGGGGGTGGCGGCGCTTCGCCTCCCGTCGCCTCCTGAACGACCCCGGGCGGGTCGTCCGGCGGCGCGCCGGTACCCGACGGTTCCGCTTCCTCCCGGAGCGCGGCCGCGGCAGACAGGTTGGCCCGGCCCACCGGCGTCGGCACCCGACCGGATATCAGCCGCTGCACCGGAAAGCACAAGACAAAGGTGCTGCCGCGCCCCGGTACGCTGTCGAAGTGCAGGTGCCCGTGATGGCGCGCCATGATCCGCTTCACGATCGCCAGTCCGAGCCCGGTTCCGCCGTTGTTGCGCGAGCGGCCGCGGTCGGCCCGGTAGAAACGTTCGGTCAACCGCGGCATGTGCTCCGGCGCAATGCCGATGCCAGTGTCGCGCACCACGATGCGGCCTTCAGTGTCCTGCACGCGCCAGAGGACCGAGATCCGCCCGCCGTCCTGGGTGTAGCGGATCGCGTTCGTCAGCAAGTTGCGCACGGCGCTCTCGAGTTCTCCGGCCGAGGCGAGCAGATACCGCGGCCCGTCGAGCACCAGATCGATCTCGTGACGCTCCGCGGAGATCGCGCGCGTCTCATCGACCAGTCGCCCGAGCAGCGCCGATACGTCCACCGACGCTTCATCGAGCAGGTGCCGGTCGCTCTCCAGCGACGAGATGGTCACCAGATCGTCGACGAGCCGCTGCATCGTGCGGCTCTGCGTGAGGATCGCTTCGAGATATTCGCGACGCTGTGCGGTGTCGAAGTCGAGGGTGAGCAGCGTCTCGGCAAAACCGGCGATCACCGTGATCGGCGTGCGAATCTCGTGTGAAACGTTGGCAACGAAATCGCTGCGCATCGTGTCGAGCTTCGCATGTTCGGTGATGTCGCGCGTGATCAGCAGTTTCCGCCCGTCCTTCGCGCGGTGCAGCAACAGCGCATAAATCCGGCCCGGCTGGCCAGGCAGCTCGACCTGGATCGAGCTGCCTGGTTCCCCGGCTTCGACCAGGCGGGTGAACCCGGGCTGACGGATGAAATGATCGATCGGCCGATGCACGCCGAAAATGCCGTGCAGACTCTCGGCTACATCGTTGGCCCACAGTATGTGGCCGTAGCGGTCGAGCGCGACGAGTCCGTCGGGCATCTGGTCGACCGCCGCGTGGATGCGTTCGAGCTCGGCGGCAAGCTCGCCCTGGGCGTCGGCCTCCTGGCGGGCGAATCGCGACAGCCGTCCGATCAGCGCACGCCACGGGCCGTAGCCCACTGGCAGCGACCGGTTTCGCGGCAGCCTGGCCCAGCGGTGCAACCGGGCGAGATAGATGGTTTCGGTGAGCGCGTAGAGGACGAGCACGATGCCAAGCCACCATACGGCAGCATGCCCGGAGACGTAGCGGTCGAGCAGCACCGCGACGAGTATCACGAGCGCGAGCGCGCCGAGGTTGCGTATCATGGGGACGCACGGCGTTTCAGCAGCTCGATGCGGGTCCACCCGTGGCACGGGTGTTCAGCTTCGCCCGAAACGATAGCCTTCCCCGCGCACGGTTTCGATCAGACGATCGTACCCGCTCGGCTCCAGTACGAGTCGCAGACGCCGGATGTGCACGTCGACCGTACGCTGGTCGATATCGACGCGATTACCCCAGACACCATCGAGCAGACGCGCACGCGATACGACGCGGTCAGCGTTGCGCATCAGGAACTGGAGCAGGCGGAACTCGGTGGGGCTGAGCGCGAGCACGGTGTCGCCGGCGCGTACACGTACCGCGGCCGGCTCCAGGCGCAGGCCATCGATCTCGATCGGTGCTTCCTCGCTGCCGCGGCCACCCGGGCCATGAGTCGTCCGGCGCAGCACCGCCCGTACACGGGCGACGAGTTCGCGCGGCGAGAACGGCTTGGTCAGATAGTCGTCAGCGCCGCGTTCGAAGGCAAGCAGCTTGTCGCCTTCGAACGCTCGCGCGGTGAGCAGCATGATCGGCACTTCCCGCGTGCGCGGATCGATACGCAGCGCCTTCGCCAAATCGAGGCCCGATTCGCCGGGAAGCATCCAGTCGAGCACGATCAGCTCGGGCAGCGTGTCGGCCAGGGCGGTTCGCGCAGCTTCAGCCGAGTCAACGCCATCGACGCGAAAGCCGGCATGGCGCAGATTCACTGCGACGAGTTCGCGGATCGCGTGCTCGTCCTCGACGATCAGGATGCGTGCGCTCATGTCGATCCCAACCTCTGGAGCGGAGGCAACGGAATGCCGCCGAACGGTGGCCGGACCAGCTCGCATCGATTGCTCGTGCCTGCTCATCGCCGGCAGACAATGGGAACCATCGCTCAACGCCCCATCTCCCTGCTGCCGGGCACGCGACGTGAGGGAATCATGTCCATCCAGTGCAGCCCGGAGATCGCCGGACGGCCGCAGTATGCTTGGCAATCTCTCCCGCACAGGCTCCACAGCGCGGCCCACGGGATCTCATCGATCGAAATGATACTCCCGACGGCACGAACACAGCGCGGAACAGCGCAACGACCCCACCAGAACGACCGGCCTGCCCCGTCGAGAGAGCGTGAACAATGCCTCCTGCATCTCACCCGATCCGCGCATCCTTACCCTCCCAGGCTTTCGAGCATGACCAGATTATCCCGACCACTCGCCCCGAGAGCTACGAGTTCTTGCGGGCGAATTTCAACAGCCTGCTAACGGCCCATCCCCACTCTCCTCCCGATCCCCTGATGTTGCGCCGCGCCTTCGGCTGCTTCCCCACTGGCGTGACCGTCATCACCACACACTCGAACGAGGGTGTTCCCGTCGGTCTGACCGTGAACTCCTGGACTTCGCTGTCGCTGGATCCGCCCCTGGTTCTGTGGGCCTTGGGCCGGCACAGCGTCAGCCTGCCGGTGTTCGAGACCGCCGGGCACTTCGCCGTCGACATCCTGTGCGAAGACCAGGCCTGGCGGCGATCACCTGCTGCTCCTCGGCGAGGTCGAGCGCGTCGACGTGCTGGCGCGCCCGCCGCTGGTCTACGCCAAGGGTCGATACCACCGGCCCGGACTGGCGGCGGACTGAAGTAACGTGTGCAGCAATCGGCTGCGTCCGGAAGACGGTCGGGCAGCAGTCGGGCAGTGTCCGCACGAAATCGGGCCGTCAGCCACGGGTGCGGCCGGCTGTAGCAGCCGCTTTCAGGGCATCGGCTGAGCCTCGCGCAGCTCCGGCGCGCGTACCTCGATCCCGTAGACGCGGGTCAGCCACTCGCCGTAGGCCTGCAGGTCGACGTGCCCGGCCAGGGTCGGCCAGCCGCTCGCATCGGGCCGGTTCCACAGGAAGCGGGAGATCATGGCCTGCGACGCCTGCCAGTCGAGTCCGGCGATCGGCGCGGTGCGCTGCCAGCTCTGCCGGCGCAGCAGCCCTCGTTCGTCGCGTTCGCGCACCAGCCGGTCATCGATGCCGAAAGGATTGCGGTCATGCAGGCGGGCATCGGTCACCGCCATGAATTCGGGTGCCGGATCCGGCACCGGCAGGCCCATCGCCTGCGCCGCCCGGATCATCCAGACGAGCGCGACATCGGACAGATCGCCTCCGGCATTGCCGCCGCCGATGTCCGCGTGGCTGCCGATGAATCCGCGCTCGATGACCCAGGCCGATGTGCCCAGGGCGGATTCCAGCGGAAAGAAGCTGCGGTGTTCATTGAGTGCTACGGCATGCCAGGTGCTGCGTACCGCCGTCGGAATCGACAGCACCCAGCGATCGTTTTCGCTGCCGAGCACGCCGAACTGGGCGACGGTATCCCACAGGCCCAGAAAGCGCAGATCGACACAGATCCCGCGACCAAAATAGACGCCGTCGTCGATCATCCGCGAGACGCGGTTGACGAAATCGCGCGCCATGGCCGCGCCGCGTGAAAAGCCGATGACGTCCACCGGCGCCACCCGGCCGATCCAGGACGCATCGAGCGCCTCGTCCAGGCGGGCGAGCATCCAGTCGACGCGTGGCCGGGCAGTCTCGCCTGTGGCCCAGTCGAACTGCGTCGCCTTGATGCCGCTGGCCTCGTCATCGCGGCCGACGCCGGCCATGTACCATTTGTCCGGGTCGGCCGAAGCCTCGAAGAACTTGCGCACGTTCGAGATGTCCTCGCCGCGCACACTGGTCGGACCGTTCCCGGTGCCGTCGAAGGCAAAGAGCAGCAGGCCGAGCGGATCGGTGGCTGCCAGCGGATTGCCGTCGGCATAGACGAACGCATCGAGCCCGGCGCGCAGCCCGAGCGGATCGGGTTCCAGATAACGGCCGGCCAGCGGATCGTAGGTGCGCAGCAGATTGTCGTGCCAGCCGGTTTCGGCGTCGAAATACTGGCCCGGCAGACGCAGCGGCTGACGGAACCCGCCCGCCTGTGCGGCGATCGCCCCGAAGGCATCGGCATCGCCGCGCCAGACGACGCGCGCCGCCTCGTCGGTCGCGGCGATCGGAGTGCCCAGATGATCGGTCAGCAGCCAGGTGATCGTCGTTCCGGCCGCGTCATGATCGAGCACCACCAGCGGAATTCCTTCCCAGTAGACGTACTGGCGCACGATCTTTCCGTCACCGTCGAGTTCGGCCACCAGCCGTTGATCGCGGTAGAGAAAACCGGTCTTCGTGCGCCTGACTTCCGCTTGCCCGTTGCGCAGGATTTCCTTTTCGATCCTGCGGCCAAAGCCATCGTAGCGATAGTGGGCGGACACTTCTTTCGTTCTGGCCGCGACGATCCGCCGTTGTGCTCCGTAACGCAGCGCGATGCCGTCATGCGCACGCGGCAGTCCGCGCGCATCGAGTTCGGGCACGGCCGGCAACCGGGTGTCGCGACCGTCCCGATGATGTGTCGCCAGTCGCCGCCCGAGCGGGTCCAGCGCGAAATATTCGGCATGCACGGCCGGCCCGGCGTCGGCCACACCATCCGCCCTGCGATGGCGTTCGCGCACGATCAGGCGCCCGAACCGATCGCTGGCATAGCGGTCCTCACCCCATTCGTGTTCGATCACCAGGGGCACGCCGGCACGATCCCATTGCAGGCGTCGGTACGGCAACCCGGAAGCGGCGGGATCGGCGCGATCGCCATCCGCACGCTCCCAGACGAGCGCAAGCGGCCGGCCGCGGGCATCGTCGCGGCGTTCGAAGCGGATGCCGTTGCCCAGTCGCCAGCGCAGAGCGCCTTTGGCGGCACCGGACTCGCGCTGCACGAGCGGCCGGTACTGCCCGCTGCCGGCCAGCGCGAGATCGAGAGCGATGCGCCGGCCAGCCGGATCGTGGCGGTAGCGCAGACGCGTACCGTCGGCGAGGCGAACGTGCGCGAGCCGTCCCTCGGCGTCGAAGCCGAAGCGCTCGTTGTACTCGTGCTCGCCACGGGTCTCGAGCGTCTCGATCAGACGCCCTTCCCGGTCGAGTCGGGACATCGTCCGATGGCCCCGCTGCGTCATTGCCGACAGACGCGAGCCGATCCAGGTGAACCGGGTCTCGACCTGCTCGTCCCCGGCACGCCAGGTGCGCCGCTCCAGGCGGCCGAAGCTGTCGTGTTCGCGCACGTCGATGCTGCCGTCGGCCCAGGTGATGCTGGCCAGCCGGCCGCCGGCGTCATGACGAATGCGCTTGCGTCCTTCCTGCGGCGAGTCGGTCTGCACGAGACGGCCCAGATCGTCGTACCACCACTGGTAGCGCTGCCCGACAAGATCGACCAGCGTGCGTTTCCCCGCCTGCTCGTGAGCCAGCGCGAGCGGCAGGGCGGATGCGGCGCCGGGAGGCGCCGCGTCGGCCGGTGCGCCACCGGGAGCGATGGATTCGTGCCAGCCTTGATTCGATTCGATGTCGATGCCGGTGCCCGTCAGGTGAAGCGACCAGCGTTCGCCGCCCGACCATTCGATCGCCCGTGGCCGCCCGGCGGCATCGTAGGAAAAAGAGGCTTCGACGCCACGGATCGACGAGCGCGCCGTGCGCCAGGAAGCATCGTAGATGCGCCGCCGGATCGTCCCGTCCGGCAGGTGCTCGACGGTCACGCGCCCGAGCGCATCGCGCTCGATCCGATGCACGATCGTCACTACCGGTTCGAGCGAAACGAGACGACGCAGGCCATCGTGGCGGAAACCGTAACGCCGCCGGCTGCCGTCGGCACCGATCCGGTAGACCGTGGCCAGCCGGCCGAAGATCGCCCGTTCTTCGTCGGTACGCGTCAGCCAGGCGTAGCGGAACTCCAGCCCGGCACGGATCGGTTGCGGACCGGTTTCTTCCGGCACCCAACCGGCGAAATCCATGCGCACGATCTGGTGACGTTCGTTGTACCGGATCCCGGTCTGCGTTTCCCGCCCGGCGACCACGCTCGACCTGACGATCGAGATCGGCAAGGGCCAGGGGGAACCGTCGGAATAGGTGAAGCGCTCGTACCAGGCCGGATTTCCCGCCCGGGCCTTCACCCGGCGCTCGACCACCCGGCCGAGCGCGTCGTGCCGGATGCGCAGGTCACCGATGGCCGTCACCCGCCCGGCGACGCCGGCACGGATCGACAGCCCGACCGGCGGGCAGCGCCGGCAGCCGTCGCCTTCGGAGGACAGCAGCAGCGGCACGCCTTGCGCATGGCGCCAGCGGTAATGCGTCGTCGACGAACCGACGCGGATCGTCGTGCGACCGGAGTCATCGGCGCGCGCGGGCAGCTTCCAGGAGAAATGCAGCGCCTGGGCGGCCGTCTCGCCAATGCCGCGCGACAGCACGACACGACCGCTGTCATCGTAGCGGTACTCGCTGCGGCGGCCATCGGTATCGATGACGCCGGTCAGCCAGTGAAAGGCGCGCGCATCCGCGTATTCGTACTGTTGCCGGCGCCCATCCGGATAATCGACCCGCACCAGCTGCCGGTGTGCATCGTAGCCGTAGCGGATGCGCTGGCCGTCCGGCAGACGCACGGCGACCAGTCGCCGTGCGTCGTATTCGAAGCCGAAAGCGCGTCCCGAGCGATCACGTGCCTCGATCAGGCGGCCCCGCCCGTCACGATGCAGATCGATGCGATCGAGATCGGCAGACGTGATCGACTCGAGGCGACCCTCGCGATCGAAGCGCAGGACCTGGCCGTGCGGCCAGCGCCAGACGAACCCGATCGGCTGACCATGCACGAGCGTCTCGTCGAGCAGACCATCGCCGATCGTGCGCGCGCGGTAGCGTCGCACGCGCTGTCCGGGCAGACTTTGCCGGCCGCCCGCGGTGGACACACCGGCCGGAGCCGGGTCGGATGCCGTGGGCGCCATAGGCACCACAGGCGCCGGATCGCCCGTAGCCGCCGGTTCGCGAACCGGGGTGCCGGCCTCATCGGCCTCATCGGCCTCATCGGCGTCATCGGTCTCGCGGCGCAGCAGGCGCTCCAGGGCCGCGTCGCGGTGAAACACGATGCGGCGGCCATCGGCCTGCAGGAGCTGCAATTCCACCCGCCCGTCGCGCACGATGCGCGCCAGCCGCGTGTCGAAACTGTGGCTCCAGCCGCGACCGAGCGAAAGCGAAAAATCGCTGCGGCTGTTGTAATGCCGCGCAAACAGCAGGTTGAGCGTGTCATCGCGCGGCAGGCCGAATGCAACCGCGATGCCCGCCGGCGAAAGTGAACTCGACTGCGGGTGCGGCAGGACGACGTCGATCCGGCGCAGATACTTGTTTCCCGTGACGACGTCGACCGGGTTTCCGGCCGCCCGCCCGATCGTGCCTTCCGCGACACTGGCCGGTTCGGCGTTTGCCGGCGCGGGTGCGTTGCACACATCCGGCGCCGGGCGCGGCTCCCGGGCCGTACCCTCGAGGGCGGCGACGAAGGCCTCGACATCACGGCCGCCGACGCCCGGCCCGATGCTCCCGCTGAGCGACCAGGGCAAGTCCGCTGCGGCCGGTGCGCCGCCGGCGGGGGCGCACATGCCGGCGGCGGGCGCGGACGGCCAGGCCGGCGTGATGCTGCCCAGGCCCGCCTGGGCGCAGACCAGCCCTGCCTGCAGGGCGAAAATCCACACCGGCAGTCTGGTGGCGTGCCGCCCGCCGGCGATTGACCGCCCCGGCCGCCGGACAGACCTGCGGCGCGCGTCGCGTCCGGACGCGGACGAACGCCGGAGACGAACGGACAAGGGCAGGAACAAGGGAAACACGGAGGAGGCCCCGGCGCCGGATCTGGACATGCTGCGAGCCTAGGCGCCGCACCCCCGAGGCGACAATCCGACGAAAGTCGGTGCGGCTTCGGCCGGATGGCTGAAGCCGGCGGCGGCACCGCGTCCCGTGAGGACGTGCCCCTGGCGCAGCGTATCCTTGCCGGATGCCGGAAGACCGTTTTCACGCCCTGTACCGGGTGCACTGCAGGCCGGACGCCATCGCCGCCCGCGCGCGTGCCCTCGCACTCGAGCAATCGATCGAGATGCCGATCGAGGCGGTGCGTGACGAACGGATCCGCTCGCGGATCGCCGGCGAAGTCGTGGCGATCGAAATGGTCGCCGGAGCCGCCGACCATTTCGAGGTGACGATCGCGCTGGCCGTCGCGACGACCGGCGCCGAGCCCGGCCAGTTGCTCAACATGGCCTGCGGCAACTGTTCGCTGCAGCCCGATGTCGAACTGCTCGACCTCGAACTGCCGCCCGCACTGCTGGCGTCCATGCCCGGACCGCGCTTCGGCAGCGCCGGCTGGCGACGCATCGTCGCCGGATTGCCGGTGGCGGATCGTGCCGGTGGCGGCTGTCCGGGAAGCGCCCGAAACGATGCCGGAAGCGGGAATGACGACGGGCCTGGCGGAGAGGACCCGGCCGGCAGTGTCTGCGCCCGGCCGGAGACACTCGCGCAGCGATCCCCCCGGCGCCCGCTCAGTTGCACCGCGCTCAAGCCGCAGGGTCTGGACGCCGAAGCATTGGCCGCGCTCGCCTATGTGTTTGCACGCGCCGGTATCGACGTCATCAAGGACGATCACGGCATCGCCGATCAGGATTCGGCGCCGTTCGCGCAGCGCGTGCCGCGGATCCAGCGGGCGATCGAACGCGCCAATCGCGACAAGCACGCGGCCGGCGGCGCCCTGGCCGGGCATCATTCGATCTATGCCCCATCCCTGTCCGGCGGTCCCCGCCGGATTGCGCGGCACTTGTCCATTGCCCGCGAAGAAGGTGTCGGCGCCCTGCTGTGCTGCCCGCTCATCCTCGGGGTGCCCGTCTTCGCCGAAATGATCCGCGCCGAAGCGGGCGTTCCGCTGCTCGCGCATCCGGCGCTGGCCGGATTGCGGATCGCGCCGGCCCTGCTTCTGGGCCGCCTGTTTCGCCTGTTCGGCGCCGATGCGACGGTTTTCCCCAACCAGGGCGGCCGCTTTGCCCTGTCCCGGGACGAGTGTCTGGCGATTGCGCAGCGCGCCCGCGAACCGCTGGGCGCGCACCTGCCGTGCCTGCCGGTGCCCGCCGGCGGCATGCGCGTCGAACGCATCGAGGAAATCGTGCACACGTTCGGTGCCGACACGATGCTGCTGATCGGCGGCGATCTGCTCGGCGCCGGTCCGGCGCTGGCCGAACGCGCCGCCGCATTCGTGCAACGACTGGCCCGCACGGCGCCGCCTCTGCCGGCCAACCCGTCCGACGGAGCGTCCGTTGGCTGAGCCGCCGAATCCCGACGCCGATCCTGTCGTGCGCCGTGCCCTCGCTCCCGGCCGCTGGGAGCAGGTCGAGGTCATGCCCTACAAGGACGCCGGCCAGGCACCATTTCGCGACATTTCACGCCAGCTCCTGTTCGCCGAAGCCGATCTGACCGCCGAACTGCGCTACTTCGAAATCGATGCCGGCGGCTATTCGACGCTCGAGCGCCATCGCCACCGGCACGCCGTGCTCGTCCTGCACGGACGCGGACGCTGCCTGGTCGGCGACCGGATCCACGACGTCGCCGAACACGATCTGGTCTCGATCGGTGCCGACACCTGGCACCAGTTCCGCGCTGATCGGGGCAGTGCGCTCGGCTTCCTGTGCCTGGTCAACCGCGAGCGCGATCGCCCGCAGCTGCCCGAGGCCGCCGATCTCGCCACCCTGCGCGCCGATCCGGCGATCGCGGCCTTCATCCGCACGGCAGGCACTGCGGAAACGGATCGGCACGACTGAACGCAGCCGGCGCGCTCCGCCACGCCACGCTCCCGGTTCAGGAACGCCGGCGGAAACGGTAGATCGCCTGGGTTGCGCGCAGACCGCGCAACCAGCGCACCGGCCGGCCGTCGACGAGAAAGGCGCTGCCGGTGATCTCCAGCCCGAGCTGGTCGAGGAATTCCTCGAAATCGCGTACCGTCGACAGGTGCAGGTTCGGCGTTTCGTACCAGCGGTACGGCATCTCGCGCGAGACCGGCATCCGTCCGCGCAGGATCGACCAGGCGTGATACCAGTGTCCGAAATTCGGGAAGGAAACGATGCCTTCGCGTCCGACTGCACTCATTTCGCGCAGCACGCGCTCGGTTTCGCGTGTGGCCTGGATGGCCATCGACAGCACGACGACGTCGAAGGCCAGCGCATGGAACATGCCCAGTCCGCTCTCGATGTCCTGCTGGATCACGTCCACCCCGGCGCGTACGCAGGCCAGCACGCGTCCGTCGTCGATCTCCACTCCGTAGCCGCGACACTGCTTGTGGCGCTGCAGCCAGGCCATCAGGGCGCCGTCGCCGCAGCCGAGATCGAGCACGCGCGAGCCCGGCGTGACCCAGTCGGCGATCAGGCGCAGATCGGCGCGCAGGCCGTTGGTCGTGCCTGAACGAAGAAGCGTGTCCGCGCCTGCACCGGACGGGTAACCGGAAGCCGTTCGCCGGGGGATGGCGCTTCGCGGCGTGCTCATGCCTGCACTCCGTCCCGGCCGCGCCCGTCGGCGCCGCCGTGCACCGTCGCCGCCACACGCTCGAACCAGGCGCGCACCACCGCGTGATAGCGCTCGTCGGTCAGCAGGAAGGCGTCGTGCCCGTGCGGTGCGTCGATCTCGGCGTAGGTGACGCGCTTGCCGTTGGCCAGCAGCGCCTCGACGATCTCGCGGCTGCGCCCGGGCGCAAAGCGCCAGTCGGTCGTGAACGAGACGATCAGGTAATCGGCCTGGACGCCGGCCAGGGCGCGCGCCAGATCGCCGCCATGCGCCAGTGCCGGATCGAAGTAATCGAGTGCGCGCGTGATCAGCAGATAGGTGTTGGCATCGAAATACAGCGAGAACTTCTCGCCCTGGTAGCGCAGGTACGACTCGATCTCGAACTCGACGTCGAAGGTGAAGTGATATTCGCTGCGCAGCGCCGTATCGTCGACGTGCCGGCGCAGTGCCCGGCCGAATTTCTCGGCCATCACGTCATCGGACAGATAGGTGATGTGCCCGATCATGCGCGCCACCTGCAGACCGTTCGACGGCACGACGCCATGCTCGTAGAAACGCCCGCCGTGAAAGTCGGGGTCGGTGACGATGGCGCGCCGCGCCACCTCGTTGAAGGCGATGTTCTGCGCCGACAGCTTCGGCGCCGTGGCGATCGCCGCGCAGTGCGCGATGCGCTCCGGATAGAGGATGGACCACGACAGCGCCTGCATGCCGCCCAGGCTGCCGCCGATGACGGCGGCGAAGCGCTCGATCCCCAGGGCGTCGGCCAGGCGCGCCTGCGCATGCACCCAGTCCTCGACGGTGACGACCGGGAAATCCGGCCCCCACGGCTTGCCGGTGGCCGGATTCGGGTCCATTGGCCCGGTCGAGCCGAAGCAGCTGCCCGGATTGTTCACGCCGATCACGAAAAAACGATCGGTATCGATCGGCTTGCCCGGACCGATCATGTTGTCCCACCAGCCGACGTCCTTCGGTGCGTCCGCATGGACACCGGCCACGTGATGACCGGCATTCAGCGCGTGGCAGACGAGAACGGCGTTGCTGCGTTCGGCATCGAGCGTCCCGTAGGTCTCGTACACCAGTTCGTAATCGACGAGTGAAGCGCCGCTGGCCAGCACCAGCGGCCCGGCAAAATGCATGCGCCGCGCTTCGACGATGCCGACCGAACCGCCGGCCGGTGCCTGCACGGACGCCCGTGACGCGGTCGCCGATGCGGTCGACGACCCGCTGGTCCCGTTGGCGACCCCGGCAACATCACGCTGAACAGTGACTGGACCCTGCACTGGCACCTCAAGAAAAAACCCGACCGGCTTGCTCGCGGGTCGGGTTCGATCGGCAGGGAACCTGGCCGCTTTAGCCGTATTTGTAACGCGCCCGCAAGCTGATCCTCAAATCGGCGCGAATGGGCTGAAGGTACGACCAGGCGGCAACCCCTGTCAAACGGTCGGAAACCCGCCGCCAGGTCCACCGGTCACGCGGACGCCCGATCGCTTCCGCCGCCCGGACGCCCGGGACGTCCGCTTCACGCATTGCCGGTCGCCAGCACCGGTGCCCCGCGCGTCAGGCGTGCCAGAACGAAGGTCAGTGCCAGTGCCGGCAGTGCCGAGCCGAAATCGGGTGTGAACCGACCCGACAGGTGAAAGAGTGCCACGCCGAGCACCCAGATCGCGACTGGTCCGGGATTGATGCGGGTCGCGCCGACCTGGGCGGCCACGTCACTGCGTCCGCCGAGACGACCGAGGATGACGCCGTACAGCGGCACGAACACCGAACTGAGCATCAGCAGGAACGGCTCCAGACTGTGCATCGGCAGCACGAGCGCGAACAGCGTGCAGCCGACCGCGAGCAGCATCGCCCATGAGCGCTGCCCGAGCCGGGGCAGCAGGCTGTGGCTGGCGACCGAGCCGGAATACAGATCGCCATAGGCATTGTCGACTTCGTCGATCAGGATCAGGCCGAGCGCGATCAGGCCGCCCTGGGCCAGCAGCAGCGCGGACACGAGATCGGTCGACGGCACCGTGAGCGCCACCAGCACGCCAAGGCCGTAACACCAGATGTTGGCGACCGCATAGCCCAGCCAGGTGCCATGCAGGGCACTGCGTCCGCTGCGGCCGTGGCGGGCGAAATCGGCCACCAGCGGCAGCCACGAAATCGGCATCGCGATGACCAGATCGAGCGCCGACAGCGTGCTCATGCCGCCATCACCCTGCCGGTTCCACAGCACCGCCCAGCCGATCTCCTGCGCCCTGCCGAAGAACTGCCAGCTCAGCCACAGCAGTGACAGCACGACCAGCGGCAGCAGATAGCGGCCGACGAAACGGCGCACCAGTTGCACCATCGAACCCGACAACAGTGCGAGAAAGAGAATTCCCCAGGCGAGCGTCACGACGAGCGGCCAGAAGGCCGCCTGCAGCCAGCCCGCTTCGCGCGCGATGGCTACCGTGCCGTCGCGCATGATGACCAGTTCGAAGGTGGTCCAGCCGACGAGCTGAATGACGTTCAGGAAGACGGGCAGACGAGCGAACTGGCTGCCGTAGGCGGCATGCATCAGCCCGGCACTCGACAGCCCGCTGTCGCAGCCGAGCCGCGCCGTCCAGGCGAGCAGCCCGGACCCCAGAATCGAGCCGGCGATGATCGCGACCAGCGCTGCCTGCGTGCCCATGGCCGGCACGAGATAGGCACCGACCTGCATCACCAGCAGGCCGACACCGAGGCTGAACCAGAGCGCCGTGTGATCACGCCAGCCGAACAGGCGATCGGCGCTCGTGAGCGGAATGAGGGCGGTGTTGCGGACCGTCTGGTCCGCGGCGGCCTTGCGTGCGTGCGAATGCTGCACGGCCGGATCGTGTCTGGAATCCATGAGGCTTCCCTGCGCGAGGATTATCTCAACAGGTTCGAAGGGACTTTCTCAGCCCGCGGACCCGGTGAAACCTCTCACCCGCTGATCCGCCAGCACCCCCAGCGAAGACTTTCGTGTGCCACGAATGACGGCACCACCCCAGTGTACCCGATGACGACGGCGCGTTGGCGCAAAGGCCTGATCAGCGCAGATCCGGCGCACTCCGGCGACATTCCCGGCAGGCACGCGGGCATGGCGGACGACACCACGCGGACGACACCGCGCGGACAGCCCCGCGCCGACGGGTTCAGCCGTACAGCCAGCGACAGGCAGCGACCGCGGCCACGAGCGCGACGAAATCC
>DAIUFU010000031.1:0-1908 GCA_036844405.1 Burkholderiaceae bacterium | reverse complement strand
CTCCGGTCTTTTGCTCTCCGGTCTTTTGCTCTCCGGTCTTTTGCTCTCCGGCCTTCTGCTCTCCGGCCTTCTGCTCTCCGGTTTTTTGCACGCCGGATTTCCCGACGCCGCCATGCGCCGGGAAAAAGCGGGCCAGCGCGAACGCGGCCGCAATCGCGGCGGCCGTGCCGCACAGCGATGCGAACAGCGTGGTCGGCAGAATGCCCGCCGGATCCGCCGAACCCAGCGACGCGCGCAGCGCGATGACAGCGGTCGGCAGCAGGGTGACGCTCGCGGTATTGATCGCCAGGAAAAGCGCCATCGCATCGGTGGCCGTCCCGGGGTGCGGATTGAGCCGGTCGAGTTCCTGCATCGCGCGGATGCCGAACGGCGTGGCGGCGTTGCCCAGGCCGAGCGCGTTGGCCGCCAGGTTCATCACCATCGCACCCATCGCCGGGTGCTCTGCCGGCACCTCGCGGAACAGGCGCGTCATCAGCGGCCGGATCGCCCGCGCGAGAAACACCAGCAGGCCGCCGGCCTCGGCCACCTTCATCAGGCCGAGAAACAGCGCCATCACCCCGACCAGTCCGAGTGCCAGCGTGACGGCATCGGCCGCCGAGGCAACCGTCGCCGTCGACAGCAACTGCATCGCCGACGGCGCATCGGCTGCGGACAGACCGGACAGTTCGTGCCAGGCGGCCGTCCCGAAGGCCACCAGCACGATGGCCAGGAAAATCGCGTTCAAACCGCGCGCACGAGCAATACCGGTACCGTGGCTGTGCGCGCGACGAGTTCCGCGTCACTGCCCATGATCACCCGATCGACACCGCGCCGGCCGTGCGTGCCGATGACGATCAGATCGGCATTCCATTCCGTCGCCTGCTCGGTGATGATGCGGGCCACGCGCTCGCCGGCGCTTTGCAGCACTTCGGTCTCGACGCTCACCCCCTGCGCTTCGATCGATTCCCGTGCCGTGCCCAGCAGCGCTTCGGCCGCCGCCAGCAGTTCCGGGACGATTTCGTTCATGTATAGCCCGCCGACCTCCATCCCGGTGACGTAGAGCAGCGGATCGACGACGTGGATCAGGCGCAGCCGCGAGGAGCAGAAACGGGCGATACGCACCGCCTCGGCCAGCGCCTCGGACGACGTCGCACTGCCGTCGAAAGGCACGAGAATTCTTTCGTACACGTGAAACTCTCCCCGAAAACACGGTTATCGTGAGCGAAAGTACCGCAACATGGAACGGGATGCCGCAATCGGAAAACCGGCCCGGCGAGCTTGCACCGCGCTTCCTTGACTCGCCAACCAGTTGGACTACAGTGGCATTGTCACGATACACGGACGCGCCGGCGAGTGCGAGGAGGAGAAGTCGTGAGTTTTCGCATCCAGGACCAGGTCGCGCACCTGGACGTACGCATCGAAAACGATGCGCGCACCGGACCGCAGGTGATCGAAGCGCTGTACGCTTGCAGGGCAACCAGCTGGTGGTCATGCCCGTCGGGCGAATGCGCCAGAATCGGCACCTGCGGATCGCGCCATGACGGCGAAGCCGTCGTTCTCGAAATGACGCCACGCGAAGGCGAGACACTGTCGGCGACGGGCATCGCCGAATGCATGTCCTACCTGCTCGGCGCGGACGTCACCACGCAGCATCACTGAAGACACACCGGTTACCACCCGCCGGTCGTGCAGCAGCGGGGCGGACAGAATCGACAACGGTTCGTCGCGAAGCAGCAAATGGCTGCCGTTTCCGCTGCGCGATGCCCGCGTCGTGACTGTCGGACCGGATCGCGCCTGTCCGACGTCCGCGATCCGTGCCCGCATCGACCCCCTGCACGTCCGGTCCGTTACAGGAGAAGGAAAGCATGCCGAAACCTCTGCCCAGTGGGGCCGATCTGCAGAAACTGCACAGCGACACGATCGAATTCA
>DAIUFU010000030.1:11099-21820 GCA_036844405.1 Burkholderiaceae bacterium | reverse complement strand
AATCGTCGGCTTCGGCGAGCAGCCGGCGCACCAGGCGGCTCAGGCGCGCATCGTGCACGCCGTGTGCTTCGAGTGCGCGCAGGGTGTTGATCGCATACTCGCGATTCGGCCCGCGCTGGCCGTGGCAATGCCGCAGGCGTTCGAGGATCTCCTCGTCGCTCAGGCGTGAATAGGTGTTCCTGTCACGGTCTGCTGCGAAAGTGAGCGCCCGCACAGTACGGGTTCTGCGGTGTTCGTCGGTATAGCGCAGCGACGCGATGATCGGTCGGTAGACCGGCGTGTCGATGTCGGGGATCTCGCGCGCGAGCAGCTGGCGGATCGAATCCGCGCGGCTGCTGTCGCGCAGGCGATAGACCACCCCGGTGCAACTGCCGCCGCGATCCAGCCCGAGCACCAGGCCGGGACGCTCGGCGGTGCCCCGGTAGTGCCGCGAGTAGACGCAGAACGCCCGATGCCAGCCGTGCAGACGAGCCAGCACGGCGTGCTCATAGTCGATTTCCGGGTTCCAGATCAGCGAGCCGTAGCCGAACACCCAATCGACATCGAAAATGCCGAAACGATCCATGTCCGCATCATGATGCCGCACGCGCGCTCAATGGTCGGTTTCGGTGCTGGCTGCGGCTTTCCGGCGGGTAGTGGTCTTGCTGGTGGCAGTCTTGCGGGCGGGCGCCTTGCGGGTGGCGCCTTTCTTCGTCGCCGGGCCCGGATCGCCGGCATTGGCAGCCACGTCCTTTGCGCCCTCGCCGGCGGCGGCTTTGGCCGGTGTCCTTGGCGTCCGCGGCTCGAAGGCGAAGCCCACCTTGCCGTCCGGTCCGGTCACGAGCCAGGCCTTGAACTTGCGTCGGGTGCGCGCCGAGACGAAGCCGGTCAGCAGGTCGGTGCGGCCTTCGGCGAGCAGCTTCTTCATCTGTTCGCGCGAGATCTCCTGCTGCAGGATGATCTTGCCGCTGCGAAAGTCGCAGGTCTTCGCCGGGCCGACGGCGTGCTCGCAGACATAGCTCATGCCGTGCTCGAACACGCGTGCCTTGCATTTCGGGCAGGCGCCCAGCGGTTCCTGCCCGGAGAAGTCGACCGCTTCGGCCTGGTCGTCATCGGCCGCCGACTGGCCGAAGTCGAATTCGAGCTTGTGTTCGTCGTTCAGCTTCAGGATGGCCGCGAACGGGCGTCCGAGCCGGCTGCGGAAACCCTGCAGCGGCCCGATCGTGCGTTCCCGCAGCAGTTCCTCGGCCTCGGCCACTTCGAGCTGGCGCGCGCCCGGTGTCTTGCTGATGGAAAAATCGCAGCTCGTGCACGCGAAGCGCTTGTAATTCTCCTGCACGACACCGCCGCATTTCGGACACGGCGTCGACAGGGTCGCGTAGTCGCCCGGGACGGTGTCGGACTCGTAGTTCTTCGCCCGCTCGACGATCTTGCGTGTCATCTCCTCGATTTCGCGCATGAAGGCATCGCGTTCGAGCTGGCCGCGCTCGATCTGCGCGAGCTTGTACTCCCAGCCGCCGGTCAGCTCCGGCGCCGTCAGTTCGGTGACCTTCAGGCCGCGCAGCAGGGTCAGCAGCTGAAAGGCCTTGGTCGTCGGCTGCAGCTCGCGGCCCTCGCGCACGAGGTAGTTCTCGCTGATCAGCCCCTCGATGATCGCCGCCCGCGTGGCCGGCGTGCCGAGGCCCTTGGCGGCCATCGCCGCACGCAGTTCGTCGTCGTCGATCAGCTTGCCGGCGCCTTCCATGGCCGACAGCAGTGTTGCCTCGGTGAAGCGCGCCGGCGGCCGTGTGGCCAGTTCGCGCAGCTCGATCGATTCGGTATGCACGCGCTCGTCCTGCTCGATCGCCACGAGCATGTCGTCCTTGCCGCCGGCACTCTTGCCGGTACTGCCGGATGCCGGTTTTTCCGCTCCGTCGACGTCCGCCCGCGCATTGGCCGCACTTTCTCCGGCCGCTGCCTTGCCGGCCTCTGCGGGGCCGTTGCGCCCGCTCCTGCCGTCGCGCCCGTGCACCACGAGCCAGCCCGGCTGCACCAGCACGCGGCCCTCGGTCTTGAAGGATTCGCCCTCGACGACGGTCACGCGCGTCGTGATCCGGTATTCGGCGGCCGGGAAGAACACGGCAAGGAAGCGGCGCATCACCAGATCGTAGATGCGCTGCTCGGCGTCCGACAGCGTCGTGCGCGGCGCCTGCATCGTCGGAATGATGGCGAAGTGGTCCGACACTTTCGCGTTGTCGAAAATGCGCTTGTTCGGCCGCACCCAGCCGTTCGCCAGGATCTGCTGCGCGAACGGGCCGTAATCCGGGTGCTCGGCGAGGATGCCGAGCGTCTCGCGCACACTGTCCTGGTAGTCCTCGGGCAGGGCGCGCGAATCGGTACGCGGATAGGTGAGCGCCTTGTGCCGCTCGTAGAGCGCCTGCGCCAGCGACAGCGTCGTGCGCGCCGAAAATCCGAAGCGCGAGTTGGCCTCGCGCTGCAGGCTGGTCAGATCGAACAGGGCCGGCGACAGCTGCGTGCTCGGCCGCGTCTCTTCGCTCACCGTGCCTGGCTTGTCCCGGCAGCGCTCGACGATGGCGTCGGCGCGGTCGCGTTCCCACAGACGCTCGGCGCGCGCCTCCGGCGCATCTTCCCGGCGCTGGAAGGCGGGATCGAACCAGCGGCCTTCATAGCTGCCGGCCTTCGCCGTGAAGCTCGCGTGCACTTCGAAGTAGTCCTTCGGCACGAAGCGCTTGATGCGCTCCTCGCGCTCGACGACGATGGCCAGCGTCGGCGTCTGCACGCGCCCGACGGTGGTCTTGTAGAAGCCGCCGTCGCGCGAATTGAAGGCCGTCATCGCCCGCGTGCCGTTGATGCCAACCAGCCAGTCGGCCTCCGAGCGGCTGCGCGCGGCATCGGCCAGCGGCAGCATCTGCCCGTCGTCGCGCAGGTTCTCGAAGCCCTGGCGGATCGCCGCCGGCGTCATCGACTGCAGCCACAGGCGCTGCACCGGCTGCTTCGCCTTCGTGTGCTGCACGATCAGCCGGAAGATCAGCTCGCCCTCGCGCCCGGCGTCACAGGCGTTGATCAGCCGGTCGACGTCCTTGCGGCGGATCAGGCGCGCCAGCAGCTTGAGGCGGTCCTCGCTCTTCTTGATCGGCTGCACGTCGAAGCGCGGCGGAATGACCGGCAGGTGCGCGAAAGACCATTTCCCGCGCTTGACTTCATATTGCTCGGGCACGGCGATCTCGACCAGATGGCCGACGGCCGACGACAGGACGTAGTCGTCGCTCTCGAAATAGTCGCCGTGGCGCGTGAAGCCGCCCAGTGCGCGCGCGATGTCGGCGGCGACAGAGGGTTTCTCGGCGATGATCAATGCTTTGCTCATGGGGGCGCCATCATAAGTGGCGCCGGCACCGGGGCGCAACAAGTCCATCGGGATGATCGGCCGCCGACCGGACCGGTGACGGCGCGCATCGTTCCGGTCCATGATGGCGAACGCGCGTGCGCATGTGCGAGTGCGCGCGCGACGGGCGCAGGCTCCGGCGGAGCAGGCCGACCGGGAGGGGCGGGCAGAAGGCAGGTTGCACGTACGCGCGTGGTGAGCGCCGCCGCGCACGGGCGCCATTGCGTCGCCGCGCCGCGCGCTGCGCTCATGTGCGCCAGTAGCTGCCGTCACCGGCGCGCACGAGACATCCGGCCAGTTCGAGTTCGAGCAGCGCCGCCGCCAGTTCGGCCGGTGCCAGTGTGCTGCGCCGGGCGAGTTCCTCGGCAGTCACCGGATCGTGGCCGCAGGCATTGAGGAGCTGCCTTGCGCCGCGGCTCAGGCTGGTCTGCGCAGCGCCGGCCCGGTGTGGCGCCTCGCCCTCGTCGCCCTCGCGCTCCGACGACGGCCGCCCGGTGGCGTGCGCCGCCGACATCCGCGGGCGGATTTCGGCCAGCACGTCCTCGGCCGATTCGACGAGGACGGCGCCCTGGCGGATCAGCCAGTGGCAGCCCTGCGCGACCGGCGAGTGGATCGAACCGGGCACGGCCATCACTTCGCGCCCGTACTCGCCGGCAAGACGGGCCGTGGTCAGCGAACCCGAGCGGCGTGCCGCCTCGACGACGAGCACGCCCAGCGACAGCCCGGCGAGGATGCGGTTGCGCTGCGGGAAATGCGCACGGCGCACGCCGGTGCCCAGCGGAAACTCGCTGACGATCGCGCCGCGTGCGGCGATGTCGCGGGCGAGCGCGTGATTGGCGGCCGGATAGACGCGGTCGATGCCGGTGCCGATGACGGCTGTCGTCGTCGCGCCGCCCTCGAGCGCCCCGCGATGGGCGGCGGCATCGATGCCGTGCGCCAGCCCGCTGACGATGGTGAGCCCCTCGTCGGACAGGTAGCGCGCCCAGGCGTGCGCGTTGGCCGTGCCGGCCGGCGTGGCCTGGCGCGCACCGACGATGGCCAGCAGGTCGCCCGACAGTGCCGCCGGTGAACCGCGCACGTACAGCAGCACCGGCGGATCGGCGGTGGACAGCAATGCGCGCGGATAGCGGGCGTCGTCGATGGCGAGCAGATGATGGTCGTCGCCTTCGACCGCCCAGCGCAGGGCGGTGGCCACGCGCCCATCGCGTTCCTCGTCGTCGGCCAGCAGGGCGTGTGCGCGCCGTGCATCGAGCGCGGCCGTCAGACGCGTGCGTCCGGCGGCAAAAATATCTTCGGGCAGGCCGAAGCGGGCGAGCAGCGCGCGCACCGTGCCCGCGCTGATGCCCGGCGTGAGCGTCAGCCGCAGCCAGAGCGCGAGCGACTCGCGCAGTTCGTCGGGTAGCGGCATGCAGGGGTTTTCATGGGGTCAGAACGGGTGTGGATGATTGCTTCACACGTTCTCGGAGGCCATCAGGGCGTCGCCACATCGTCACCGACCGAAATCGGCTGGGATGCGTCCATGACGAGTCCGTAGGCGATCTTATCGAAAACCCGGAAAACCAGAAGATGGCCGATCGACTGTGACGGAAGGACGATGCGTTCGGCTCGGCCGTTGGTCCGATCGGTGATGGATCGGCCGCGCTGGCGGATGTCGAGCACATGCCCGCGTTCGATGCCGTCGTCCGCGCCCACGCTCAGGGCAACGACGTTGTTGCGCCCGACCTGCGACAGCCCGCGGTAGACGGCGACGATGCGCCCCGAGACTTCGCTGTCCGGCGCATGCGGCGTGTAGATCACCGGCAGTCGGCGCTCGGCCGGCATCAGCCGGTCGCCGGTGCCGATCTCTTCATTGGCCGCCACGATGCGCATCGCCGCCGGATCGCCCTCCTGCTCGATCTGGCCGCTGCCCAGGTACAGCGCCTCCCAGGCGATTGTCCGGCGCGTGTCCGGGTCGACCAGCGGGCGCGCCGGACGGTAGACCTGCCAGCGGGAACCGGCTGCCGTTGCTGCGGCATCGTCGTCCTCCGTCATGCCGCGCACATAGCCAAGGTCGCCGGTGCCGAGATTCAGTCGTCCGTCCTGGGTGGCGACAATGCGTGGGTGCGCGTCGAGACCGCGCTCGTCGACGATCAGCGGCCGGTTCAGGAACGGGGCGATTTCGGCCGAGGAGATCGTCGGGATCGCGTCACGCCCGAGCTCCTGTGTGCGTACGTCGGGCGAGCGCTTCTCGATCGGCAGGCCGGCGCCGCCCGTCAGCGCACTGGTGTCGATCGCGTTCTCGCCGACCGGATGCGCCAGGCGCAGTCTCGGCGTCGGTCCGCTGCGATCGAGCACGATGACGTCGCCCGGATAGATCCAGTGCGGATCGCGGATCTCGGCGCGATTCATCTCCCAGATTTCCGGCCAGCGCCACGGCTTGCGCAGAAAGCGTCCGGCAATGTCCCAGAGCGTGTCGCCGCGCACGACGACGTGCCGATCGGGCGCGTCGGGCGCGAGTTCGATCGGGCTGCCGCCGGGCCGGTTGTCCGGCGCGGCGGCACGGTCGGCCGCCTGCTGCACGACCGGCGCCGCCGCAGCGTCTTCGCCGCGCGCCGGTGCCGACGCGACGAGTGTCGCCAGCACTGCGCCGGTTGCGGCGTACATGACCAGGTTCCGGGCCGATACCGGTACGAAGGAGTTTCTCATCAGCGCCCAACCCTGCAACGTGTGGGATACTGCCCGGGACGGGTGAGAAGTCGGCCGCGCCGGGCAGGCGCGGGGGATCGCTTCACCTGTCCTCGGGACTTGAAGCGGGACGCCGGCGTCCCCATGTACTGCGGGCGTCCCCATTTACCTATCGACGGACTGAACTTTTTCGATCTGCCGCCACTGTATCGGCGCCGCGGCGCGGCCGTGTCCCGATCCTGTCCGGCGGTCGCTATTCACCGATGGCCGTACTCGACATCCTCCATTACCCCGATCCGCGTCTGCATCGCGTCGCCCGGCCTGTGGCCGTGGTCGACGAACGCATCCGTACGCTCGTGCGCGACATGGGCGAGACGATGTATGCCGCCCCCGGGATCGGCCTGGCCGCAACCCAGGTGAACGTGCACGAGCGCGTGGTTGTCATCGATGTCTCCGATGCGCGGGACGAACTGCGCGCCTTCATCAATCCAGAGATCGTCTGGACCAGCGACGACACGAAGATCTGCGAGGAAGGCTGCCTGTCGGTGCCCGGCGTCTACGACGAGGTCGAGCGCCCCGACCGCGTGCGCGTGCGCGCGCTCGACGCGGACGGTCAGCCGTTCGAACTCGATGCCGACGGACTGCTCGCGGTGTGCATCCAGCACGAGATCGATCATCTGAACGGGCGCGTCTTCGTCCAGTACCTGTCGCGCCTGAAGCAGTCGCGCATCCGCGCGCGCATGCTCAAGGCCGAAAGCGCGGAACGCGCGAAGCAGCCGGCGGTGTCCGGCTGACACGCTGAGCGTGTCGGTACCTGAGGGTCCCATCGACCGCTGATGGCACGGATCATTTTTGCCGGCACCCCGGCCTTTGCCGCCGAGGCGCTGCGCGCCCTGCATGCGGCCGGTCACGAGATCGTGCTCGTGCTCACCCGTCCGGACCAGCCGGCCGGGCGCGGGCGCGCACTGCGCGAAAGCGAAGTCAGGCAGCTCGCCCGCACGCTCGGTCTGCCGGTGGCGCAGCCGCGCACGCTGCGCGACCCGGCGGTGCACGGGCAATTGCGCACGCTGCAGCCCGACATCATGGTGGTGGCCGCCTACGGGCTGATCGTGCCACCGGAAGTGCTGGCGATTCCGGCCCGCGGCTGCCTGAACATCCATGCGTCGCTGCTGCCGCGCTGGCGCGGCGCGGCGCCGATCCAGCGTGCGATCGAGGCCGGCGACCGTGAAACCGGCATCACCATCATGCAGATGGACGAAGGACTCGATACCGGGCCGATGCTACTCGTCGTGCGCACCCCGATCAGCGCCGACGATACCGGTGCAACCGTGCACGACCGTCTGGCCGCGCTGGGTGCGCAGGCGATCGTCGACGCACTCGCCCGGATCGAGGCCGGCGAGTTGCCGGCGACGGCGCAGCCGGAGGCGGGCGTCACCTGGGCGCCGAAGCTCTCGCGCGCCGACAGCGTCATCGACTGGGCCTGGCCGGCGCAGCGCATCGTCGATCGCATTCGTGCCTTCGATCCGGTGCCCGGTGCGACGACCACGCTGGCCGATGAGCCCGGCACCAGTCTGAAGATCTGGAAAGCGCGCGTGTTTTCGTCGGGGGGCGTTTCCGGCGCACCGGAGCCTGCCGGGTCAATACCGGAGAACGGACGGGGCGATGCAGGGCCGGACGAGCTCCCCGGGGACTCTGCCGGGGCGACGGCCGGCCAGGTGCTCGACGTGCCCGGACGTCTTGTCGTCGCCTGCGGCGACGGCGCGATCGAACTGCTCGAACTGCAGAAGCCGGGTGGCCGTCGGTTGACCGCGCACGAATTCCTGCGCGGCTTTCCGCTGGCAGCCGGGCGGCGCCTGGGCGGTCCCCCGGCGTCCGCGTAGAACGTAAAACCAGAACGAATGGCCGGCCTCGGCCACGCCGGGCGGTGACAAAAAGGCAGCGGCCGACGCACCATGGCGGCCGGACGACAGCCACCGAACCGCGGGCATCGGGCCGTGCGCATCTTGCAAGCGGCCGGCGCACCCCGATATGGAGCTCGGCCGGGTGCCGCAGCGGCAACAGGATTCGATCCGGCCGGACAGCTCCCGGTGCCGACTGCGTTCGCGGAATCGGCCAGAATATGCGGCCGTCCGGCACTGTGCCGCTTTGTGATCCACTATTTCGCGATTCACCGTGATTCCTGAGGAGTACGGGAAACGATGTTCAACTGGGTGAAAACCGGCATCCTGATGGCCGGCATCATGGCGCTGTTCGGTGCCGTCGGCTCGGTCGTTGGCGGCCGTCAGGGCATGATGCTGGCGCTCGGCTTCGGCGTCATCAGCAACTTCTTTGCCTACTGGTTCTCCGACAAGATGGTGCTGCGCATGTACCGCGCCCGTGAAGTCGACGAGACCAGCGCACCGCAGTTTTATCGCATGGTGCGTGAACTGGCGCAGCGTGCCGGCCTGCCGATGCCGCGCGTCTACCTGATCGACGAGAACGCCCCGAACGCATTCGCCACCGGCCGCAATCCGCAGCATGCGGCGGTCGCGGCGACCACCGGCATCCTGCGCATTCTCGACGAACGCGAACTGCGCGGCGTCATGGCGCACGAACTGTCGCACGTCCAGCACCGCGACATCCTCATCTCGACGATGTCGGCGACGCTGGCCGGTGCGATTTCGGCACTGGCCAATTTTGCGATGTTCTTCGGCGCGCGCGACCGCGACGGCCGCTCGAATCCGATCGCCGGACTGGCCGTGATGATTCTCGCGCCGCTGGCGGCCATGCTGATCCAGATGGCGATCTCGCGCGCCCGCGAGTTCGAGGCCGATCGGCGCGGTGCGGAAATCTCCGACGATCCGCGCGCGCTCGCCTCGGCACTCCAGAAAATCGAACAGTACGCGCGCGGTATTCCGCTGGAGACTGCCGAACGCCATCCGGAGACCGCGCAGATGATGATTCTGAACCCGTTGTCCGGACGCGGTCTGCAGAGCCTGTTCTCGACACATCCGGCGACGGCCGAGCGCGTCCGGCGCCTGCTGGCGATGGCCGGCGCAACCCGCTGAGTCGAGCTTGACGCAGCGGGCGCCGCTGGCGCAGGAACTGACCCGTGCGGCGCGCGCCATCGAGGCACTCGCGGCCGGCCGATCATTGCAGCTGGCGCTCGATCGCGTTCTGGCCGAGCCGGATGCGGCCGTGCCGCCGGCCTCGCATGCGGCGATCCGCGATCTCGCCTGGCGCACGTGCCGCGAATTCGGTCTGGTGCGTGAACTGGCGCGCCTGCTCAATGCGCGCCCGCCGGCAGCGGCGCCGGCGGCCCTGCAGTGGGTGGCACTGGCGCAGATGGTCGGGCGCGTGCGCCCCGATGCCGTCCTCGTCGACGAAACGGTGCAGGCGGCGCGCACCCTGCCGGGCGGGCAGGCGCTGAGCGGCTTTCTGAACGCGACGCTGCGCCGCTTCGGGCGCGAGCGCGAACTGCTGCTGGCGACGGCACGGCGCGCCCCCGAGGCGCGCTGGAATCACCCTGCCTGGTGGATCACGCGTCTGCGCGAGGCCTGGCCGCAGGACTGGGAGCGCATTCTTGCCGCCGGCAATGCGCCGGCCCCGCTGACGCTGCGCGTGAACCGCCGGCGCACCACGGTGGATGACTGGCTCGGCCGTCTGGACGCAGCCGGTCTGGCCGGCCGTCGGGTGGGTGCCCAGGCGGTCGCGCTCGACCGCGCTGTACCCGTGCACACGCTGCCGGGCTGGTCCGGGGGTCTGCTCAGCGTGCAGGATGCCGGCGCGCAGCTCGCGGCGCCCCTGCTCGATCCGCATGATGGTGAGCGCATACTTGACGCCTGTGCGGCGCCAGGCGGCAAGAGCACACATCTGCTCGAACTGGCGGACGTCGAGCTGGTCGCACTCGACAGCGATGCCGCGCGTCTGGGCCAGGTCCGGGAAAATCTTGATCGTCTCGGACTGAAGGCGCACTGCCTGGCCGGCGATGCCGCACAGCCGGAGCAGTGGTGGGACGGCCGCCCGTTCGACCGCATTCTCGTCGACGCCCCGTGCACGGCCTCGGGCATCCTGCGGCGGCGTCCCGATGCGCGCTGGCTGCGCCGCCGTGGCGATCCCGCGACACTCGCGCAACGCCAGCAGGCGATCCTGCAGGCGCTTTGGCCGACGCTGCGCCCGGGTGGTACATTGCTTTACGTCACATGCTCGGTCTTTCCCGAGGAAGGTGAGTGGGTGCTTGCACACTTTCTCGATGCATATCCGGACGCACTCCGGGAGTCGCTGTGGTTCGATCCCGGTTCCGGCGCAGTCGGTGCGGACGACGGTGATGGTCGGCGCGGCGAGCCGCTGGCGACGCTGCTGCCGGCGGCGGAGGCCGCACGGGATCACGACGGATTCTTTTTCGCCCGGCTGAGGAAGCGCTCTTGACCGCCTCTGCTGCCGCACCGTCGATTCCCCGTCCCGCGGCAGCACGCAGGCTGGTCACGCTGGTCCTGTGCCTGGCGTTGCCGTTCTTCCTGGTTACGGCGGCGCTGGCACAGTCGCCGGCGGATGAGCCGACGTCGGCTGCCGCCCTCGAGCCGCTGCGCCTCGATCTCGATGCCGAACGCGGCAGCTGGATGCTATCGGCCGATCTGGACGTGCCGTGGTCGCCGGCACTCGAAGATGCCGTGCGCCGCGGCGTGGCGCTGTATTTCGTGCTCGAGTTCGAGCTCCT
>DAIUFU010000030.1:900-10999 GCA_036844405.1 Burkholderiaceae bacterium | reverse complement strand
AAGATGCCGTGCGCCGCGGCGTGGCGCTGTATTTCGTGCTCGAGTTCGAGCTCCTGCAGCCCCGCTGGTACTGGACCGACCGGACGGTGATCGAGCGCTCGAAGGTCACCCGCCTGGCCTGGCACGCGCTCACGCGCCAGTACCGGGTCACCGCCGACGGTCTGACGCAGACCTGGGACACGCTCGCCGACGCGCTCGACACCATGCGCAAGGTGCGCCACTGGCGGGTGTTCGACGCCGCCTCGGCAGCGGCCGGCAGTACGTACGTCGCGCGCATCCGGCTGCGCCTGGACACCAGCCAGTTGCCCAAGCCGCTGCAGCTGAACGCGATGACCGACCGTGACTGGAATCCGCCGGCCGAATGGCGCCGCACCGGCTTTCAGCCGTAGCAGAGCACTGAAATACCGAACGGAAACGGACGTTTCGGCGAAGCAATGTTGGACCGGCGAATAGCATATTGCTACCATGCAATATAGAAAGGCTGTCCTGCTCGCCCACTCCAAAGAGGTTCGTGACGACGGATCGATCGTCGAGATCGTCATTTGGGAGGTGCCCGAGCCCTTGCCTCCGTGTACGCATCGGTACAAGTACCGCCTGTTCTACGGTCCGCCGGGAAGCGAGCGAGTGCGTTACGACAACGAACGTGGCAAGGGCGATCATCGGCATGTGGCGGGAATGGAGGCCCCGTATGGCTTCACGTCCATCGACCGGTTGCTCGACGACTTCGAGCGTGATGTCGACTCCTGGAGTTCCCCATGAAAGCGGTCATCGAAATTGTGAAACGAGGTTCTGCGGTGAAGGCCGCACGGCGGCAGCTTGCATCCTCGGCACGAGGCGGGGAGCCCGACTATTACCTCGGCTTTGAATCGGCGCGTTCTCTGTTGAGTGAGCTGACGCCCGCCCGTGTCGAGTTGCTCGATACGCTGCGAAGAGTTGGCCCGTGCAGTGTCTACGCGCTGGCAAAGAGTGCGGAGCGGAACTACTCGAACGTTCATTCGGATGTGGGTCGGCTGGAGCAGCTTGGATTGATCGAGAGAACAGAGGAGGATGCTGTTTTCGTACCGTACGACTCGGTGGAAATTCATCTTCCGTTGGCGCATGTGGCGTGACGACGTCGGACCTTCCGCACTATCTGCAGCGGTAGCCCCTGCTTGAACCCAACGACCCTGGACACCGTCATCGATCCGGAAAAGCGCGCGGTTGGCCGGCTGCTGCGCTTCGCGCTGGTCGGCTCGGTCGTGCTGGCCGTGATCCTGCTGTTGATGCTGGCGCTCGCCAGTGCCAACACCGAACTGTTCGAACGCCAGTACCCGATGCTGCTCTGGCTCACGGTCGGGCTGGAGCTGGCGCTGCTGGTGCTGGTGCTCGAACTGCTGCGCCGGCTCGTCGTGCGCTACCGGCGCGGGCTCTTCGGCACCCGCCTGATGGCGCGCATGGCGATGTCGTTCATCGTCATGACGGTCGTGCCCGCAGCGCTGATCTATCTCGTCTCGGTGCAGTTCATCGGCCGTTCGATCGAGTCCTGGTTCGCCGTGCCGGTCGAGCGCGGGCTGGAGTCCGGCCTGACGCTCGGGCGCACCGCACTCGATTCGATGCTCTCGGATCTGAGCCAGAAGACGCGCGCCGTCGCACTCGAGTTGTCCGACAGCCCGCGCGCTGACTGGGCCGAACTGCTCAACGCGCGCCGCGAGCAGCTGGCGGTGTCCGACGCGATGATTGCGACCGGCACCGGCCGCATCATTACCACCAGCGGTAGCCGTTTTGCCGGTCTGGTGCCCGATCTGCCGCCGCCCGGGGCGATGCGCCAGGCGCGTATGACGCGCCAGTACGCGGCCATCGAGCCCCAGGGCGAGACCGAACAGATGAAGATGCGCGTGATCGTTGCCATCGATACGGCGCGGGAATGGCCGGACGAGCATCGCTATCTGCAGTTCGTGCAGCCGGTGCCGTCGGCGCTGGCGGAAAACGCCGAGACGGTCGAGCGCGGCCGCGCCGACTTCCAGCAGTTGTCGCTGGCGCGCGAATCGCTGGCGCGCATCTTCCGCATCACGCTGACGCTGATCTTCCTGCTCACGGTGTTTTCCGCCGTCGCCGCCGCCTTCCTGCTCTCGGGCTGGCTGACCGGTCCGCTGTCGATGCTCGCCGCCGGCACGCGTGCCGTGGCGGAAGGCGACTACCGTCCGGTCAAGGATTACAGCGGGCGTGACGAACTGGGCGTGCTCACACAGTCGTTCAACCTGATGACGCGCCAGCTGCAGGACGCGCGCTCGATGGTCGAACGCAACCAGCGCGAGCTGCAGCGCGCCAACGCGCGCCTGGAAAGCGTCCTTGCCAATCTGACTGCCGGGGTGCTCGTGCTCGATGCCGGCTTTCACCTCACGCTGGCCAATGCCGGTGCGACGCGCATTCTTGGCCAGCCGCTGGAGCGGACACTCGGCGCCGCGCTGGCTGATCTGCCGCGCCTGGGCGCCTGCGCCGCGCAGATCCAGGCCGATTTCAACGAGCAGGCCGGCGCCGGCGCCGCCAGCTGGCAGCGCCAGTATGTGCTCGAGCGGGCGCCGGTGGCGGGCGAAGCGGGCAGTGATGCGCCGGCCATGAACACGGGCTCCGAGCAGACGCTCTTCATGCGTGGCTCGATCCTGCCCGGCCGGCGCGCCAACTATCTGATCGTCTTCGACGACATCAGCGACATGATCTCGGGACAGCGTGCGGTTGCCTGGGCCGAGGTCGCGCGCCGGCTGGCGCACGAGATCAAGAACCCGCTCACGCCGATCCAGCTCGCCGCCGAGCGCACGCAGCGCAAGCTGGTCGACAAGCTGCCGCCAGCCGAGGCCGAACTGCTGACGAAGAATTCGCAGACGATCGTCAACCAGGTGGCGGCGCTCAAGCGCATGGTCGATGAATTCCGCGACTACTCGCGCCTGCCGGCGGCGCAGCACACGGCGCTCGACCTGGACGCGCTGGTCGACGACGTGCTGCGCCTGTACACCGCCGGCGGCGCCCACCCCGGCCTGCACGCGCAACTGGCGCCGGGGCTGCCGCCGGTGCTGGGCGACCAGACACAGTTGCGCCAGGTGATCCACAACCTCGTCAAGAATGCGGTCGAGGTCACGAGCGCGGCGGCATCGGCGGGAGCCGCAGGGGCAGGGGCAGCAGGTGAGCCCGCCGCAGGCGCCACAACGGCAGGCACTGCGGGAACGTCGGCGATGGCGCCCGACGTGCGCGTGCGCACCGAGGCGGTCGTCCTGCCCGACGGCCGGCGTGCCGTGCGTCTCGTGGTGCGCGACAACGGCGGCGGTTTCACGCCGGATGCGCTGGCCCGCGTCTTCGAGCCCTATGTCACGAGCAAGCCGCAGGGCACCGGTCTGGGGCTGGCGATCGTCAAGAAAATCATCGACGAACATGGCGCGCGCATCGACGTGGCGAACTGGGAAGACCCGCTCAGCGGGCAGGTCGTTGGCGCCCAGATCTCGATCCTGTTTACGAAACTGGTCGAAAGCGGGGACAATCGTGGTCTGACAACAACAGCACGCGGCGGAGAGTAGACGGCACCCATGGCAGAAATTCTGGTCGTCGACGATGAAATCGGGATCCGGGAACTGCTCTCGGAAATTCTTGGCGACGAAGGTCATTCGGTCCTGGTGGCCGAGAATGCGCAGCAGGCCCGGCAGGTGCGCGAAGAGAACCGGCTCGATCTGGTCCTGCTCGACATCTGGATGCCCGATACCGACGGGGTCACGCTGCTGCGCGAATGGGCCAGTGCGGGAACGCTGACCATGCCGGTCATCATGATGTCGGGCCACGCGACCATCGATACTGCGGTCGAAGCCACGCGCATCGGTGCCTTCGATTTCCTGGAAAAGCCGATCACGCTGCAGAAACTGCTCGAGGCGGTCGAAAGCGGGCTGGAGCGCGCGCGCGCGCTGACGACCGGCATCACGGTCGCGCCGACAGTGGCGGCCACGCCCGTTCCGGCGGCAGTGGCGGCACCGGCCGGCATGAGCGTCGCCGTGCTTGGGGCGGCGACCGCCGATGGCAGCGGCATCGTGACTGCGCGCATTCCGGTGTCGGGCGGGATTGCGCCGTCCGCGGCGCCCGGCATGCCCGGAGCGGCACCGGCCGGCCATCCGGGCGCCGACATCGGGGCGGGCCAGGGCAGCGTGCCGGCGGCTGCGCCGGGCAGCGAAGCCGCCGCCGACGGTGCGCCGGCAGCCACTCCGGGGCACGTCGCCCTGCACGAACTGCCGCTCGAGCTGCCGCTGCGCGAGGCGCGCGACCGCTTCGAGCGCGCCTACTTCGAGCATCACCTGATCCGCGAACGCGGCAGCATGACGCGCGTGGCCGAACGAACCGGGCTGGAGCGCACGCACCTGTACCGCAAGCTCAAGCAGCTGGGCATCGATCTGTCGCGCGGGGCGTATCGCAAGCAGGGCACCGATTCCGCCTGATTTTCCGGTCTCCGCGTGAAAATCATCATTCTCGGTGGCGGGCGCGTCGGCGCCTCGGTGGCGGCCAGCCTGGTGTCCGAGCGCAACGACATCACCGTCATCGACACCGATCCGGCGGCCCTGCGCCTGCTCACCGACAAGCTCGATCTGCGCACGGTCGCCGGCAACGGCACGCATCCGCCGGTGCTGGAAACCGCCGGCATCGAGGATGCGGACATGCTGATCGCCACCGCCGCGCGCGACGAGACCAATCTCGTTGCCTGCCAGATCGCGGCGCGCGTCTTCAACGTGCCGCAGCGCATTGCGCGCGTGCGCGCGCCCGAGTTCCAGAACCGCCCGGACATCACCGGCGAGGGCGGCTTCTACGTCAACGACCTGATCTGCCCCGAGCAGACCGTCACCGACTACATCTCCAAGCTGATCGAGTTTCCCGGCGCGCTGCAGGTGCTCGAATTCGCCGGCGGGCGGCTGAGCCTGATCGCCGTGCGCGCCTACATGGGCGGGCCGCTCGTCTCGCATCCGATCCGCGAGCTGCGCGCCTCGCACCCCGACATCGACATGCGCATCGTCGCGATCTTCCGCAACGAGCGCTCGGTGATTCCGGAAGGCGACACGAAGATCGAGGCCGGCGACGAACTCTTTCTGCTGGCCGCCTCCGGACACATCCGCACGGCGCTGGCCGACCTGCGCCGCAGCGATCCGTCAGTGCGCCGTGTGATGATCTCGGGCGGCGGCAACATCGGCCTGCGCCTGGCGCGCCACCTCGGCACGGCCTGCGAAGTCAAGGTGATCGAAAGCGATCGTGCGCGTTGCAACTATCTCGCCTCACAACTGCCGGGCTCGACGCTGATCCTGCACGGCGATTCGACCGACGAGACGCTGCTGGCCGAGGAAGGCGTGGCCGAAACCGATCTGTTCGTCGCACTCACGTCGGATGACGAGACCAACATCATGTCGTGCATGCTGGCGCGCCGCTTCGGCGCGCGCCGCACGATCGCGCTCATCAACCGCCAGGCCTACGCCGATCTCGTCGAGGGCAACCGCATCGACATCGCCATCGTGCCGTCGCAGACGACGATCGGCCAGCTGCTCACGCACGTGCGCCGCGGCGACGTCGTCGCCGTGCACTCGCTGCGCCGCGGTGCGGCCGAGGCGCTCGAGCTGATCGCACACGGCGATCCGCAGTCGTCGCAGGTCGTCGGCCGGCGCATCGAGGAAATCGACCTGCCACGCGGCGCGACCATTGGCGCCGTCGTGCGCTCGCGCGACGGCGAGCCGCTGGCGCCCGAGCCGGCCGCGCGCGGGCGCGCCACGCCCGATTTCGAAGCCGAGATGGCGCACCACGACACCGAAATCCGCTCCGGCGATCACGTCATCGTCTTCGTCGACAACAAGCGCCTGATCCCGAAGATCGAAAAACTCTTCGAAGTCAGCGTCGGATTCTTCTGACGCCATGACCTGCGCTGCGAGGGACGATCGGCAGGCAGGGATCCCGTCGGCGAGGATCGGGCCAGCGGCTGCCAGCGAGCGGTGGCCCGGGAGCGCGCGATGAAACGCCTGCTCGTCATCGCGCACGTGCTGGGCAGCCTGCTGATGGTGTTCGCCGGCACCTTCGTGCTGCCGCTGGGCTGGTCGCTGGCGGTGGCTGATGGCGCCTGGACGTCGTTCGCCGCCGCCGGCGCGCTCTGCCTGGGTGCCGGCGCGCTGCTGTGGTGGGCGACGAGGCGCTACCGGCGTGAACTCGAACCGCGCGACGGCAGCCTGCTCGTCGTCCTCGGCTGGATGCTGATGTCGCTGGCCGGAGCGGTGCCGCTGCTGCTCGAGATTCCGGGGCTGTCGTTCACGCACGCCTGCTTCGAGGCGATTGCCGGCCTGACGACGACCGGCGCCACCGTTCTGAGCGGCATCGAGCATCTGCCGCAATCGGTCAACATCTGGCGCCACGCGCTGCAGTGGTACGGCGGCATGGGCATCATCGTCATGGCCGTGGCCATCCTGCCGCTGCTCGGCGTCGGCGGCATGCAGCTCTTTCGCAACGAGATGCCCGGGCCGATGAAGGACAACCGGCTGACGCCGCGCATCACGCAGACGGCCAAGTATCTGTGGCTCGTCTACACCGGCTTCACCGTCGCCTGCATCCTCGCCCTGCACTGGGTCGGCCTGAACTGGTTCGAAGCGGTCTGCCACGCCTTCTCGGCCCTGGCGCTGGGCGGCTTCTCGACGCACGACGCCAGCATTGCGGCCTTCGATTCGCCGGCGGTCGAGGCCGTGCTCGTCGTCTTCATGCTGATCGCGGCCGTGAACTTCTCGACGCATTTCGTCGCCCTCAACCGGCGTTCGCTGGACGCCTACCGGCGCGATCCGGAGGCGCCGGCAGTCTGGATCCTGCTGCTCGGGAGCGCGCTCGTGCTCGGTCTGTACCTGCACCTGAGCGGGCAGTATCCGGCGCTGCCCGAAGCACTGCGCCACGCGCTCTTCAACACCGTGTCGGTCGGCACGACCACCGGTTTCGTCGGCCAGGACTATTCCTCCTGGCCGCTCTTCGCGCCGCTGTGGATGCTGTTTCTCGCCTGCGTCGGCTCATCGGCCGGCTCGACCGGCGGCGGCATCAAGATGATCCGCTCGCGCATCCTGATGAAGCAGGCACACCGCGAACTGATCCGCCTCGTGCACCCGCGCGCCATCGCCCCGCTGACGCTGAATGGCCAGGTCGTCGAGAACCGCCTGATCTTCGCCGTGCTCGCCTACATGCTGCTGTGGTGGCTGACGCAACTGGCCATCACCCTGTTGCTGCTGGTCGCCGGCGAAGACTTCACCAGCGCCGTGTCGGCCTCGGTCGCCGCCGTCAACAATATCGGCCCGGCGCTCGGGCGCTACGGGCCGACCGGCAACTACGCGGCGATGAGCGACGCCGAGACCTGGCTGCTCGCCGTCGCGATGATTGCCGGCCGGCTCGAACTGCTGACTTTTTTCGTGGTCTTCACGCCAGCGTTCTGGAAGCGTTGAGGCGGGGGCGACCGGGCAGCCACTGAGCCCGTGCCGTCGTCCTCCGGCACCGTGTTTCCCCTGCACCCGGATCTCCCGGGCGGTGCACCGCAGCCGGAAACGACAGCCGGCGACATCACCGGTCTGTTGAAGGTATATTGCAAATAATGATTCAAGTCTGTATGAATCCGGCTACCATGCTTGAAAGCCGCTCCGCCCGCCCGATCTCCATTGGAGAAAAGAGC
Organism: Burkholderiaceae bacterium; assembly: GCA_036844405.1. Classification (GTDB taxonomy): domain Bacteria; phylum Pseudomonadota; class Gammaproteobacteria; order Burkholderiales; family Burkholderiaceae_E; genus Zeimonas. The sequence continues at coordinate 3,321 of DAIUFU010000030.1, read as the reverse complement.
GGAAAGTGTGCGCCACGATACACATGGGCGCGCGCGGGGCGCTACGATGAGCAAAGACACGGCGATGCGGGAACTCCGGGATCGGGAAGCACGAAGATCCCGACGGACCGGAGTCCCGCAGCGTACGTGATGGTCCGGACCGACCTGCCGGCAATGGCGGTCGATCCGGCCGCCGACAGAGAACTGACACAGCGAGGTGCCAGATGAACATGATCTACAACAGCCAGAACTACTGCGTGGTCGCCTTTCACGGCCCCGACGGCGAGGTCGGCGGCTTCGAGATCATGGACAAGTTCGGCGGCAAGGAAATCTACATCGGCGGCGATCTCGCCGAACATTTCCGCAGCGACGTGCAGGATCTGATCGAAAGCCAGCCGTCGGAAGAGCAGGTCGACGACTTTCTGCGGCGCTTCGAGGGGCTGATGCAGCATCCGCTGGTGCTGCACTGAGGCGCACCGCGCAGGTGGCGAATTGACGATCCGCGATGATTCGGCCTCGTAGCGAACGATTTCCGATGCCCGGAGACCGCATGCGGACGGTCGCAGCAGTCGGCCGCCTGTACGGATCAGAAGCCCGCAGACATCGTGGCCGACTCCTGCGGCATTCTCCTGCTCCCGATCTGTAGCCACAGCGGGCGCGAAACGCTCAATACTGCTCCCACGGCAGCCCGTCATGCCGCCAGCCGTTGAGCTTGCCGCGCTGACGCGCCTCGTTCCGGTCGCCCTCGAAGCCGTGTGTCACGTTGTAGACGTCGGTGAAACCGGCTTCTTCCAGCGCGTGTGCGGCTTCCACCGAGCGCTTGCCGCTGCGGCAGATCAGGACGATCGGCCGGTCGAGGGCATTGCCCGCCAGACTCTTCACGTCGGCGACGAAATCCGGGTTGAAGTCCCAGTCCGGCGCGTCGTACCAGGGTACGTGGAGGGTGCCGAGCGCGTAGCCGACGAAGAAGACTTCCGGATCGCTGCGACAGTCGATGAACAGCGCGTCCGGCGTTTTCCGGATGAATTCGTGGGCTTCGTGCGGTAGCAGATGTTTCATGAGGCGGGTCGGGTTCTTGTCGCAGGCAGGCAGGCGGGTGGGCCTGCAGTCACGCACGCGCATGCAGGGGCGCGTTCCGTGCCGGCATCGTACAACCGGTTCGGGCGTTCAGGCGGGTAGTGCCCTGCGGCGTTGCGAGTACAGCGGTGCGCGCGCCTGGCTCCGGTGAGGGCCAGGCGCGAGAAACGCTGCGATCTGCTGCATTTTCGCGCTGGAGAACCGTTCTACCGGCCTGAAGTGCAGTGTTTCGCAGCGTTACGGGCGGGTAGTGCCCTGACCCCGCACCCAAAGGCATCGCAACCAGATCCCGCCGGCGCAACCCTCACCGCCACCAGTCATCGCGTCGCGAACGCGACTTCCCGTACCGCCACGCGATCCAGCCGCCGAGCATGCCGCCCAGGTGTGCGAAGTGCGCGACGCCGGACGCCGTGCCGGTGACCCCGAGGATGAGTTCGATGGCGCCGTACAGGGCGACGAACACGCGTGCCGGCATCGGGATCGGCGGGAAGAGCAGCATGACGCGGCGGTCGGGGAAGACGATCGCGTAGCTGAGCAGGACGGCGAACACGCCGGCCGATGCGCCGATGACCGGCAGGCCGCCGCCGCCGAAGGCTTCGCCAACGACGATCTGCGCGAGTGCGCCCATCACGACGCCGAGGAAGTACGCGACCGCGAGTCGTCGTGGGCCCCAGACGCGTTCCAGGTCGGAGCCGAACATCCAGATCGCGAACATGTTGAACGCGATGTGCATCAGGCCGCCGTGCAGGAAGCTGTACGACACCAGCGTCCACGGGGTCACGAGGATCCACGACCAGTGTCCGGGCCACAGTGCGAACCACTGGATGAGCACCGGCCCCAGCAGTCCCTGCAGCAGGTAGACGATGACGTTGGCAGTGATCAGGAACTGGATGAAGGGTGGCAAAAGAGATCCCGGTCAAGAAGAGGTCAAGTCCGCATCTTAGAATGCGGGTATCGCGACCTGAAAGTACCGCAACATGGCGTTGCACCTTCGCACGCCGGATGATGCGCCGACGCAGGCCGGATGGTGGCTCGACGCGCGCCAGATGATGGGACGACGAAGGTCAGATGATGGGGCGGCACGCCGGACGACAGAACGACGCACATCGGATGACGCGCTGACAAGAACCGGGTTGTGCGTCGAGGCCCGCGCTGGATGATGGGCCGACGCACGCGTCGAAGGGCCGCCCGGACGGGCCGGTTCAGAATTTTTGCTGCCCCTTCCGGAAGGCAGCCCCAGTGAGGAGGAAAACCCGCTTTCATGACGACATCCACTTCTGCGCGGCAACCGGCCCCGCTATCCGATTCGGGCACTGCCGTGAGGGCGGGAATCCCGGCCACGCTGATCTCCGGCGACGGCATCGG
>DAIUFU010000030.1:0-890 GCA_036844405.1 Burkholderiaceae bacterium | reverse complement strand
GAAGGTGTGCGTGTCGCCGGCGACCCGCTGCCCGAGGCCACGCTCGACAGCATCCGGCGCACACGCCTGGCATTGAAGGGGCCGCTCGAAACTCCGGCGGGCAGCGGCTACCGCTCGTCGAACGTGCGCCTGCGCGAAGAATTCACGCTCTACGCCAATCTGCGCCCGGCGCGCACGATCGTGCCCGGCGGACGCTTCGAGAATATCGACCTCATCGTCGTGCGCGAGAACCTCGAAGGGCTCTACGTCGGCCACGAGTACTACGTTCCGGTTGGCGACGACCGGCGCGCCGTCGCTGTCGCCACCGGCATCAACACCCGCGTCGGCAGCCGCCGCATCCTCGAATTCGCCTTCGAGACCGCCGCCCGCCTGGGCCGGCGCAAGGTCACGCTCGTGCACAAGGCGAACATCATGAAGGCGCTGACCGGCATCTTCCTCGACATCGGTCGCGAACTGTACGAAGAACGCTACCGCGACGCCTTCGAGTTCGAGACCATGATCGTCGACGCCTGCGCGATGAAACTCGTCATCAACCCCTGGCAGTTCGACGTCGTCGTCACCACCAACCTGTTCGGCGACATCCTGTCCGACCTCGTCGCCGGCCTCGTTGGCGGACTCGGCGTCACCCCCGGCGCCAACATCGGCACCGACGCCGCCATGTTCGAAGCCGTGCACGGTTCGGCTCCCGACATTGCCGGCAAGGGCGTCGCCAACCCGACCGCCCTGATGCTGTCGGCAGCGATGATGCTCGAACACTGCGGATTGCCCGACAAGGCGCAGCGCCTGCGCACGGCCCTGACGCGCACGATTGCGGAAGACGGCATCCGTACGCGTGATCTGGGCGGGAGCGCGGATACGGCGGGGTTTACCAGGGCGGTGATTGCGGCGCT